>JAOATF010000215.1:10091-28651 GCA_030158285.1 Hyphomonadaceae bacterium
CAGGCCGGCGGCGGCGTCGGGCTCGCAGGTGGGGTGCGTGGTGTCGACGAGGGTCGTGTAGATGGCGGCGGCGCGGTCGGCGTCTTTCGGGCCGCCACGGCCTTCTTCCAGCAGCTGGCCGAGGGCGAAGGTGGCGCGTTGCATGACCGGTTCGCCGTTCTTCAGCATGTCGGGCATCACCTTGGCGTAGGCTTCGAGCATCTGGCGCGCGACCTTGTCGGCCTGCGGCTGGTGCGGCTCCATGAAATAGAGAGACGTGACCACGGTCTGCAGCATCAGCGCGTCGACATCGTGCAGCTCGGACAGGAGCTGGATGCCTTCGGCCTTGTCGGTCAGGCTGGGCAGGTCGACCAGCGAGAGGCCGAGGACCAGCTTGGCGATCGGGTAGCGCGGGGCGAGCTTGCGGAGTTTGTCGCGGGTGACTTTCGCTTCGGGCGTGTCGCCCATCGAGGCCTCGAAGCCGCCTTCGAAGATCTGGGCGGGTTCATAGCCTTCGGCGATCAGCTTCTGCATCGCTTCCGTATCGCCGCCGCCATTGAGCGCGGTGATCAGGCGGGCGGCCTTGTGGCCCTCGGCGGTGAGCGCGGTTTCGGCGGCGAGCACCTGGTCAGCCGTGATGCTCTTGTCGAGCCAGAGATCGGCCTCGGGGTCCATGGTGGTGAGCGGCGCGCGGCCGGGGGCGAAGGCCCAGTCGAGGCGCTTGCCGATGAAGACCTTGAGATCATCGCCGGACTTGTATTGCGGGGCGTCGGCGAAAATCTCCTTCACGGAGAGGACGCGGTAAGGACCGGCGAGGGGATCGTTGCGGGTGGCCTCGCCGGGTGTGCAGGCGGGAAGGACAAGCGCCACGGCCGCGGCCAGGAAGATCAGATTTTTCATGTTTGCCCCACAGCAAGCCGCATGCCCATCAGCCTGTAACGCACCCTAACGTCCCGCACGGGAAAGTCCGTCGCGTTCACCATCAAGTCCCTGATTCACGACGCTTTTGGAACGACCATTCGCCTGCCAGCTGCAAGACTCACGTGCTGGAGGGTTCTGGATCGGACGAATATGTCGTATGACAGTTACATGCTTGGGGGCATGAGTTTTGTTGAGTGATATGACTGCTGACAGCTTTCGTAACCCGACTGAAGCAATGAGCGACGCTTTTCTGGCCGCACTTGCCCTGAAATGGCGCGAGCTCAGGGACGCCCCGGCCACTGCGCCGGGCGCTGGCGTGTTCCGTCCGGCCCGCGAGGCGGCGGACATGCGCCGGCTTTGCCGCGAAGCGATCAATTCCGGTATTCCGCCTGAAGCGGCCGCCCGTGTGTGGCGGTCGATGTGCGGGGATGCGGCTGCGGCCCGGGGGCTGAAGGCCGTGTACGTCGCCGGTGGCGACATGACGCTGACGCTGGAAGCCGGGCGCAGCTATTTCGGTTTTGGGCCTGATCTCGTTCCGCTGGTGGAAGTCCGCGAGGCGCTGGACCGCGCGCTGCATCAGCCGGGCGTGCTGGCCTGCGTGCCGTGGCCGGAACAGGCCGGGGCGGGGCAGTGGTGGCCGGTGCTCAATGAGAGCCGCTTCCAGGACCTGACCATCGGCTGTGGCTGGCCCAGCCTGCCGGGCAAGGGCGGGGATGTGCCGCGTATCGCCGTCGTTGGCCGGATCCCGATCGAGCCCTCGGGCGAGGATGACATGCTCGCCACCGTCCACGATGACCAGTGGACCGCTGCGAACCGTCTTGGCGACATTGGCCTCAAGGCCGAAGTCGTGGCGCGGGCGCGGTCGCAGGCGCTGATGCGGATTTCGGGCTATGTCGCGCCGGACGACCCGCGGATCGAGATGGCCCGGAAGGCGGGGCTGGACGGCCTCCGCATTATCGGGGTACGGCCTCGGCCCTGACTTAGGGGCCTTGCCATGTCTGACTTTCCCAAGCCCTTGCCGCAGCTTGCCGGCGTGAATGCCTATGTGCCGGGCGAAGCGCCGAAGAACACCGGCGGCAAGACCTACAAGCTGGCGTCCAACGAGAACCCGCTGGGGGCATCGCCCCGTGCGAAGCACGTCTATGCCGAACTCGCCGCCAAGATGGATCTCTATCCCGATGGCGCCGCGCGCGAGCTGAAGGCCGCGATCGCGAAGAAGCACGGCCTTGATGTGAAGCGGCTCGTGGTTGGCGCGGGCTCGGACGACATCTTCCTGATGCTGGGCCGCGCCTATCTCGGGCCGGGCGATGAGAGCATCAACACGGCGCACGCCTTTGCGATCTACGCGATCATCGCGCAGCAGCAGGGCGCCAAGGTTGTCGAGATTGCGGAGAAGGATTTCACCGCTGACGTGGATGCGATCCTCGCGGCGGTGACACCACGCACCAAGATGGTGTGGCTGGCCAACCCGAACAATCCGACGGGCACTTACCTTCCTTATGACGAGGTGAAGCGGCTGCATGCCGGCCTGCCGCCGCATGTGATGCTGGTGCTGGATGGCGCGTATGCGGAGTTCGTCAGCAAGAACGACTACGCCTCGGGCATCGAGCTGGCCTCGCAGTTCGGCAACGTCATCATGACGCGGACGTTCTCGAAGCTGTATGGCCTTGCGGGGCTGCGTGTCGGTTGGGGCTATGCGCCCGAGCATATCGTCGATGCGATCGAGCGCGTGCGCATGCCGTTCAACGTTAACCTGCCGGCGCAGGCGGCAGCGATTGCGGCGCTGGAAGATGACGCGTTCACGGAGCAGTCGCTGGCGCACAATGCGGCGGAGCTGCCGCGCCTCGCCGGTGAGCTGGTGAAGCTGGGGCTGAGCGTGATCGATGGCGTCGGCAATTTCGTGGTGGCGGAGTTTCCGGCTGCGAAAGGCAAGACGGCGGGCGAGGCGCTCAACTATCTGAAAGATCGCGGCGTCACAGTGCGCAGTCTGGCGGGCTACAAGATGGCCAACCACCTGCGCATCTCGGTTGGCACGACCGAAGCCAACAACGCGGCGCTGGCGCTGCTCAAAGAGTTTCTGGGCAAATAGGTCATGGCGCCCAACCCCGGAAGCAAGGTCTTCAACCAGATCGCCATCATCGGCGTCGGCCTGATCGGCGGCTCCATCGCGCGCGGCGCGCTGGAGAAGGGCATCGCCGGCGAGGTGGTGCTGTTCGACGGCAATGCTGAGGCATTGAAGCGCGCGGGCGAGATCGGGTTCGGCAGGCCGGCGGGATCGCTGGCGGAAGCGGTGGCGAACGCGGACGCGGTGTTCATGTGCGTGCCGGTGGGTGCGATCGGGGTCGTGTCAGGCGCGAGCGTTGTTGCGATGAAGGCCGGGGCGATCCTCACTGACGTGGGTTCGGTGAAGGGCAATGTGGCGCGGGATTTCCGGGCGCTGGGGCGGACGGACATTCATGTCATTCCGGGGCACCCGATTGCGGGGACAGAGAAGTCTGGTCCCGACGCTGGCTTTGCGAGTCTGTTCGAGAACCGCTGGTGCATCCTGACGCCGGAAGCGCGGGACGACGCTGACTATGTGGCGGCGACTGACCGGCTCGCGGCGTTCTGGACGGGGCTGGGTTCGAAGGTCGAGCGCATGGATGCGGCGCGGCACGATCTGGTGCTGGCGGTGACGAGCCATATTCCTCACCTGATCGCCTACAACATGGTGGCGACGGCTTACGACATGGAAGCGGTGACCGAAGGCGAGGTGGTGAAATTCTCGGCCGCCGGTTTCCGCGATTTCACACGTATTGCGGCTTCCGACCCGACGATGTGGCGCGACGTGTTCCTCAACAACAAGGAAGCGGTGCTGGAAGTGCTCGGCCGGTTCGAGGAAGACCTGACGGCGCTTCGGAAGGCGATCCGCAATGCGGACGGGCAGAAGCTGTTCGACACCTTCACTGAGTCCCGCCGCATCCGCCGCGAGATCATCGATGCGGGGCAGGACACGGCGTCGGCGAACTTCGGACGGGACAAGCCGAAGCCGTAAGGCAGCTGGGCTAGACCTCCACGCGGGGACGCACCTTGGCGCGAATTTCCTTGCCGGCGGCGATTTGCGCGGTCTCGAGATCGAAGCGCGCCTGCAGGTTCATCCAGAATTCCGGCGAGGCGCCGAAATGGCGCGCGAGGCGAAGCGCGGTGTCGCCTGTGATGGAGCGACGTCCGTTGACGATCTCGCCGATACGGCCAGGCGGCACGGCAAGAGCACGCGCAAGCGCATTCTGGCTCAGCCCCAGCGGCTTCATGTATTCTTCCAGCAAGATCTCGCCGGGGTGGATGGGAGCGAGCTTGGGGTCGCGGGCCATGGGCCTCTCCTCAATGATAATCCACGATGGCGACAAGGCAGCCGAATCGCCCAGCTTCAAACAGCTCTTGGGCGTCGCGACCGCCAATAGACTTGATCATGAGGCAGCCACGCCCGCTTATAACGCATACCGAGACGCGTTATAAAGAAATGCGTGCTGCCGAGGCTTGGAGTGCGATCAACTTAAGCGAGAGGCGACCCCCGGTATAGCGCATGCGGGCTGTCATCCCGGGCGAGTGCAGCGAGACCCGGGACCCATTGCAAGACCGCGACAGCCTATCCATGGGTCCCGGCTCTCCGCTTCGCTACGGCCGGGATGACAAGCCAAGGCGGCGTCCATCCAAAGCGATTACATGCCAGCGCTTTCAGCCCTTGCCTTGCGCCGCGCGGCCTTCGGCGACGAGTCGGACTGTCGCGGGATCGAGCGCGTCTTTCAGTGTCTGCGTGAACACGTCGCGCTTCAGGCCGGGGGCGATGGGCGGCAGGACTTCGAAGATGATCTTGCCGGGGCGGCGGAGAAAGCCTGAGCCCTGCCAGCACAGGCCGGTGTTGAGGGCGACGGGGACGCAGGGGACTTTCAGTTCGTTATAGAGAAGAACGATGCCGGGCTTGATGTCGGCGGGCGTGTCGGGGAGCTGGCGCGTGCCTTCCGGGAAGATGACGATCTGCTGGCCGCCTTCGGTGGCTTTCTTTGCGGCGGCGAGCATCAGGCGCATCGTCTTGGCGCCGCCGGCGCGGTCGATGGGGATGCCGACGCGCGAGGCGTAGACGCCGAACACCGGGGCCTTCAGCAGCTCCTTCTTCAGGATGTAGGCCGGGTTCTCCATGAACATGAAGGGCGCGATGGTGTCGTAGGTCGACTGGTGCTTCATCGCGATGAGGCCGGGGCCGCCCTTGGGCAGGTTCTCTTTGCCGCGCACTTCGGTGCTGATGCCGCAGATGAGCCAGAGGCCGAACGCCTGGATATGCGCGAAGAAGCGCACGGAGCCGATCGCAAAGCGCCGCGAGACCATCGAGACCGGCATGGCGAGCAGGCCGACAACAACCAGCAGCACGTAGAACCAGATCGCATACAGAAGAGATCGGATGAACGTCATCCAGCATTTCCTTCGCCGAAGGCCGCGCCGCGCAGGCCGGCAAGACGGAATTTGAGCCACTCCTCGATCAGGAGCCTGGCGGTGGGGGCATCCTTGTACCAGTCGCCGGGGCGGACCTTGGTCGTCATCACGGCGTGGGGGATGAAGGTGCCCTCGGGCATGGCGCGCTTCATTTCATAGAGGGCGCGATCCATGTGGTATTCGGACGTGACCACGATGATGCGGTCGACGTGTCGGCGGCGGGCCCAGTCGGCGACTTCGGCGCCGTTGCCTTCGGTGGTGGCCGCGGCTTTCCCAAGTGTGACGCAGCAGTCGATCTGGCTCATGGGCGTGTTGGTGACGCGGCCGATGTCGGCGGGCGTGGTGTCGACGTTCACCCCGGAGATCAGCAGGGGGAGGTCGAGGGAATCCGCCAGCTGGATGGCGGTGATGATGCGGGCGTCGGCCTTGCCGGTGAGGGCGGCGACGGCTTCGGCCTTGAAGGGCGGGTCGGGCGTGACGGCGCGGTCGGCGCGGGCGACGAAGCGTGAGAAGTCCCAGCCGGCGGCCAGCAGGGCCACGGCGAGGACGATCACAAAGAGGCGCGCGACGAATCTCACGGGGTCAGCTCATACCTCTCCTCAGACCATGTCCGAAAGGGACCGCATCACGGTCACTTTCGCGGCGAGCATGGAGACGGCCCCGGCGATCAGGGGGGAGAGGCCCAGGATCAGGCCATCGGCCAGCGACAGGGAGAGCTGGGGCAGCAGCCAGGTCTGTGCGTCGCCCTGCCGGACGGCGAACAGGATGAAGGCGGCGGCGCCGAAGGCGAACAGGGCCCCGAGGGCGCCCGCCTGCACACCCAGCATCAGGAAGCGGCGCTCAAAGAGGCCGGCGATGAAGCTGTCCTTGGCGCCGGTGAGGTGGAGCAGTTCGACGATGTCGCGGCGCGCGAGCAGCGTCGCGTGCGTGGCGAAGGCGATGACGGCGATGCCAGTGGCGCCGAGGAGGGCGACGGCGGAGAGCGCGATGAGGCCGATCGTGTCGGTAGCGCGGCGCGCGTCGGCGGACCAGACGACGTGGTCGTCCACGGTCGTCTTGAGTTCTGCCCGTTGCAGGGCGGCGGTGAGACGGTCGCCGACGCCGGTTGCGCCGGGGGCGGCCTCGGCGGCGATGAGATGCGGCAGCGGCAGGTCGGCGGGAATGCCGCCGGCGCCGAGCCAGGGCTGCAGCAGCTCTTCCGCGTCGGCGCGGTCGAGGGCGCGTGCGGCGGCGACGCCGGGTGTTGCCTGCACGATGGCGAGCGCGCGTGCGGTGTCGGCATCGCTGCCGCGCACGCGGATGGTGAGCTGGCCGGTGACCTCGCTGGTCCATGCGCCGGCGGCGGCGTAGGCGGCGCGCGAGACGAGGCCGGAGAAGGCGGCGAGGAAACACAGCGCGCAGACGACGAAGAACAGCGCGGCTTCGCGCGCGTCTTCTCTCGGCAAGAGCGGAGCGAGGTGACGGCTCATGCCGGCGTGTCCTGCTGGAGGGCAGGCGGCGCCTGTGCGCGGACGACCATGCCATCGGCGAGGCGCAGCACGTCGGCATTGGCGCGGCGCACCAGCGCCATGTCGTGCGTGGCGATGAGCACGGTGGTGTTGAGGCGCTTGTTGAGCTCGCGGAAGAGACGGAACAGGCGCTCGCCCATCTCCTCGTCGACATTGCCGGTCGGTTCGTCGGCGATGATGAGATCCGGTTTGACGACGACAGCGCGCGCGATGGCCACGCGCTGCTTCTCGCCGCCGGAGAGGGTTTCGGGGCGGGCGTCGAGACGGTCGCCGAGGCCGACCCAGGTCAGCAGCTCTGTCACATCCTTGCGGTAGGAGGCTTCGGGGCGGCCCATGACGCGCAGGGGCAGGGCCACATTCTCGTAGGCGGACAGATGGTCGAGCAGGCGGAATTCCTGGAACACCACGCCGATGCGGCGGCGCAGGGAGGCGAGGGCGTCCGGTTTCAGCCGGCCGGTGTCCAGCCCGAACAGGGAGATTCGCCCGGCGGTCGGGCGGAGCGCCAGAAAGGCCAGTTTCAGCAGGGTGGACTTGCCGGCGCCCGACGGACCGGTGAGAAAAGTCATCGATCCGGGGCGCAAAACCAGCGACGCATCGGCCAGAATATCGGCGCCCGGCCCGTAAGAGAGGCCGACGCGATCAAATCTGAGAACGGGCTCATCTGACAAAAAAGCGTTTTCCGATAGGGACTTCTGTTAAAATGCCCGGGGCATGCGGCGTTCAGATTCCAGCCCTAATTGGACTATATTAACCGTACCTGTGATTCCGATAGTCCGATGATCCTGGTTTGCCCCTCCTGCGATACCCGGTATTTCGCCGAGGACTCCTCCATCGGGAAGGAGGGCCGGCGCGTGCGCTGCGCGACGTGCGGCCATGCCTGGCATGCAAAACTGCAGGAAGAAGGCGAAGCTGCCGCTCCCACGGACGACACCGGGCTGACGCGCGAACAGGTCGAACGCTTGCGCCAGACCGCCCAGGCCAACTCCAAGGCCCGCGCCGGTCCCCACGCCGAATTCCGCGCCCGCGAGCACGCCAAGCGCAAACGGGCCAAGGGGCAGGCCATCAGCATCGCCTGGATCTCGACCGGCGTGATCTTCCTCGCCGCGATCGGTGGGGCTGTGCTGTTCCGCAATGAAGTGGCGCAGGCCTTCCCGAAAGTGGCCTCGCTCTACCGGGTCGTCGGGCTGGATGTGAACCGGTACGGCGTGACGCTGGAAAACGTCGTGGCCAAGCGGTCGTTCGATGGCACCACCCCGGTGCTGACCGTGACTGGCGCCGCTGTGAACATTTCCGACGAAGCCCGGCCGACCCCGGCGCTGCGGGTGACCCTGAAGGATGAGGGCGGCAAGGAGGTCCAGACCTGGACCGACAAGCTGGCCGTTCCGCATCTCGGCCCGGGCGAGCGCACCGAATTCACGTCGCGCTTCGAGGCGCCCCCGGTGGAAACCTACCGGCTGACCGTCACCTTCGCCTATGACGGCGAGCCGGACGGCAAGGAAACGCACGTCGAGGCCGTGCCTGAAGGTGAGGCGCCTCCCGCCGCCAAGCCCGGTCATGCGGCCCCGGCGGCTGGCGGCGGCGCCGAATCCCACGAGATTGCGACCTCTGGCGACGCCCATGCGGCGGAAGCCGCCCCGACCGCGGCGCACCCTCCGGAAGCCGTGCCCGTCAAGGAGGCCGACCATCACTGAGCCCTTCGTTCCCGGCAATGTCGACGTCCTGCTGACTTCGGCAGAGGTCGATGCGCGCGTCGCGGCGCTCGCCGAGCGGCTTGCCCCCCGCCTGAAGGCTGGCGAGTGGACCGGCGTGGTCACGCTGCTGGGGGCGACGCCTTTCGCAGCCGACCTGATGCGCGCCCTCTCACGCCTCGGAATCGACGTGGGTTTCGACGCGCTCTGGCTCGAAAGTTACCATGATGAGCGGGTCAGCTCCGGCCGCATCGTCGTCCGGGCCGACATCTCCCGCCCGGTCGAGGGCAAGGGCGTGCTGCTGATCGACGACGTGTTCGACAGCGGCCGCACCGTCCACTTTGCCCGCGCCCATCTTATGGCCAAGGGCGCCGCGGAAGTGCTCACCTGCGTTTTTGCGCGGAAACCCGAGGCTGCCACCGAGGGGCTGGATGCGTGGGCGTGGGATGCACCCTCGCGCTATCTCGTTGGTTACGGGATGGACGATGCCGGCGCGATGCGCGGGCTGCCGTTTATCGGGGCCATCAAGGGCGCCTGACCGGGCTGGGTCGGGTGATGTGAGCGAGCGCTCACATCAGTTCGCCTGTCAGCACTTGCGCGATCGATCACATCGACACTGCGACCCGATTCAGGAGTCGACTCGTCTTTTCTGTCGTGCTTCCTATTTCGTCACTATGGCAGAGCAAGACCCTCGCACCGAAACCCTCAAACTGCTGCGTGAGCGCCGCGAGCGGCTCGCGACGGACCTGGCTTCCCTCGAACCGGTGCCCCCGGGCGAAGGCGGCCTTTCCGCCCGTGAGCTTGTGATCTGGCGCGTCCGCCTCGCCGAGCTGGACGGGCGTATCGCCCGTTACGCGTCGGCCGGCTAAGCGGCATCCGAGCGGGCAAGACGGCGCAGCGCCTGTGGCGGCTGTCCAAACGCCCGCACGAACGCACGCCGCATCCGCTCCGGGTCACCAAAACCGACATCCTGCGCCACCACATCGATCGGATCGCTGGAATGCTCCACGCGCTCGCGCGCGCTTTCCAGCCGCAGACGCTCCACCGCCTTGGCCGGGGTTACCCCTGTCTCAGCGGTGAAGGCGCGGGCAAAATTCCGTGGACTCATATTGGCTTGCGCCGCCAGCGTCTCGACGGACAGGTCCGCGTCCAGCCGCTCGCGCATCCAGGCGAGGAGCGGGGTAAAGCGGCCCTCGATGCGCTCGATGTCGAGCAGGGCCGAGAACTGCGACTGGCCGCCGGGGCGGCGATGGTAGACCACCAGCTCCTGCGCGGTGCGGCGGGAGACTTCCTCGCCGAGATCGTCGGCGATGAGGGCGAGGGCGAGGTCGATGCCGGCGGTGATGCCGGCGGAGGTCCAGACTTTCCCGTCGCGGGTGTAGATGCAGTCGGGTTCCAGCTTCACGTCCGGATAGCGCTTCTGGAAATCGGGGGTGCGGCCCCAATGGGTGGTGGCGCGCTTGCCTTCCAGCACGCCGCACTGGGCGAGGATGTAGGCGCCGGAGCAGACCGAGCAGACGCGGCGGGCGGTTTTCATGGCGGTTTTGACGAAGGCCTGGACTTTGGGGTCCAGCATTGCCTGTCGTGAGCCCCAGCCGCCGGCGATGATCAGCGTGTCGTAGACGGGTTTTGCGGGCATCGCCTCGGCCATCCAGACAGCGCCGGAGGAGGAGCGGACGGGGCCGGCCACGGGGGCGATCACTTCCAGCGTGTAGGGCGGCGGCTTCATGCCCCGCATCGGCATTTCGAACGCGCCGATCGGGCCGGCGGCGTCGAGCAGCTGGAAGTCGTCGAAGATGAGGACGCCGATGGTGCGGGGTTTCAGGACGCGGGCGGGAGCTTTGGCGGGCATGTTTTGCGCCTTGGCAGAAAAAGCGGGAACATTGTCATTTATGCCAAAACGGTTCTGGGGCACAAGAGGCTTCGTCAAGCCGAGGTTTCCTCCCCATGCACACAGACGCCAGCCCGAAGTTCACGACTGTCTTCGCGATCTGGCCGGGCATGACGCATCTCGACTTTACCGGCCCCCACCAGGTGCTGAGCCGGCTGCCCGGATCGGAGACGATCGTGGCAAGCCCGGCCGGCGGCGCGGTCGAGGCCGACGGATTGACCTTCGGGGGCACGGAGCGGTTAGCGGACATCAGAAGCTGCGACTTGCTCTGTGTCCCCGGAGGCGTTGGCGCGACGAAGATGGCGCAGGACACGGCGTTCACTGGCGAGATCCGGCGGCTGGCGACGGGCGCGCAGTACATCACCTCGGTGTGCACGGGATCGCTGATCCTTGGCGCGGCCGGATTGCTGAAAGGCAGGCGCGCGGCGTGTCACTGGGCGTTTGCGGAATTGCTGCCGCTGTTCGGCGCGATCCACGATCCGGCGCGCGTGGCGCGGGATGGCAATATCATCACGGGCGGCGGCGTGACGGCGGGGATCGACTTTGCCTTCACCGTGCTGGCGGAGATCGCCGGGCCGGAGTTTGCGCAGATGGTGCAACTGGGGCTGGAGTATGCACCGGCGCCGCCGTTTAATTCAGGCCGTCCGGAGCTGGCGCCGCCGGAGATCCGCGAGCGGTATGAGACGGTGCGGCTGAACATGCTGGCGGCGCGGCACGAAGAGGCGCTGGCGGCTGTGGCGTTGATGGGGTGAGGGACGGCGCGGCTGTGCGCTGAATGCATCCTTCGAGACGATCGCAGCGATAGGTATGTGCTGTTGAGACGGCATGCCTGCGATCCCTCAGGATGAGGGCAATGGCTGTCGTGCGAAGACAAACTGCATCCAGACCCACCGGCCTCATCCTGAGGGATTGCGGAGCAATCGTCTCGAAGGATGTGTGTTTGGGTCTAGATCAATCCACGCGCTTGAGACGCCCCTTCACTTCGCCGGTCAGCGGCGAGTGGGCTTTCACGTAGGACTCCAGCGCTTCGAGATCGCCGCCGACGGTGACGCGCGCCGTGCCGGACTTGAAGGCGGCGAAACCATCGCCGCCGCCGACGAGGAAGTTGTTGGTGACGACGCGATAGGTCTGCGTGGCGACCAGCGGCTGTCCGTTCAGCTTCACCGAGCCGGGGATGATTTCGATCGGGCCGCCCGCAGCCTGTTTCCAGACGAACTCGAAGCCTTGCGAGACCTGCAGCATGTTGTTGCCGCTGGGCTGGTATTGCTGTTTCAGCACGGTCTCGATGTCGGCGCCGGTGAGGGTGAGGGCGACGAGGTCGTTGCCGAAGGGCTGGACGGAGAAGATGTCGGAGAAGGTGAGCTGGCCGGTCTCCTTCTTCAGCAGGTCAGCACGGATGCCGCCCGGGTTCATGAAGGCGATGGCGACCGTGCTGTCCTGCTTGCGTGCGGTTTCCAGCATCGAGTCGGCGATGATGTTGCCGAGCGGGGTTTCGCCAGACTGCGTGCGGCCGCGGCCGATGTCGTTGGTGACCTGGCCGACGGGGCGCTTGAGCAGCGGATCGGCCTGCGTGCGGTAAGCTGCGATCAGCGCGACCTGTGCGGGGTCTTCGGCGAAAGCGGATTCGGCGATCATCACATCGCGGGCTTTCGCGCCGATGACGTCGCCGCTCTTGCGGTCGATCATCATCGTGATGTCGGTGAGGCGTGTGCCATAGGCGCCGGCGCTGGTGACGAGGCGGCCATCGACGGTGCAGATATAGATGCCGTTGGTGTGGCCGGTGACGACGACATCCACGGCCTTGTCGAATTTCGGGACGATCTCGGTGATCGTGCCGTTGAGGCCGCGGCAATCATCCTGCGTGTTGGTGGCGTAGCCGCCCTCGTGCAGCAGCACGACGATGGCCTCGACGCCCTTGGCGCGCAGTTCGGGCACGAGCGCGTTGACGGTCTCGGCTTCATCCTTGAACGAGATGCCGGCGCGGGCGGCGGGCGTGATCACGTCGGGCGTGCCTTCGAGCGTCAGGCCGATGAAGCCGACTTTCACGCCATCGAATTCGCGGATGGTGTAGGGCGGGAACAGGGTCTTGCCGTCGTCGAGGAAGGTCGAGGCGGCGAGGTATTCGAACTTGGCGCCGGCGAACGGCTTCGGCCCCTTGCAGCCATCGACAGGGTGGCAGCCGCCATCCTGCATGCGACGCAGTTCCTGCCAGCCTTCATCGAATTCGTGATTGCCGACGGAGGTGATGGCGAGGCCCATTTCGGACAGCGCCTCGATGGTCGGCTCGTCGTGGAACAGGCTGGAGAGAAGCGGTGAGGCGCCGATGAGATCGCCGGCAGCGACCATCACCGTGTTGGGGCGCTGGCTCAGTTGTTTCACTGCGGCGGCGAGGCGGGGCGCGCCGCCGCCGGGCACGGACGTGCGGGTGTTGGGCGCGGCGCGGTCGATCACGAAGACGCCGCCGCCGGGCGGATCGAGATTGCCGTGGAAATCGTTGATCGCCAGCAGGTTCACCTGCACCGGCGCATCAGAGACGACAACAGGCGATGTCGCGCAGGCGCCGAGCGCGAACACCGCGCTGATGGACACAAGAGTGTTACGCATGCTGGCCCTCCACGATCGTTGCGCCTTTAGGGGGCAATGCCGCTGCGAAGGCAAGCCTTCTCGTTGGCGCACCCGGGCAGTTCCGGGGTTGGCTGTAAGCCGGAACGGCTGCTAGCCTGCCCGCACTTGCGTTGGGGAGAACTCATGTCCGTATTGCGTCACTTGAGACGGCTGACGGCCGGCGTCGCGATTGGCGCTGTGCTGCTCTCGGGATCGTCCTTTGCCGACATCAAGTCGTTCAACGATGCGATGATCGCGCGCGACTACAAGAAGGCGGCCGCCGAAGCCGCCGCGACCTGGCCCACGCTCGATAAATCGCGCGACGATATCGCGATCATTGCGCGGGAGTTTGGGTTCGCGGCGTATGTGTCGGGCGACTTTGCTGCTGCCAGGATGTATGGCGAGGCGGCTGTTGCGGGCGGTATCGCGCACAACGAGGCGGCGGAGTTGCGTGCCGGCTCTGAAGTCCTCCTTCGCCTTGCTGACCTGAAACTCGCGCCGACGAAGGCCAAGCGCGATCTGCTTTACGCCGCGCTGAATGCGCGGGCGGAAAAGGAAGGCCTCGATCTCATCTCCTACTTCGGGGCAGATGTCCTCACGGCGTACGATTTTGACAATGGTTCCTGGAGCGACGCTGTGGCCGATGCGGCGCTTGGCGAGCGCCTGACGGACCGGGATGAGGCCTATGCCGCGCAGGTCTATCGCTTCGGCCTCTTCCGGCACGTCGCACGTTACATGGGCGAGAATACGGTCGAAGTGTACAAGGACGTCTACGCCCTGCGACAGCGCATGATCGCCGCAATAAATGCCGCGCCGAACGACGAGGATGTCGCGGCGCTCACGGCATTTTACTGGGAGATCTACGCGTGGGAAACGTCGATGGAGACGCACCTTCTCGGTCGCCGGAAGCTGCAGAAGGATCAGGTGGAGGCATTGAGCGAAGCGGCGAAGAAGTCGCGCAGCATCAATGATCGCGCGACGCGACTGCTGACCCTGAGCGCCGCGGATGATCCATGTGAAACGCGTATCGAGATGCGACGTACGCCGAGCTATCCGAGTTCTGCCCGCTACAAGGGGCTGATCGGAACGGTGATCCTGCGCGTCGATATCGATGCCAAGGGCGTGGCGAAGAATCCAAAAATTCTTGCCGCCGTGCCGGAGACAGTGTTCGGCGACGCGGTGATGAAAACCGCGGCCTATCTGCGGTTTGTTCCCGGCAAGACCTGGTCGAGCTCATGCTCGCTTGCCAAGCCGGGAAATGTCACCACCTTCGTGTTCAGCATACGCTAGGCGGGCATCGCAGCGGCGATCAGTTCCCCGTCGGCGCTGCCTGTTTCGCTGCTGCCGCGCGGAAAGCCATCAGTTGCTGCAGCGCGGCCAGCTGGTCGGCGGGCAGCTCCATCTTGCCACAGCGCGGGTCGGTGTTCTGGATGGCGCGGGCCATGACGGGCGTCACCGGGATCGGGGCGCAGCCATGGGTCTGTTCGCAGATCATGTCCCACTTCGCTTCGGCCTGCGCGTGGCAGGACAGGCAGTTGCCGCCGAACTGGTTGACCACGTCGGTGGCGCCGCGCACGCGGATCTTGGTGCCGGTGGGCAGGGCGTCGAGTTCGAAGAACTCCCAGTCCTTGGTGGCGGCGTTGTAGCCGGGGTGATGCTTCACCATCGCCTCGCCGGGGACAAGCTGCACGACGGAGCCGGGCGGATAGGTGGCGCCGTTGGCGGCGTTGGCTGCGGCGACTGTCGCGTCGATGTTGCCGAGCAGGTTGCCGACATAGAAGCCGCGCACGGCCTTGAGGTCGCGGATGCAGCCGAAGCTGGCCTCGGTGATTTCGATCGGCTTGGGCGCGGCAGTGGCGACGGCGGTCGGCGCCTCGGCGGCGGGCGGCATGGCGCACGCGGCCATGGCCAGCACGGCGGCAGACAGAATGATCTTGTTCAGCATGGTTCCCGACTCCCCGTCGCATGAGGTTCCATCATTACGTGCGCCGCACGCCTGCCGCAAACGGAAGTTGACGGCTCAGTCGAGGTGTCAAAATTCCGCAGGAGGGATAGGGTGATTTCATGCGGCGCAAGACGGCGGTCGAGAGAGCAGAGGCGGAGCTGACGAAGTTCGGCCTGACCATGCCTGAAACGTCCGCCGGGCGCGGCTGGCCGCCGACGCGGGCGCTGTATTTCCGGAAGAAGATGTTCTTCGTGTTTGGCGACCGCAAGGAAATGCCCGGGCATCTCACCATGATCATGAAGCTGCCCATCTCGGCGGAGATGGTTCAGGACCTGTATTTCGTTTCGGAGAGCAAGGGCTGGTTCAGGCAACACAATTGGGTGATTGCGCGCTTCGGCCCGGACGATGACATCGGCGCGGAAATCCCCACACTGAAAGCGTGGATGACGCAGAGCTATTGCGCCGTCGCTCCCAAGAAGTTTGCCAGCCTTGTGCGCGGGGATGCCCCATAACCGCCTTATCCACTTGCTTTCACAGAGACAAACCGGCTGGATTGCCGGAAACGGGGACTAGTCTCCCGGAGGAATGATGAGCCTTTTCAAGCGTATTGCCGGATCCATCGTGGCCGGTCTTGCTGTTGTCGCGTTCGGATCGGCGGCGATTGCCACCGCCCAGACCGTCACGACCACCCAGGCGCCCGCGACGACGAGCAGCTGGCCCCGCGACAAATCTGACCTGCCGCACGATACGGATTACATCCTCGGCGAGCTGCCGAACGGCATGCGCTACCTCATCCTTCCGAACCGTACGCCGCCGCGCCAGGTCGCCATGCGGATGCTGATCGACGCGGGCGCGATGCAGGAGCGCAAGGGCGAGGAGGGCGTGGCCCACTTCCTTGAGCATCTCGCTTTCCGTGGCACCACCAAATATCCCGACGGCAAGGTCCAGGAAGTGCTGGAAGGCATCGGCCTGCAGATGGCGGCGGATGTGAACGCCTCGACCGGTCCGGACACGACGACGTTCATTCTCGACCTGCCGCGCAACAACAAGGAGTCGCTGGAGACCGGCCTTGATGTGATGCGCCAGCTGGTCAGCGACATGACGCTGGCCCCGAAATTCGTGGACATGGAACGGGGCGTGATCCTGGCCGAGGAGCGCGTGCGCGCGGGGCCGGGCCTCGAATCCGCAACCGCCATGCTGAAGCTGCAGCTTGGTTCGCACCCTTATGGCCGCCCGCCGATCGGACTGCGCAGCGTGATCGAGACGGTGCAGGCGAAGACCATCCGCGGCTTCTATGATGCCTTCTATCGCCCCGAGCGCGCGACGCTGCTGATCGTGGGCGATATCAGCCCGTCCATGCTGATACCGATGATCAACGACACCTTTGCTGACTGGAAAGGCCGTGGGCCCGCCGGCAAGGACCCCGCGCCGATCACCGTGAAGCCGCCTGCGCCCGAGGTCAGCATGCTGATCACGCCGGGCGCGCCGGACACAGCCGTGATGCTGCGCTGGTTCGAACCCTATGTTGAGCGCCCGCAGAGCAAGACCGAACGCCGCCGCCTGATGGTCGACACGCTGGGGACGCGCATCGTCAGCCAGCGCATGTCGAGCATCAATGACGCCGCTGGTCGCCCGGCCGCCAATCTCGGCAGCCCCACGGCGAGCGGGATCTATGGCGTTTATCGCGGACAGATCGCATATTCGTCCGGCGTCATCGACGTGAAGAAGACGATCGAGCTGATGGTCGCGTCTTACCGGCAAGCCCTGCAATACGGGGTCACGCAGGAAGAACTCGACCGTGTTCGCACGCTGGTGCTCGACGCGACCAAGCGTGAGGCGGAACGTGGCCGCACCGGTACGTCTGTCGCGCAGGTGGAAGCGGCGGCTGACTATGTGACGTCGGATATTCCGTTCGTCTCGCTGCAGCAGAACTATGCCCTGCTGCTCGAACAGGCGCCGACCATTACCCTCGCGGAAGTGAATGCGGCGCTGAAGGCGCGGCTGACCGACAAGCCGACGCTGGTGTTCACCGGCGCCACGGCGCCGAAAGGTGGAGAAGAGGGCCTGCGTACGGCGTTCCGCGCCGCGCTGGCCGCGCCTGTGAAGCCGTACGTGCCGGATGCGATCAAGCCGTGGCCGTATACCAGCTTTGGTGAGCCGGGCGTCGTCGCCAAGCGCGAGGATGTGCGCGATCTGGGCGTCACGCTGGTCGAGTTCGAGAACGGCGTGAAGCTGACCATCAAGCCGATGCCGACCAACAAGGATCTCATCAGCGTGCGCGTGCGGGTTGGTCTCGGCCGCCTGCAGATGCCGCTGCACGTGATCGATGCGTCGGACATGGGGCTGTCGCTGTGGTCTGAAGGCGGGCTTGGGAAGCTGACGCTGACCGAGCAGCTGCGCTCGCTGGCCGGCCGCCGCGCCGCCGCCATCGCGCGTACGCTGGATGACGCCTATGCGCTCGACAACATGAACGTCGCCACGCGCGAGGATCTCGGGCTGCAGATGGAGCTGATGACGGCGATGCTCACCGATCCGGCCTACCGGTCGGACAGCTGGGCGTCGTGGATGCAGCAGGCCAACACGGCGGATGCGTCGCTGAAGCTGACGCCGTCGGGCGTGCTGGACCGTGAGCTGGATCGCCTGCTTCACGATGGCGACCTGCGCTGGACGATCAACACGAAGGAGATGCGCGAGACGTGGAAGCCGGCTGACTCGATCAAGTACATCAGGCCGATCGTGGCCGACTCGCCCATCGAAGTGATCATCGTGGGCGATGTGGGCGTCGACCAGTCCATCACCGAAGTGGCGCGCACGTTGGGCGCGTTGCCGAAGCGGCCGCCGTACAATGAGCCCAAAGGCATCCGGGATGTGAAATTCCATCCGCCGGGAACCACGGTGCTGCCGCACGAAGGCCGCCCCGACCAGGGCTATGCGTTGATCGGCTGGCCGACCTACCAGGGCGCGTTCAAGAACATTCGTGAAGAGCGGATCGCCAACGTGCTCGGCCAGATGCTGCGCGACAACGCCACGCGGAAGTTCCGTTCGGAAGGCGGGGCGACCTACTCGCCGTCGGAGATGGTGGATATTTCCACCTTCCTGCCGGACTACGGCTATGTCGCCGTGGCCATCGAAGTGGCGCCGCAGATGATCAACGACGTGCAGGACAGTATCCAGGAAATCGCCACCAAGCTGGCGAACGAGCCGGTGCCGCAATCGGAGATCGACCGTATCGTCCAGCCCACGCTGGAGCAGTCGCGGCGCAACATCACCACCAATGTCGGCTACTGGATCACGCTGCTTGCCAATGTGCATGATGATCCGAGCGGGCTGAACTACATCCGCAACGAGATGACCGACTATGCGGGCATCACGCCGGCGGACATCCAGGCGGCAGCGAAGAAGTGGCTGACGCCGGCGACGGCGTGGCGCCTGCAGGTGGTGCCGGGACCGAAGGCGAAGGCGTCGAACTAGGCACGTCAACCGGCCGCTGCGCGGCCGGCCCCTTCCGGCCCTTCGGGCCACCTTCCCCACGCTACGCGCGGGGCAGGACCACATGC
>JAOATF010000216.1 GCA_030158285.1 Hyphomonadaceae bacterium
GAGTAGAGGTCGCAGGGGCAGGCGATGGCTGGGGAGGCCAAGCCACTAAAGGTGTTCGTCTCGTATTCGCGAGCGGACGTCGCGTTCGCAGACCAGCTGGTGCTGGCGCTGGAGGACAAGGGATTCGAGGCGATTCTCGACCGTCACGATATTAGCGGCGCCGAGAACTGGCGCGAGCGGCTGGGCAAGCTGATCCTGTCCGGCGATGCGGTAACGTTCGTGCTGACGGAGAAGTCGGCCACGTCGGAAATCTGCAAGTGGGAAGTGCGCGAGGCCAACACGCTCGGCAAGCGCATCATTCCGATCACGCCTGGGCCGCTGGGCAGCGTGACGCCGCCGGAGGAGCTGGCGGAGCTCAACTGGATCCCGTTCTACGCTGACCCTGCGATACCGGGGTCCGGCTTCTATTATGGCGTGGTGCGGCTCAACGAGGCGCTGAGCGTCGATCTTGAATGGCTGCGCGCGCAGACGCGGTATTCGGAACGCGCGGTCGAATGGGCAAAGCATAAGGCGGAAGACCTGCTCCTGCGCGGCGAGGCCCTGCGCGAGGCGGAGGCGTGGCTGGCGCGAACGCCAGTGGGCGCCCATCCGCCGGACCGCGTGCGCGAATATCTCGCGGCGAGTGGCGATGTTGAACAGCACCGCCAGGCAGCAGCGAAGGCGCAGCTGCAGGAGCGCGAACAGGCGCTCAAGACGGCGGAAGCGGCGGTCGCGGAATCGCGGGCGGCTCAAGGCAAGCTGCGGCGGTTTTCGGTGTGGGCGCTGGCAGCGGGTGTGGTGCTGCTGGCGATTGCGATACCGGGGAATTATTTCGCGGCGACGCGGACGCTGGATGCGAATGACAGGCGGGCGGCTCTGTTTGCGGACGCGGCCAACGACCTGAGCCGGCAGGGCGATTATTCGCGTGCGCTGCTGATGGCGCTGGCGGGCGATCCACCGGCGCGGGTGGGGTTTCTGGAAAGCGTCATGCGGCCGGATGGCAACATGGCGGTGCGCGATGCTCTGGCGCGGGCGTATGCGAACGATGCGTCACTGACGTCGCACGAGACGGACAAGGAAGGGCGTTCGCTGGTTGGCTTGGGCGATGGCGAGCGGTTTGTGACGTTTGCTGAGGACGGCACGGCGCAGCTGTGGAAAGTCGACGCTGACATGAAGGGCGAGACGCTGAGCCTGCCTTATCCCGCACAAGCGGGGTTTGCGACTGCGGATGGCGATACGCTGATCCTGCAGCCGAAGTATGGCGTGAAGGAACCGGCGTGCGCGTGGAGCCTGAAACAGCGGGCTGTGGTGCGTTGCTATGGCGGGAAACTGGGCGACGGGGTTACCGAGGTGGCGTCGGTGACGGTCGATCCGGGCGCTGCGTGGGTGGTGGTGACACACGAAAGCGAGCTGGCGGTCTGGAACACGGCCGACGCAACGCTGGTTGGCAAGACGACGCTGCCATTCCCGGCGATCGATGCGGTGGCGGCATCCTCGGACGACGATTTTGTGGTCGCCTCGCGCGGCGACGACGTCGTGCTGTGGCGGGTGAGCACGCAGATGCTGGTCGGGCCGATGAGCAGCTCGCTGGGTGACGTGAAAACGATGGTGGCGTCCAACGATGTGGGCGTGATCTTCGGGACGGAGAGCGGCCAGGTCGGCAGTGTGGATGCGGACACTGGCAAGCCGACGGCGGCGTTCCAGACATTTTCCGAAGAGCTGACGCGGCAGGAAGGTGTCGCGGCGATACGCATGACACCATCGGCGCGCGCGCTGCTGCTGATCTCGACCGAGGGGCGGTTCAAGGTGCTGGACCTGCTGAGCGCGGTCTGGGAGGAGCCGTTTGGCGCACGGGCAGACATTGTGAGCGCGGACTATCTCGACAAGGCCGGGTTGATCGTGGGGCTGACGCAAAGCGGCGCGATTCTGATGTCCAGTTTCGAGGCGCGGCCGGAAGCGAAGCATTTTCCGGAGATGCTGGGTGTTGAGCCCACGCAGGTGGGCGACGGACTGAGCAGCAGCTTTGTCGTGAAGACGCGGCGTGGGCAGGTCGTGTCGGACCTGGCGGCCCTGGGCACGCGGGTGTGGGACCCGGCGACGCGCGAGGTGACCACCTTCCCTACGGCCTCGGGCAAGAAGGATGACCACGGGACGACATTCGTTTCCGTCAGCGAGGATTCCGCCATATTGCTGCGCGCGATGTCGGGCGAGCTGCAGGTGTGGAAGAAAGGCGCGACGGCGCCGGCGAGCACGACGCAGTTTCTGAAGGAGGGGGAATCCCTCAAGTTTCTGCAGGCGCTGCCGAAGGGCGACGCGTATTTCTACATCACCGGCAAGGATGGCGACGAGCGGTTTGCGGGCGTGCGAAAGCTCGAGGGGGCCGAGGATATCCACCCCCCGCATGACGTGTTCGGCGACATGACGATTGTCAGCCGCGACGGAATGCTGATCGCGGATGCGGCCACGCGTTCGGTGGAAATCTACAAGCCGGGGCAGACGGATTCCATCTCGATCGCGACGCCGCAGCCTGTACGCGCGATTGCGTTCAGTCCGGATGCGACGATGATCGCGATCGGGCAGGAAGGCGGGTTGGTGAGCATCTGGCGGATTGGCGACACGCGGCCGCTGCAGACGATCAAGGCGCACAAGGAAAGCATCAAGGACGTTGTCTTCCATCCCGGTGGCCAGCTGCTCGCCACGACGGGCGAGGACGGGCGGTTGATGGTGTGGAAGGTCGGCGAGCGCGATCCGGTGCAGGTGATCCGCCTGCCGCCGGTGGAGCCGGAATGGCTGGCGATAGATCATTCGGGTCGCTACATCACGCTCGCGATGGAGGATGATCAGCGCATCTTCCCGATCGATCCGATCCTGCTGGCCGATGTGGATACGCAGGTGAAGATGGCGTGCGAGCGTCTGGAGCAGCGCGGCGTCAAAGGCTTCAGCGACCAGGATTACGCCGAGTACTCATTCATCGGAAAGTTCGATGACCGGCGCGATCGCGATCCGTGCGTGAAGCTGGGCATGCGGAAAGCTGCGCCGGCGCCCGCAAAGGCGCCAGCGGCGAAAGCTCCATCAGCGAAGATTACTGCCGGAAATTGAAGGCGCCGGACGACAGGTCCATGCTGCCGCCGAAGGGTGAGGAGAAGCCCTGTCCATTCATCAGCCTGGTCGGGTCGCCGGACATCGCCGTGCCCCACAGGCGGGCCTTGGTGCCGGCGGGCAGCTTCTCCAGTTTCAGGACGACGGCGCGCGCCAGCTGACACACGTTCAGCTCGTCCATCACCTTCTGCTGCATCTGGAACTGATCCATGCCGCCATTCGATGCGGACATCATCAGGCTCGAAATCTGAGGATCGGCGATCAGTGAGAAGAAGGTCGACTGCAGGGCGCTCGTGTCGTTGGCGGTGAGTCTGGTGTCGATCTGCGGCGCGTTGCGGCCCTTGGCGGCGAGCTCCACGAAGTCGCGGCTGGCGCGCATGCTGAAGTGATAGGCCTTGCTGTCGTAGCGCTGGAGGTCCGCAAACGTCTGCGGGTTCATGAGGAAGGCCTGGATCTTGGTCCCGGTGCAGCCGCCGGCTTCGCTTTCGACGAAGTGCATGCCCTCGTTGACGATCGCCACGGCCTTGTCGAAGCCTTCAGCGCCGGAGCGGCCGACGGCGGGCAGGATGTCGACCGCGAAGTCCATCGTCCAGCCATTGAACGCGAGATAGAGGGCGTCGCGGTCGCCGCCGGACATGGCGCTGTCGGCGAGCGTATCGAGCAGCTGGCCGTGCGCTTGCGGATAGTGCGTGGCGAGGCTGGTCATCAGCGCCTTGCCGTCCTGGTCGGGAAACGCCTCGATGGCGAGCGCCGCGCGAACCTGCTGACGATCGAGGCCAGCGATGACGTCCTCGATCGGGCGCACGCCGCTGCCGAAGGCAGACAGCAGCGAGGGCGCGGCGATGGCGGCGCCGGCGGACAGCACGACAACGCCGACGGCGAGCGCGATGAACTTGTGGTCGAGGCCGCCCGGATTGGAGACGACTGTGCGGACAACGCCGACGCCATCGGCATTCACTTCGGTTTCGGTGATGACCGAAAGACGCTGCGGGAGCGGGTCACCGGCTGCGCGTTTTCCGAAGGCCATGGCTGTTCCCCAAGACAGTTCAAACCTGTCTCAGGGTAACCTGTGTGGATTTCGGCAAGGTTAGTACCGATCCGTGAAATTTCACGGATCGGTAAACGCACCGGTCGCGATCAGTAATACGCGCGGATGGAGGCGCCATCATAGTCGCGCAGCTCGTCGAGACGGCCGTGCTTCACCTTGAGAGCCCATTCCGGATCCTGCAGGAGCGCGCGGCCGACGGCGACGATGTCGAACTCGCCACGGTCGAGGCGCTCGATGGTTTCATCGAGCTTGCCGGCGGCGGAGCCTTCACCGCGGAACGAGGCCGTGAACTCCGACGACAGGCCGACGGAGCCGACGCTGATGGTGGGGATGCCCGTGAGCTTCTTCACCCAGCCGGCGAGGTTGAGACCGTTGGCGCCATCCACGTCCGGGAATTCCGGTTCGAGGATGCGGCGCTGCGAGCAGTGGATGGCGTCGACGCCGGCATCGACCATGACGCGCGCCCAGCTTTCCAGCTCCTGCGGCGTGGTGGCGAGCCTGGCGTTGTAGTCGACTGACTTCCACTGCGAGACGCGGATGATGATCGGAAGATCGCCGATGGCGGCGCGGCAACGGCGGATGACCTCGGCGGCAAATTCGGAACGCTGGGCGATGGAGGCGCCGCCGAAGCGATCGGTACGCTGGTTGGTGACGGGCCAGAAGAACTCGTCGATCAGGTAGGCGTGGGCGCCATGCAGCTCGATGCAGTCGAAGCCGAGGCGTTTGGCGTCAGCGGCGGCGTCAGCATAGGCCTGCGCCATGTCGATAACGTCGGCTTCGCTCGGCTCGTCACTGATCTTCTTGCCGGTGAGCGTGATGCCGGACGGGCCATCGGACGGGGCGTCGGGGAAGTGGCCGGTGCCGGGCTTGCGGCTCATGCCCTGGTGCCAGATCTGCGGGGCCATCTTGCCGCCGGCGGCGTGCACGGCGTCGATCACCTGCTTCCAGCCGTTGAGCGCCTTGTCGCCCCAGAACAGCGGGATGGCGGCATCGTTCGAGGCGCCCTTGCGTCGCGTGAGCGTGCCTTCGGAGATGATGAGGCCGACTTCGGCGGCGGCGCGGCGCTGGTAATAGCCGACGTTTTCAGCGGTGGGGAAAGCTTCCGGGGAGCGCGAGCGCGTCATCGGCGCCATGGCGATGCGGTTCTTCAGCTCCACTCCGCGCAGCTTGAAGGGACGGAAGAGCGGAGAAACGTCAGTCATGCGGCAGGCCCCGAAGTGCGAACAGAAGTGAGTATCTGCTCGCATTTCGGGTCTGCAGGCGATTTCGTCAATGCAGTCTGGCTAAGCAGACCCTTGCGGCGAACTGGCGCGGCGGCTGTCGAGGAAGATCGCGACGGCGGCGAGCACGAGATAGACCACAAGCGCGCTGGGGCCGAAACCGGCGAGGGTGTCGGCGGGCGCTTTCGGCATCAGCATGGCGATGATCTGGACCGCAACCAGAAGCCCGAAGAAGGCCGCGGCTGGCCAGACGGACTGGCCGAGGCGCACGCGCGTGCCCGCCCAGAACATCGCGCCGAGGCCGAGCAGGCCGATCTCCACCGCCTGCTCCGGCACTTCCATGTTCCAGAGCGCGAAGCCGAGCTTGGGTCCGCCGGGGAAGACTTCGAGGTCTGGCCGGTGGACGAGCAGGTCGAGCAACCAGTGCGAGAATACGACGGCGCCGATGATGACGGCGGCGCGCATGGGCAGCCGAAGAAGGAAGCGCGAGAGGACCATTGCGACGACGGCCCACGCGATGGCGGCGGGCAGCGAGTGCGTCCACGGCATGTGTTCGAGGACGAGTGGGCTGCCGGGAAGTTCGGGTTCGATGCGGCCGCCTTCGATGCCGGTGATGACGAAGATGGACCACGCGATATCGACGAGCTGCGCGCCGGCGATGAGCGTCCACATCGGGGCGCGAGGCTCGGCTGCCTTAGCGGCAAGCGCCGTTGCGTAGTGACCTGCGAACATGAGCGCCTCCCCGCGTGCTCACACGATAGGCGCTGGCGACGATTTCACAAGTGCGGTCACGCTTGCGAGGACTGCGCGGGATACGCATCATGCGCCCGCATCAGTCAGGCGGGTGGTCATGGTCACGTCGTTCAAGAAGATCGAAGCGCTAGCAGGCAAGCATCATGGCGGGCCCAAGGGCATCCGTTCGGTTCTCGATCAATGGAAGGTCGATACGGATCTCAAGACAAAGAAGGACGCACGGTTCCTGGCGGGCATGGCCAGGGCCGTCTTCTCGTCGGGGTTCTCGTGGGAGGTGATCGAGAAGAAGTGGCCGGGGTTCGAGGTTGCATTCGACAAGTTCGATCCGCGGAAGGTCGCGGCTTACAGTGATGACAAGATCGATGCGCTGCTCAAGGACACGCGCATCGTGCGCAACGGCGCGAAGATCATGGCGACGGTGGAGAATGCGCGCTTCATCGTGGCGACATCAAAGACGCACGGATCGTTCGCGAAATTCCTCATGGGCTGGCCGGTGACGGATCAGGTGGGGCTGATGGACCATCTGAAGAAGAACGCCTCGCGGCTGGGCGGGGCAACCGTGCAGTACTTCCTGCGCTTCGAGGGATGGGATGCGTTCATCCTGTCGGGCGATGTCGTGAAGG
>JAOATF010000217.1 GCA_030158285.1 Hyphomonadaceae bacterium
CCTCGATTGCCAGCCGGTAGGTCGCGGGCGCTTCTTCGCTGCGATAGACGCCGACGTATTCCTTCAGCTGGGCGGCCGTCAGCGTTACGGACGGCGTTCGGAGGAAGACGTGGAGATTGCCGTCGCCGCCTTCGATCTGGAATTTATCGGCGCTGAGGAAGGTGTAGGTGTCGTTGCCGCGCTTCCATTGTGCGTCGGAAAGGCGCGTGACGGCGCGGTCGTTCATGCGCAGCTCACCGGCGCTGGCTGACACGTCCCACGGCATGCCGGTGCGCGTGTCCACGAAGCGGCCAGCATAGCGGGTGGGATCTGACAGGCCGGTGGTGGAGGTGACTTCGGGTACGGTTCCGAGGAAGACGCTAGCCAGGGCTGCCGGCGTGGCGGTGCGTGGCGGCGGACTGTTGCACATGAGCGCGACGGACAGCTTGCTGTCCGGGTAACGCGCGAGCCAGGCATTATAGCCGCCCGTGCTGCCGGAATGCGAAACCTCTGTGATGCCATTGTATTTCTGAACGCTGACGCCACGCGCATAAGGCGTCTTGCGTCCATCGGTCAGCACGCCCTGTGTCTCCATCCCGGCGCGCAGGCCGAGCTTGTCGGCCATCATGGCTTCGTTCCAGCGGGTGAGGTCGCTTATGGAAAGGATCAGGCCGCCATTGCCGTAGACATTCATGAAGGGCATCGCCTGCATGAACCCAGCGCCCGATGGCAGGTAAGCCATGCCACGGCCTTTCACGATGCGGTTGAAATCGTCCCGCCATTGCGCGGTCGTCATGCCGAGTGGATCGAACAGGCGCTCCTTCGTGAACGCCATGAACGATTTCCCGCTCACGCGCTCCACGATGATCGCTGCGAGGTTATAACCGGTGTTCGTATACGAGTAGGCCGAGCCCGGCTTGTAGTTCAGCGCCTTCTGGCGCGCCGCGATGTTCAGGACTTCCGCGTTACTGAAATTCCGTTCGCCGCGCGCTTTGCCCATCGCGTTCGCAACCGAGCCCCAGTCGCGCAGGCCGCTCTGGTGGTTGAGCAGCATCTCCACCGTGATCGGTGTTTTGTAATCCGGCATCTCGGGCAGGTATTTCCGGATGTCATCGCTGAGCTTCAGCTTGCCATCTCGCTCCAGCAGCAGGACCGCCGCCGCCGTGAACTGCTTCGACACCGAGCCGATCTCGAGCAGGGTGGCGGTGGTGTTGGGGACTTCGTGTTCCAGGACTGCCAGCCCGAACGCTTTTTCGACCACGGTCTTGCCGTCCTGCGATATGCCGACGATGCAGCCCGGCGCATCGGGCTTGATGCCTGCAAACAACGCCTCGATCTTCGCCGCCTGATCCGCCGTCTGCGCCAGTGCGGGGGCGGGCAGCGCCAAGGCCAGGGCGAGCAGAATTCCGTTCAGTTTCATGGCGTCCCACCCTTTTGCGCGTTTGCGTCTGTTGAGAGCGAGCATTCACGTGGTCGCGCGAATTATCAACCGCGTTCCGCGCCTTGTGACTGCCGTCAGACAGCCTGGCTGGCCGTGCCGCCGACATGGGTTGTGGCCTGTCCGGCGAGTTCAAGTTCGGCCAAGGCGGCGAGCACGAGACGGTGGGGCGCGTCGACGGCGCGGGCGATCTCTTCAATCCGCATCGGGGTGGGGCTCAGTGCTTCGCGGACGGCGCGGAGAAGGGCGGGCGGAATGTCTGCGTCGCGGGAATCGAAGCGGTCGGCGAACGGTTCGTCGAAGCTCGGGGCAGAGATGCCGTGCATCGCCTGCAGGACGTCGTCAATACCTTCGATCAGCGCCGCGCCCTGCTTGATCAGGCGGTTGGCGCCGCGGCAGCGCGGATCGAGCGGCGAACCGGGCACAGCCATCACCTCGCGCCCCTGTTCCAATGCAAAGCGGGCCGTGATGAGGCTGCCGGATCGTTCGGCGGCTTCGACCACGATGGTGGCCAGCGAGAGCCCGGAGATGACGCGGTTGCGCTTCGGGAAATCGCGCGCCTGCGCCACATAGCCGAGGGGCGATTCCGAGACGAGGCAGCCGCGCTCCACCAGCATCGCGTAAAGCTTGTCGTGCTGCGGCGGATAGATCTGGTCGATACCGCCTGCGATGGCGGCGACCGTGCCGCTGTCCATAGCCGCCGCGTGCGCTTCGCCATCGATGCCACGCGCCATTCCGGAGACGACGACATAGCCGGCCGCGCCCAGGTCGCGCGCCAGTTCCCGCGCTATGCGCCGGCCGGCGGCGGAGGCATCGCGCGCACCCACCATGGCGATCGAAGTGCGCGCCAGAAGGGCGCGATTGCCGCGTATGGCGATCACCGGCGGCGGCGCGTCGATGGCGGCGAGGCAGGGCGAATAGTCGGGCTCGCAGGCGGCGAGGTGGGTCGCGCCGAGTTTTTGCGTTGCGTCGATCTCCCGGGCGATCTCGTCTGCCGGGGGAGGTTTGATTTCACCCTTGCCGCCGGCTTTCTTCGACAGGGACGGCAGGTCCTCCAGCACGGCGGCGGCCGATCCATAACGCTCCATCAGGTGGAAGAAGGTGATCGGGCCGATGCCGCGGGTGCGGGACAGGCGCAGCCAGTCGCGGCGCTCATTCCCGCTCAAGACCCGTCGCTTTGCCTGCGGCATCCTCAACATCCCCCGCATGGTTACTAGCGCACCGCGTTAACGATGCCCAGCGGCGGAGTACGAGTGAGGCGAGTGGCACGGAAACTGCTGCCTTGCCTGACGGAAGGCGCAGCAATGCAGGTTTCAGTCATCCTTTGTACGCGCAATCGCGCGGATTCGCTGCGGCGTACGCTGGAGAGCGCGACACGCATGCGCGTGCCCGAGGGGCTCGTCTGGGAGTTCGTGGTTGTCGACAATGGCAGCACGGATCACACGGCGCAGGTGGTGGCGGAGTTTGAGGGCAGGTTGCCGGTTCGCCGCGTGGTCGAGAACACGGCGGGGCTTTCGAATGCCCGCAATACGGGCGTGGCCAATGCCCTGGGGCAGTATATCTGCTGGACGGATGACGACACGCTGATCGATGAGAACTGGCTTGCTGCCTATGTCGAGGCGTTTGCCCGGCATCCGGAAGCGTCTGTGTTTGGCGGTGTTGTCGAGCCGGTTTTCGAGATCGAGCCGCCAGGCTGGTGGCCGGCCAACAAGAGCTGGCTGTCGCGCATCTTCGCGGCGCGCGATTTCGGCCCGAAGGAAATTCCGCTGTCGCATGAAGGCGAGGTTCTGCCCTATGGCGCTAACTTCGCGGTACGAGGCGACGACCAGCGCAAGCTGCGATATGATCCCGAACTCGGCGTTGGGCCGCAGCACAAGCGGATGGGCGAGGAGACGGTGGTTATCCTGGCGCTGCTCGACAAGGGCGGAACCGGATACTGGACGCCGGGTGCACGCGTGAAGCACCTGATCCCCGAACGCCGCATCAGCCTGAAATATGTCGGCGAATACTACCGCTCGCTGGGCGAGACGTGGGCGAACCTGTCGGCCCGCAATGTCGATACGATGGGCGCGCCCATCCCGCCGGGCGGCAGGCGCTATAAGGGCATGCCGGTGTGGCTGATGCGTCGCGCGGCGATGTCGTGGGTGAAGTCCAACGCCAAGCGGCTGTTCAATGCGTCGGGTGATTGGCTGAAGTCGTGGACGGACTACCAGTATTGCGCCGGCGCGCTGAGCTATTGCCGCAAGGCTGCGGGCTGAAGCGCGCCTACTCGGGCTGTGCCGCCGCCGCTGCTTTCTTCTTGTCGCCGATCTTCGGTTCCTTGCCGGAAGCGATACGCTGGATGTTGGAGCGGTGGCGCCAGTACATCAGCACGGCGAGCAGGCCGAAAGTGATGATCGCCATCGGGCCGTAGCCAAACAGCCAGACATAGATCGGCGCCAGCGTCGCGCCGATGAGGCCCGCCAGCGATGACATGCGGAACACCGCCGCGACCAGCAGCCAAGTTGCGGCGAAGGCGAGGCCGACCTGCCACATGGCAGCGAGCATCAGGCCGATGAAGGTGGCCACGCCCTTGCCGCCCTGGAATTTCAGCCAGACTGGATAGCAATGTCCGATGAAGGCGAACGCGCCCGAGATGAGGCCAAGCACGAAGGCAGATGGTGTCGCCAGTTCAGTGGTGACGCGCAGCATCGTGTCGGTGATGGCGGGGTCGCTGTAGGCTTGGCGTCCGCTGAGCAGGAACCACAGGAAGAAGGCGAGGCCTGCCTTGCCTGCGTCGAGCACGAGCGTTGCTGCGGCGAGATCCTTGCGGCCCGTGCGTAGCACGTTGGTCGCGCCGATATTGCCGGAGCCGATCGCCCGGATATCGCCCAGCCCAGCCATCTTCACGATGACCAACCCGAAGGGGATCGAGCCCAGCAGATAGCCGCTCGCAGCCGCGGCAAGATATGCAAGCCAGTCGATGGTCATGCGGCCCCTTGAGCGATGCGTCCCGCCGGCCTGTTTAGGGGCTCGGGCGGCGCCTGCCAATCGGTTCTTCCGTGGTACGGCTGCAGCATGTTAGGTGGCGGCAGGGAGGACATGATGCTCCGCTTTACCCGCCTTTTTCGTGCTTTCTGCGCATCGGTCGCAATGGCTGCAGTTGTGGGCGGGGCGGCGTTCGCCTCTCCCGACGGCCTGCGCGCGGCCATGGACACCGTGAATCTCGAGGCGCTGCGCACAGAAGGCGAGTCGGGCACGCCGGCCGAGCGCAAGCTGGCCGAAGCCGTCGAGCTGTCATGGACCATGCATGACGAGGAAGCCGGGCCGGCGCTGACCATCGCGGTCGGCATGCAGTCCGATCCAAAGCTGCGTGCTGCCGGTCTGTGGGAACTGATGTCGCTCTATGCGCGGCAGGGCGCGTTCGGGGCTGCCGTGGGCGCGGGCGAGGCGGCGAGCCAGCTTGAAGCGCCATCGGCGAACCTGCGGCAGGCGCTGGATTTCTATCGCGGGCTTTCCGGCGTCGCGCCGACACGGGCCATGACGCAGCCCTCAGGCAAGGCCGAGATCAAGCGCGACCTCGCGGGGCTGATGCGCGCGGATGTAACCATTGGTGGCGCCACAGCCGGAACCATCCTCGATACCGGCGCCAATTTCTCGACGATCACGGAGACGCTCGCTGCGCGCTTGGGCCTGCGCATGCTGGAAGCGAAGGTCAGTGTTGGTTCGTCCAGCCGCGATGCGGTCGCGTCGCGGCTCGGTGTTGCTGACCGGTTGACGATTGGCGGTGTGGTGTTCTCGAATGTGGTGTTCATTGTGTTACCGGACAAGGATCTGTCCTTTGCCAACGGCGCTTACACCATCGAAGCCATTCTCGGCATGCCGGTGTTCTTCGAGATGGGGCGCATCGCCGTGATCAAGGCGGACGGCAAGGAGTGGTTCGCGTTTGGCGATGAAGCGCCAGCGGTGGGCGTTGCCGGACGCAACATCGTCTACAACAGCATGTCGCCGCTGGTCAGCCTTGGCGTCGAGGCGGCGGGCAAGCCGGTCCAGCTTTCGATGCTGCTTGATAGCGGCGCGCAACAGACATCGTTCGAGGGGCGGTTGCTACGAGATCATCCCGGCTTGGTCGACGGAGCGGCGACCGTCACGTCGCAGCGCGGCGGCGCGGGGGGCGCGGTGACCAGCGACAACACGCGGCGCATCGCCAAGCTGGACGCCGTTGTCGGCGCCAAGTCGGTCACGCTGTCGAACATCGATGTGCACGACACGATGAACGCGGAGCGCCACGGCATTCTGGGACTGAACGCGCTGCGGAATGGCTTCGTGATCGACTGGAAGGCGGGTGTGTTGGTCGCTAACTAGCCCCGCTCGAATACCGTTGCGCCGTTGACCCAGGTGCGCAGGACGCGGCCCTCAAGGCGGCGGCCATCGAAGGGCGAGTTCTTGGAACGGGAAGTGAGGTCGTCGCGATCGCAGGCCCAGGGAGCGGCGGGGTCGAAAAGTACGAGGTCAGCCGGTGCGCCCTTGGCGAGGCGGCCTTGCGGCAGGCCGAGCAGGTCGGCAGGGCCGGAGGTGACGGGCTTCAGCGCGACGGCGAGCGGGATCTCTTCGCGCAGGGCGAGGCTCAACAGGGCGGTGAGTAGCGTTTCGAGGCCGACGGCGCCGAAGGCCGCATCTGCGATGGGCAGGCGCTTGTCTTCGGTCGGCTGCGGATCGTGCGCCGAGACGACAGCGTCGATCGCGCCGCGCTTCAGGCCATCGAGCAGCGCCATGCGATCCTCTTCCTTGCGGAAAGGCGGCTGCACCTTGCAGTAGGTCAGGTAGTCGCCGACATCGAGCTCGTTGAAGAACAGCGAGTAAGCGGCGACCGAGCAGGACACTTTCACGCCGTTGGCGCGGGCTTCCTCGACAGCATCGAGCGAGCGACCTGTGGAAATGCAATCGGCCAGCAGGCGCACGCCGGTGGTCTCCGCCAGCATCAGGTCTCGCTGCAGCGCGATCCATTCGGCTTCCGGTGGCGTGCCGCGCAGGCCGAGGCGTGCCGCGAACGCGCCGGCGTTCATCACGGTGTTCTTCGACAGGGCGGGCGTATCGGGGCGGGAGGCGACCAGCGCATCGAAGCTGGCGGCATAGGTCATCGCGCGACGCAGGACGCCCGCGTCTTCCACCGGCTTGTCGCCGTTGGTGAAGAACACCGCGCCGGCTTCCTTGATGAGGCCGATCTCGGACATCTTCGTGCCATCGAGGCCGAGCGTCAGGCCGCCCGCGGGCAGCACCTTCACCTTGGCTACGCCCTCGGCGCGGCGCTGGATGAAGTCGACGAGAGCGACCGAGTCAATCACCGGGTCGGTATCCGGCATCACAACGAAGGTGGTGACGCCACCGGCGGCGGCGGCATCGCTGGCCGTCTGCAGCGTTTCTTTATTCTCTGCGCCCGGTTCGCCGGTCTTCACGCGCAGGTCGATCAGGCCGGGGGCAAGGGCCTTGCCCTTGGCGTCGATCTTGAGGTCGGCGGCGGTGGCCTTGGTGACACCTGCGCCGGCTTCCACGATCAGGCCGTTCTCGATCAGCACGCCGCCTTTTTCGTCCAGCGCGGTGGCGGGATCGATGACGCGTGCGTTGTAGATGACTGTGCGCCCGGTCATCAGTTTTTCGCTCCAATGTCCGGTGCGTTCTTCGCGAGCGTTTCCAGCACGGCCATGCGCACGGCGACGCCCATCTCGACCTGTTCGGTGATCAGCGAGCGGGTCTTGTGATCGGCGATGCCGCTCTCGATCTCGACGCCGCGGTTCATCGGGCCGGGGTGCATAACGAAGGCGTTCGGCTTGGCGTGGTCCAGCTTCTCGGCGTCGAGGCCGTAGAAGTGGAAGAATTCCCGGGCGGAGGGCAGGTAGGCGCCATCCATGCGTTCCTGCTGGAGGCGGAGCATCATCACGACATCGCAGCCATCGAGGCCCTTGCGCATGTCGGTGAAGACCTCAGCGCCCCATTCGGCGGCGCCCGGCGGCGTCAGCGTGCGCGGGGCAATCAGCCGAACCTCGGCGCCCAGCACGTTGAGGCAGGCGACGTTCGAGCGGGCAACACGGCTGTGCAGGATGTCACCGCAGATGGCGATACGCAGGCCGCTGATGTCGCCAACGCGGCGGCGGATGGTCAGCGCATCCAGCAGCGCTTGTGTCGGATGCTCGTGCGTGCCGTCGCCCGCATTGATCACCGCGCCGTCGACTTTCCGCGACAGCAGTTTTACGGCGCCCGACGACCCATGCCGGATCACCAGCAGGTCCGGCCGCATGGCGTTGAGCGTCATCGCCGTGTCGATCAGTGTTTCGCCCTTCTTCACGGAGGAGGTGGCGATCGGCATCGTCACGACGTCCGCGCCGAGGCGGCGGCCAGCGATCTCGAACGATCCCTGCGTGCGGGTGGAGTTCTCGAAGAACAGGTTGACCAGCGTGCGCCCCGCCAGAACGTCGGCGTGCTTCACGCGGCTGCGGTTGAGCTCCACATAGCGGTCGCCCAACGCCAATAGTGTCTCGATGTCGAGCCGGTTCAGGCCCTCGATACCCAGGAGGTGTCGATGGGGAAAGGCGTAGTCCGCCATGCTGCTGTCTCGCAATTTTGGGGGTGATAGCGAGGCAGAGGCGGATGAGCAAGCGGCACGCGGAAATGCCCTGTTTACAGCCTTAACCAACAACCCCGGCCAGCCAGATCGCCACGGGAATCGCTATCGCCGACAGGAGAGTCGTCGCCGTGATGTGACCCGCCATGAAGCGTGGATCGCCGCCCATCTCGCGCGTCAGTATGTAGGCGGCGGGCGGAGAGGGCGCCGCGCCGCAGATCGCCAGCACCGCCAGGTGCATGCCCGAGAGCCCGAACGCCAGCCCGATCCCGATGAACACCAGCGGCGCGACCAGCAGTTTCACGGCGACGGCAACCGCCATCAGGACAGGCCGCGCCGAGATCGCCTTGAGGTCGAGCCCGGCGCCGACGCACATCAGCGTCACGCCCAGCGCGCCGCGCCCGATGATCAGCATCAGGTCCATCGCCGACTGCGGCAGCTCGACGCCGGAGAGGTTGATCGCGAGGCCAAGCACGCACGCGACCAGCAGCGGGTTGGTGATCAGGCTGCGCGCGACGCCACGCAGGCTGGGGTTCTGGCCCTCGCCCCAGCGCGAGTGCACCGCGACGGTCATGACGTTCACCACCGGAATGCCGGGGCCCATCAGCAGGGCGACCAGCGCCGATCCCTCCGGCCCGAACGCGGCGAGCGCGGCGGCGAGGATGACGAACGTGTTCCAGCGGATCGCGCCTTGATGCGCGCTCGCGAAGGTCGGGCCATTGCGCGCCACGGGCAGCAGGGCGAAGCCGATTATGCCCATTGCGATGAAGGAGGCGACGCCCGCGATAGCAAACGAGACGTCCTCGAACGACAGGTCAGCCCGCACGATCTCCGTGAACATGAAGACCGGGGCGAGGATCATGTAGGCGAGGCGGTTCACACCCGGCCATGCGCTCTCCGGCACGACTTTCGAGAGCCGTGCGCCCCAGCCGGTGAGGATGGCGAGAAAGACCGGCGCCAGCGCCAGGAACAGCGCGGTCATGTTGCGTTATGCAGCCTGTCGATGGCGCCCTGCAGGATCCAGGCGGCGGCCAGCTTGTCGATCACCTCGTCGCGCCTGGCGCGGCTGGCGTCGGCTTCGAGCAGCGCCCGTTCTACGCCGGCGGAGGACAGTCGTTCGTCCCAGAAGGCCAGCGGGATGTCTTTGCGCTGCAGGATGTTCTGCGCCAGCGAGCGCGCGGACTGCGCCCGTGGCCCCTCTGTCCCGTCCATGTTCTTCGGCAGCCCCATGACGAGGCCGACGCACTGCCGCGACTCATAAAGCGCAAACAGCCGGTCGAGCGACGAGGCCAGTTTCTTGCCGCGGACGATGGCCTCAACCGGGCTGGCGATCAGGCGGCCGAAATCGCATCCGGCCACGCCAATGGCTTTCGCGCCGGGGTCCACCCCCAGCAGCGCCCCCCGCGCCGGCAACTCCTGCAACATCATGATCGGCATGGCTCATGCCCTATCGAAAATCCCCTTGCCTGTCATGCCCCGACTGTTGCGCTGGCTTGACGATTTGGGCTGTCCATTGAAAAACCCAACCCAGCACCTTGGCTGGGGGAATGCGTGATGGGCTGGCGTATTGGTTCGCGCTCAATTGCGGTGGCGATTCTTCTTTGTCTGACGCAAAACCCCGGCGCATTCGCGCAGCCTGCTTCGTTCGACAAGTTGTTGGCCGATTGCGCGAACGTCCAGGATGACGCCGCCCTGCCGCGAGCCATCAACGCGTGCAACAAGGTGATTGCGTCTGGCAAGCTAGATACGAAAAACTTGTCCATCGCTTACTTTAGCCGCGGTACTGCGTTCCACTTCGGCAAGCCGCGCGACTACACCCGGGCGATTATTGACTACACAGAGGCTATCCGCCTCGATCCTACATTTGTATCGGCGTACCATGGGCGTGGGCTTGCTCACTGGCTAGGACCGAAGTGGGACCTCGCCAGCGCTGCGGCCGATTTTGATACGGTCATCCGCCTTGAGCCTGGCAATATGCTCGCATGGGGGGATCGCTGCTCAGTTCTCGCACTTCAGCGCAAACGACTCGATCAGGCGCTTTCCGATTGCAACCGGGCGTTAAATGCAAGCGACCAGCCCGAACTGTTCTCCATGCGCGCGCTCGTCCACTTCACCCGCAAAGACTACCGGTCGGCTTTGGCCGACTTTGAAGCCGCATTGCGTTACTACCCCCGCTCGGCCGATGCGCTTTACGCTCGCGGAGTGACTCGTGTCCGACTTGGCGACGTGGTCGAGGGGCAAAAGGACATTGAAACTGCCATGCGCCTCGATCAGGCGGTTGCCCAGCGCTCGGCCGAGATCAACATCGCGCCCTGATATTGCTCGCGGTTTCCCCGTTCAGGCATGGTCCGGACAGCCGCCCGGACGCCGCAGCCCTTGCCATTCTGGCCGCTCGCGGTTGAACTCTGCCCGATCCCTTCGGCGAGTCTGGCGCGGGCAGGGGTCACTTTGCGTTCCCCATTGCGGCGGTAGTCCGCCAGGAGACCAGGCATGTTCCGTTCTCTCGCCATTGCCCTTGCCGTGCTTGTGCCCGCTGCGGCCCATGCGCAGGGGAGCCCCCGCGAAACCGTTGGCGCGATCGCCGCGGAAATCCGCGACAACTATTTCTCGGTCGAGCGCGGAGACGCCATCGCCGATGCGCTGGAGGCCGAGGCCGCTGCGGGCAAATACGACAAGCTCACCGATCCGCGCGATCTCGCGGCCTCCCTGTCCGACCGGCTTCGTCCGGAGGATGCGCATTTCAATGTGCTCTGGAGCGCGGAGCCTATGGCGCCGCGACCCGCCGCTGGTCCCGGCGGCCCGGGGCCGCGTCCGCCCGGCCCGCCACCGCAGGACGGGTTTAACCCGGAACGCCTGTCCAACTATGGCTTCGTGGGCGTGCAGGTGCTGCCCGGCAATATCGGGCTGATCGAGATGCGGTCGTTCGCGGATATCGACTTCGATGATCCGAAAGATCCGGCGCGCCGCGCGGCTGATGCGGCGCTGTCGCTGGTCGCCAACGCCGATGCCGTGATCTTCGACCTGCGCAACAATGGCGGCGGCTCGCCCGGCATGGTCGGCTATCTCGTCAGCGCCTTCACGCCGAGGGATGCGAACATCTACAACGTCTTCCACAGCCGGCAGGGCACGCGCGATGAAAAGCCCGGCGAGTTCTACGCGAGCCCGCGTCTCGACGTGCCGCTCTACGTGCTGACCAGCGGACGCACGGGCTCGGCCGCCGAAGCCTTGCCCTACACGCTGCAGGCCGCGCGGCGGGCCACGATTGTTGGCGAAGCGTCTGGCGGCGCGGCCAACCCCGGCGGCGTCGCGCCCATTCCCGGCGGCTTCCGTGTGTTCATTTCGGGCGGCTCGCCCATCAATCCTGTGACCGGCAAGAACTGGGAAGGCACGGGTGTGCTGCCTGATGTCGCCGTACCAGCTGGGGATGCGTTGAAGGTTGCGCAAGCCCGCGCGCTGGATGCGATCGTCGCCGCGGATGCGCGGCGCACCGATGCGACGTGGGCGCGTGAGGCGCTCAATCCGCCGGGCAAGCCCGCCGTTGTGCTGTCGGCCTACGCTGGAAGCTATGGCTCGCTGTCCGTGGCGCTGGTGGATGGCCGGCTGGAGGTTCGCCGTGGGCGCCGTCCACCGCTCGCGCTGTCACCGCTGGGCGGAGACGTCTTTGCGGTGGCGACCGATCCCCTCGCGCATTTCGTGTTCGAGCGGGATAGCGCCGGCAAGGTGATCGCCGTCGAACAGCGCAACCCCTTCGGTCCCGGCCAGCGCCAGCGCCGCGATCCCTGAGGCGGGCTTACCCTCGCGTAGCCGTGTGCATGGCCTCTCTTGCCAACCGGTGGCCGGAGAGGCCAAGTCGGGCGCATATCCCGAGGGAGACACCCATGCGCTTCGTGCTTCTCGCTGCCGTCCTGGCTTTTGCCGCGCCCGCCTTTGCGCAGACGCCGATCCACGCGCCCGAGAAGCTTATGCTGCCGGGCTTCCAGGCGGTGATTGCCGATACCGGCCCTGTCTACGTCGCGGGCCAGCCGAGCGAGCAGGCCCTGCGCGACCTCGCGGCCAGCGGCGTCACCACGATCATCACGCTGCGTACGCAGGGGGAGATGGACAACCGCAAGACCGTTCCGTTCGACGAAGCCGCTCTCGCGAAGGAGCTGGGTCTCACGTATGTGCACGTCCCGCTCGGCGGACCCGACACGCCGTACACGCCGGAGGCGGTTACCAAGGTCTCGGACGCCATCTCCGCATCGAAGGGCAAGGTGCTGCTCCACTGCACGGTCGGCTGGCGCGCCAGCCACATGTGGGCGGCCTATCTCGTGAAGGAGAAAGGCCTCTCCGAAGCCGAAGCGATCAAGCAGGCCTCCACGATCAATTTCAACGGCTACACGCCGCCGAATGGCGGGCCGCTGCCGATTGACGGGCTGCTGGGGAAATAGGGCGGTTACGCGGAGAGCGGGTTGGGGAAGCTGGGTGTCATGTCGATGAGTGCGGCGCTGCTGGCTGGTTGCGTTACGACTGAAATGCCATGGGGCAAGCAGGTCGACAGAGAGATTGTCGGCACGATCAAGAATTTCGAGTCTATCGCCATTATCATCGAAGGCGGCGGGTCTTTCATGACCGCCGCTGGAGGCGAGTGGGTGATCGAGCCCGACGACAAGCCCGGTGAACTCGTGAAGTTCAGAGGATTCCTTAGGGAGTGTCCCGCAGACCCGCCGGGAAAGAATCTCTATCTCATTCAGCTGGTGCGTTATGATAAGCCTACAGATGGCGTGCTCTGGTGGATGGAGGCCTGCGCGCCGATCGACCGGGAGACGTCGGACGGCTTCTGATCTCAATCCCTGAACGCCGCGACCTGTTCGCTCGTCGCCAGCAACGCGCCATCGGGCGACCACAGCTTCAGCTCGTGATCGAAATAGCCGCCTTCACAGCGACGGCAGTGGACTTCGCTGAGGATGAAGCGGCTGCCGGTCTTCGCGATCTCCTCCGGCGTGGCGTGGAAGTGCGTCGTCATCGACACGGTCGAGGACGCGGTGATCATGTCCCGCTTCCAGATCACGCGCGGCGGGGCGAGATCGACCAGCGCGGCCAGCATCAGCATGTCGACCGGCCGTCCCGCGCGGTCCTGCTGCCAGACCAGCGAGCTGGCAGGCTTGGTCATGTCGCGGCCCGGAGTGCGGGGCAGGTCGGTGACCCAGCGTGACCGGAATTGCGCGCCGAAGCCCGCGGGCGGCGTCCACTCGCCAAGGCCGTCGGTTTCGGGCGGGGGAGCGAACGGCATCACGGCATCGGTGAAGCTGGTCGTCTCGCGGCGGACGCCCATCGTCACCTGCGCGTGGGCGCAGCACTTGCCGTTCTGGTGCAGCTCGGAGCGCCAGAACTGGAGGCGCGCGCCGGAGCGGATGACGCGGGTCGAGATTTCGTAGGCGCCATCATTGATCGCCTCGATGAACAGCACGGATTGCGACAGCGGCGCGCCTTTGGCGGCCGGTTCGATCATGATCGCTTTCAGCAGGGCAGCGGCAGTCCAGCCGCCGAACTGGCTGCCGAAGCCCTTGTAGGCCGGGTCAACTTCGCCGGCCCAGCGTCCTTCGCCGGCGGCCACGAGATGGATCGAGTCTTCGAAACTGAGCATGCGCAGCACAAGCCCCGGCTTTACCGGCCGGTCAACGCGACGGATTGATTAGCTGGGCTCAATATCAGCGCGGATCGCGGTCCTGCTTGTCCCGGCGCGGCGCGAACACCAGCCAGAACAGCGCACTGCACCCCACCCCGATGACCAGCACAAGCGCCGGCAGCCACGGCCAGTATTCCTGCCGCACCGGACTATCCGGAGACAACGACAACAGCCCCGCGCTCAACGCAATGGCGGGAATGACGCCAGTGAGGGCAAGCGCGCCGCGTTTGTCCGGGCGCTCGCTCACATTACCACCACTTCGCAGGTCGGGCCTTGAACGCGGCGGCGTCTTCGATGGCGGCGGCGACGCGGAAGCAGGACTCTTCGTCCAGCGCCTTGCCGATGACCTGCAGGCCGAGCGGTAGGCCCTGCGCGTCGAGGCCGGCGGGGAGGGCGAGGGCGGGGAGGCCGGCGAGGTTGGCGGTGACGGTAAAGATGTCGTTGAGGTACATGGCGACCGGATCATCGCCCTTCTCGCCATAGCCGAATGCGGCGCTGGGCGTGGCGGGCGTGAGCAGGGCGTCGCACTGTTTGAAAGCCTCCTCGAAGTCGTTGAGGATCTTCGTGCGGACCTTCTGGGCGCGCAGATAGTACGCGTCGTAATACCCGGCGCTCAGCACGTATGTGCCGATGAGCAGGCGGCGCTGGACCTCTGCGCCGAAGCCTTTCGCGCGGGTCGTCTCGTAGGTGGAGGTCAGCGAACCATCGCCGGACTGGCGCGCGCCATAGCGGATGCCGTCATAGCGGGCGAGGTTGGACGAGGCTTCGGCCGGGGCGACGATGTAGTAGGCCGGCAGGGCGTATTTGGTGTGCGGCAGCGAAACGTCGACGATGGTGGCGCCGGCGGCCTTCATCCACGCGATGCCTTGTTGCCAGAGCTTCTCGATCTCTTCCGGCATGCCGTCGACGCGGTATTCCTTCGGCACGCCGATGCGCATGCCCTTGATCGACTTGCCGATGGACTTCGACCATTCCGGCACGGGCAGGTGCAGGCTGGTGGAGTCCTTCTTGTCGCCCGAGCACATCACCTCGAGCATCAGGGCGGCGTCTTTCACCGTCTTGGCGAGCGGACCGGCCTGATCGAGCGATGAGGCAAACGCGACCATGCCATAGCGGCTGGCGCGGCCGTAGGTCGGCTTGATGCCGACGATGCCAGTGAACGCTGCCGGTTGGCGGATCGAGCCGCCGGTATCGGAGGCGGTGGCGGCGAGGCAGAGGTCGGCGGCGACGGCCGTGGCCGAACCGCCCGACGAGCCGCCGGAGGTGAGCTTGGCGTTGGAGTTTTCGCGGCGCCACGGATTGGTCGGCGGGCCGAAGCGCGAGGTGCCGTTGTCCGAGCCCATGGCGAACTCGTCCATGTTGAGCTTGCCCAGCATGACGGAGCCCTCGTCCCACAGGTTCTGGGTGACAGTGCTCTCATAGGTCGGCGTGAACTCGCCGAGGATGTTGGAGCAGGCCGTGGTGCGCACGCCCTTCGTCGAGAACAGGTCCTTGATGCCGAGCGGCGCGCCTTCGAGCTTGCCGCCCTGGCCCTTGGCGAGCTTGGCGTCGGAGGCTTTCGCCATGTCCATCGCCTTGTCGCCGGTGACGACGACGTAGGCGTTGAGCGTGTCGTTGGAAGCTTCAATCTGCTTCAGGAAAGCCTGCGTGATCTCCTGCGACGAGAAGGTCTTCGCCTTCAAGCCATCGACAGCGTCGGAGAGGGAGAGTTGGGTGAGGTTGGTCATCTACAGATGCTTCTCGAAGAAAATGCTCAGCGGGTGGTCGACGTGTTTTCCGTAGGCGTTGCGGATCGCGTAGCCGGATTTTTCGTAGAGGCTCAGCGCCTCGGGTTGTCGCGGGCCGCACATCAGCACGAGTGTCTGCGCGCCGCGCTGTCGGGCGACCTGCTCAAGCCGCTCAAGCACGCGTTTGGAGATGCCGTGGCCGCGGAAGGCGGGGCGCACCAGCATGCGTTTCACTTCCAGCGCCACGAGGCCATCCACCGGATCGTGCGCCATCAGGGCGCCGGAGCCGGCGGGCGCGCCATCGACGCGGGCGATCACCAGCACGCCCTGTTGCGCCAGGTCCGCGGTCGAGGTCGGGACGATGCCGTTCTCCTCGTCCTCGGGATAGGTCGCCAGCACGAACACCGACATCTCGTCGAACAGCGCGACAGCATCCGCCGAGCGAGGATCTTCCTCGGCGAGTGTCAGGCCGGTTGCGAGAGGGGCGCGCATCGCCGTCATCCTCTGGCTTTCGCCGCCGCTTCGCGCATGTCGTGGCCGTAGATCGCGAAGAGTTCGAGCGCGCGATCGAATTCGATGCCGTTGCGCTGCTCGGTGATCAGCGGGTGGTCGGGGCGGTTGGTGAAAGGTTGTTCGCCGGCAAGAAGGAGCAGCGGCGGCCAGCCATCATCCTGCTGGAAGGCGAAGCCCATCAGATTGGAAGTGTCGTGGAAGCCTGCAAGGCGGTTGATCAGACGTGCCGGGAATTTAATGTCGTTCTTCAGCGTGCCGGCTTTCTTCGCGGCGACGTAGGCCTCGAAGTCAGACTTGTTGACGCTGGCCCACACGGTGAACATGAACGAGAACGGCGTTACGCCTTTGACCATGATCGGCAGGCGGACGCGGAGCGCGAACGACTGCCCCTGCCAGACGCAGTAGCTGGCGGAGAGGAAGCTGCGGTCCATGACCAGCGCCGAGTCTTCCTCGTAGGTCTGGTCGCCATCCCAGCTCATCGGCATCAGCAGGTTGATCGGGAACAGGCCGATATGCTTCCAGCCGCACGAGCACATGAAGCCTTCGCCGTTGAAGGCCTTCCAGCGCGGGTCGGACGTGACGGAGGTGTCGGAAAGGTCGACCATCTATTCCACCACTTTCGGAACGACGAAGAATCCCTCTTCGGTCCTCGGCGCGTTGGCGAGCACCTGGTCGCGGATGTTGCCGTCGCTGACGACGTCTTCGCGCAGGGGCAGTTTCATCTCGACCGGCGTGGTCATGGGCTCGACGCCGTCGACATCGACTTCATTCAGCTGCTCGATCCAGGCGAGGATGCCGTTCAGTTCCTTGGCCATGGGCTCCAGCCGCTCCTCGGGCATGGCGATGCGCGCCAGCCGGGCAACCTTGCGAACCGTGTTCTTGTCGACGCTCACCTGAGCCTCCGGACGATGCGAATTGTCTCGTAGATGCCTGCCCTAGACGGCCTCGCCCGCCAACTCAAGGTCCGGGCGGGTGCAAGGCTTTGCAGAGGGGCGGTTCTAGGCTTTTCCGCCTGAAATCTGGAGCCTGTCAGGCGAAACGCCGATCCGGGCGAGGGCGCGGCTCCATTTGGTGTCCAGCGAGGCGTCGTAGACGAGCGCCACATCCGGCACTCCGATCAGCCAGACATTCTCCGACAGCTCCATTTCCAGCTGCCCCGGGCCCCAGCCGGAATAGCCCAGCGCCAGGATATAGCGTTCGGGCGGGTGGTCGGACGTGATGGCGTGCAGCACGTCGCGGGTGGCGGTGAGGCAGACGCCGTCGCAGATGCTGAGCGTTGCGCCTTCGCTGTCATAGTCTTCGGAGTGGAGGACGAAGCCGCGCTCGTGGCTGACCGGGCCGCCGGCGAGGATGTGGGCATTCTCCGGCGCCTCGTGGCCGTCGACGCCCAGCTGGTCCAGCAGTTCGGGCAGGCTATCACCCTCGCTGGCCTTGTTCAGGACGATGCCCATCGCATGGTCGGAATTGTGGGTGCAGATCAGGATCACCGCCCGGCTGAACCGGGGATCTTCGATCGCGGGGGACGCGATCAGCAGCCTTCCGGCGAGTGAGCCTTGCAACAGTGCGCTTCTCCTGCGCGGACCAGAGGCGGCATGCTGGGCTTTCGGGACGGCCAAGGCAAGCGCCTATCGGCGACCGGGACCGGATTCGCCATCCCGTCTGAAACGCTCTACATGGCTACCGGTTCAACCCGGCTGATCCAGGGAGACAGCGCATGACGATCAAGGTGGGCGACAAGCTGCCCGAGGTGACCTTCAAGGTGATGAAGGAAGGCAAGCCGGCGGACCTGACAGTGGCCGAGCTGACTGCTGGGAAAAAAGTGGCGCTGTTCGCGGTGCCGGGCGCATTCACGCCGACCTGCTCGGCGCGGCACCTGCCGGGCTACAAGGAGCACGCTGCCGACTTCCGCGCCAAGGGCGTGGACACGATCGCCTGCGTCTCGGTGAACGATGTGTTCGTCATGAACGCCTGGGGCAAGGACCAGCAGGTGGGCGAGGACGTGGTGATGCTCGCGGACGGCAATGGCGCGTTTGCGAAGGCTGTCGGGCTCGAGATGGATGGTTCGGGCTTCGGCATGGGCTCGCGTTCGAAGCGCTATGCGATGATCGTCGAGGACGGCGTGGTGAAGCAGCTGAACGTCGAGGGGCCGGGCGAGTTCAAGGTCAGCGCCGCTGACTACATGCTCGGCCAGCTCTGATTTTTTTAGCCTTACGTTGCCGGAATGGCGGGGTTGGTGATGCCAACTCCGCCATTGTCGTATCTGCCGTGTCGTATTGGCATTGCCCCCATCCATTCAGGCGACTAGCCTCCTGACATCTAATGAGGAGTGGGTTGGATGGACTTCGATCTCAGCCAGAATGCGTTGGCGCTGGTTCCGATTTTTCTGGTCGTGCTCGGCGTCATCCTGATCTTCAGCGCCGTGAAGGTGGTTCCACAGGGCTATCAGTACACGGTCGAACAGTTCGGCCGGTATACGCGAACCCTACAGCCGGGCCTCGCCTTCATCATGCCGTTCGTGGACCGCATCGGTCACAAGCTGAACATGATGGAGAACGTGCTCGACATCCCGACGCAGGAGGTGATCACCAAGGACAATGCCATGGTGTCGTGCGACGCCGTGGTGTTCACCCAGATCATCGATCCGGTCCCGGCCGCTTACGAGGTCAACGACCTGATCCGCGCGATCAGCAATCTTTCGATGACCAACATCCGGACTGTTGTCGGATCGATGGACCTCGACCAGGTGCTGTCCAACCGCGACGACATCAACGCGCGCCTGCTGTCGGTGATCGACGCCGCGACCCAGCCGTGGGGCGTCAAGGTCACGCGGATCGAGATCAAGGACCTGACGCCGCCGGCGGATATCACCGAGGCGATGGCGCGGCAGATGAAAGCCGAGCGCCTGAAGCGCGCGCAGATCCTTGAAGCGGAAGGCGACCGGGCTTCGGCCATTCTCAAGGCGGAAGGACAGAAGCAGTCGCAGATCCTCGAGGCCGAGGGACGGCGGGAAGCTGCGTTCCGGGATGCCGAGGCGCGCGAGCGGGCGGCGGAAGCAGAAGCCAAGGCGACGGAGGTGGTGTCTCAAGCCATCGCGGCCGGCGACGTGAATGCGATCAACTACTTCCTCGGCCTCAAATATGTGGAGGCGTTTGCCAAGCTTGCAAGCTCCAACCAGCAGCGCACGGTGATCGTGCCGGCGGACTTTGCCGGACTGGTCGGCGCGATCGAGGGCGTGAAGGCGCTGACCGACAATGTGAAGCGCGGCAATGCCGCGCCGGACAAGCCGCCGGCCGGCGGCAGTCCGTTCGCCACGCGCTGACACGGGGAGGGGGCGATGGAGGCGGTTGTGAGTTTCCTTGAGGGACTGAGCGTCTGGCACTGGGTTGGGCTCGGCATTGTGCTGCTGGCCATCGAGGTGGCTGTCGGCACGTTCGACCTGCTGTGGGTTGCGGCGGGCGCGTTCCTGACGGCGTTGTTTGCCTTGCTGGTTCCGGCGCCGGTGGGCGGATGGGAAGGGCAGCTGACATTCTTCGGCGTGGTCGCCATCGCCTTCGTGATTTCGGGGCGTACGCTGTTCAAGGGGCTGCGCAGCGCACGCAACACGACGCATCCCAATCTCAATGACCGGCTGGCCAACATGGTCGGCCAGCACGGACGTGCGGCGACCGCCTTTGTCGACAAGCGCGGCAAGGTGAAGGTGGGCGACACGGTGTGGCTGGCGGAGCAGGCCGATGGCGCGATGATCGCCGAGGGCGACGCCATCGTGATCGTGGCGGCCGAGGGTGGGTTGCTGAAGGTGCGCCCGGCTTAGGCTTTCGCGCCGAGCTTCAGGCTTTTCACCACGATGATCTTGGCGAGGTTCACGCCGGGGATGAACATGTTGGCGGCTTCGGCAGTAGCGTCGAGCAGGAATTCGCGGTCGACCAGCTTGCCGACATAGGCCTCGAACGTCGCGCCGCCGCCGCGGGCCTCACCGGTTACGGCATCCACCTCGACAACCGCTTCCTTGCCCTGCCAGCGATAGCGCACGGCGTAGACGGGGCGGTAGAACAGGTCGATCGCATCGATGCGCATCGTCTCTTCGATCACGCGATCGGCTTCGATCTTGCGGATGGCTTGCGAGATGACGTCGCGGGTCAGCATCGAGGCCTTGGCTTGCGGCGGCACGATGACGGCGCCGGCCTTGGCCTGTTCGTTGAGATCATCTGTCGTCGCCGGCTTGGCGTCGGAGCCGATATAGGATTTGAGGCTGGGGTCTGCCTTCTTGGATATGCCGTCGAACAGCCATTCGCGCTGGCTGGCTTCGCGGCAGTTCTCGGTGACGGCGACGGTTGCGTCGCGATTGGCGACCGGGAAGTCCTGACCGTTGATGGTCACCGACTGCACTTCGGGGGCGACCTTCAGCTTGTGCTGGCGGGTGCGCTCGTAGACGTGGGTGGTGGAGGCGCTGAGGCGCCAGAAGGGTTGCAGGCGCAGCTCGCGATAGACGACTTCGTAGTCCTCGTCCTTCGGCTTCTGGAGCAGGCCGCCGAGGCGCGCGAAGGCGCCGAAGGCTTCGGTGCGCTTGGCCCAGGCGCGGCCTTCGGATTGCGCGGCGCCCAGCTTGTCGGGCAGCAGCAGGATGCGTTCTTCGGCGAGTTCGACGTTCATGGTCCGCCCCGGTGTGTAATGCGCGTTCTACACCAGCCGGACGGTCCGGGCAAAAGGATGCGCGTGGCGCGGAAGATTGCGGGCGGCAACTAGCGCCGGACGCGGTTCTCCTCGCAGCCGAGGCGAGCCAGCGCGTCGGCCCGGTCGTTCTCGACGTGACCGGAATGGCCTTTCACCCAGCGCCAGTCGACCTTGTGGGAAGAGGCGGCGGCTTCGAGACGGATCCAGAGATCCTTGTTCTTCACCGGCTCCTTGGCGGCGTTCTTCCAGCCATTACGCTTCCAGTTGATAATCCACTTGGTCAGGCCGTCCTTCACGTACGTGCTGTCGGTGTGGAGGATGATCTTGGCGCCCGCAGGATGCGATTCAAGGGCTGAGATGGCGGCCATCAGCTCCATGCGGTTGTTGGTCGTGCCCGGCTCGCCGCCGTGCAGCTCCGTGTCGACGCCGTTGGTGCGCATCAGCGCGCCCCAGCCACCGGGGCCGGGGTTTCCCGAGCAGGCACCGTCAGTCCAGATTTCGATCACGTCGGTCATGCGGCTGTAAGTCTGATTGTTCGCCGCGCGCGTCAACCGTAGCGTGCCGGAATTGACTGGCCTGCAGTAGGCAAAGCATGACCCACGCGATTCAAGCGTCGCCGCTTCCGGACGGAGCCTTGCTGGCCCGGTATCGCGACATGCCGGGCGCCTATACCGACTGTTATTCGGTGGGCGTGGAGCGTGAGGTTGGCGCGTCTCAGTTCATCGACGCTTTCTATACGACCGGCCTGTTCAAATGCGAGCGCTTCGTCCTGATGCTGATCGGGCGCGGGTGCAACGACGCTGATGTGCGGGCGCTGGCAAGCGGTGAGGCGGATGCGTTTGCGGCCTGGACGGTCGAGGGGCGGACGGACACGCAGCTTCTGGTGTGCGACTTCGTGGGGCTGACGCGGAGCTGGTTGATGGTTGGTGCGCGGCCAGATGGACTGGGCGGTATGCAGCTTTATTTTGGGACGGCGGTGGTTCCGAGGGCGCGCGACAAGGCTGGCAATCCGCGACCGACAGTGGGGTTCAGGGTGCTGCAGCCGGGTCATGCCTTCTACGCCAGGGCGCTCTTGCGGGCCGCCGCTTCGAAGGTCTCGCACCATCGCGCCACATAGCGCGCGCTTGTCGCGTCCAGACTCGTGGTAGTGTCGTCGCATGGGACACAGCGTTCACCTGATCATCGGGCAGGGCGAGGCAGTTGCCGCTTTCCTGCGGCAATGGCCGGGGTCGCGCAGCGTGGAGCTGCGCGCCGGCTGGCTGGCGATACCTGTGGATCAGACTCTGTATGACGCGATCGAGGCGAAGCATCCCGGTGCGGTGCGGCCGTCGGGGCTGGACGTCTCGCCATTCGGCCTCTCGGAAGCGCTGGCGGCGGCGACCGTGAAGGGCGGCGGGCTGGCGTATATCGAGACGGAGTATTTTGGCGGCACGGGCGGACAATCGGCGACGGCGTTCGTCGATGGCCAGCAGGTGATGGCGCCGCAGACGGCGCGCGGCGGCGCCGGGCCGATCAACCAGGCGCTGCGGCGCATCGGTGTTGCGCGCACGGAGGCAGACGAGTTCGACACGATCGGCCTCGGCGAGCGGCGCGCGATGGACGACTATGAGCCGGAGGGGCCGGTGCGCCTGCGCGCAGCGGAGGCTGATGCGCCAGCGGCCAAGGCCGCGGGCCTGCCGATGTGGCTGGTGATGATCGCCATCGCGGCCGCGGTCGGCGTGGGCATCATGGTGTCGGTGGCGCGCTGAGTGCGTCGCGATCGGGGCGGCGGATGAACCAGAAGGTCAGCGCGGACAATCCGCCACATAATCCGCCGAGAACTGGAATTCCATACTCGAAGGAAGCGCCATCTCCCCTTGATAGCAGGAAGAGTTCGAGCGCGATGATTCCGAGAGCCGCACCTGCGCCAGCATAGGCAAGCAGGTTGCTGATGCTGGCGCGTTCCAGTGCGACGTGGATCGCCAACCCAAAAACGAACGACACCGGTACGCCTATGACAATTGATATCTGGAATGAATAAATGGCGACGTAGCCAAGGATATACCAGAGCTCGTGCTGACGGGCTGTATATGAGTCGGTTGCGAGCGACTCGAAAGCGATATTGCTGATGACGAAGAGGCCGCTACCGACGAGACAGCCGATGATCGGTGCGAGGAAGAGGCCTGTTATCAGACGGGCGCCCGCGCCGCTATTTCTGTCTTTCCCAACTCTTGCATCGCTCACGCGAACACCTCGTCGGGGATCGGCGGGGCGTCGCGGTCGGGGCGGCGGATGATCCAGAAGGCGAGGCCGCCGGGGATTCCGGCTATGCCGATCGCTGCAATCCCGATGTAGGCGCCGGGATACATGAATGGGCTCGGCCCCTGCATCCATGCTGACATGACCGCCATAAAGATGATCAACGACAGCACGCCCGCCACAACGCCCAGCGCGCCATGCTGCACGGCGCTGTTCCACTGCTTGCGGACGAAATAGTGATGCAGCGGCAGGGCGACAAGCACGGACGGCACGAGGCCGAAGGTTCCGCCATAGATCACGGCGCCGATCAGAAGGGTGAAGTTGCCGCCGAAGTAGGCGGTTCCCATGCCGCGATCGGTGACCATCGAGAAGATGATGATGCCGATCACAATTGACACGCATATCACGATGGGGGCGACGATCAGGCCGATGATCGTCGTGACCACTTTTCGCCGTTTGCTGGGTTCCCCAACCCTGGTTTCACTCACGCCCCATAATCCTCCGGCGACTTCGCTTGACGATGGAAGCCGAGCCGTTCGGCGTAGTCGAGGGGATTGTGTGGTTTTACGAGGGCATCTTTCGGCGTTGCCGCAAGGTCGACGAGGCGGGTGAGGAAGAATCGCATCGCGGCGCCCCGGCACAGCGTCGGCAGGGCGGCGCGTTCGCGCGGCTCCAGACGGCGGACACTTTCGTAGCCGGCGATCAGCGCGCGGCCCTTGGTGAGGTTGTACTCGCCGCGCCGTTCGAAGCACCACGCGTTGAGGCAGACGGCGAGATCGTAGGCGAGGAAGTCCGAGCAGGCGAAGTAGAAATCGATGACGCCGGACAGCTTGCCATCGAGGAAGAATGTGTTGTCCGGGAACATGTCGGCGTGGATGGCGCCGCCGGGCAGGGTCTTGGGCCAGTTGGCCTTCAGGAATTCCATGTCGCCATCGACCTGCGACGACAGGCCGGGCGCGAGCGCATCGGCTTCGGCGCTGCGGCCTTCCCAGAGTTTGGGCCAGGCGCCGAGCGACAGGTCGTTCGGGCGGCGCATGCGGAAGTCGCCGAGGGCTGCGTGGAAGCGGCCGAGCGACTGGCCGAGTTCGCGGCACTGGTCGAGGTTCGGGCGGCGCGGGCTCATGCCCTGCAGGAAGGTGCAGATCACCGCCGACTTGCCGAGCACGGTGCGCAGCGGGTTTCCGTCTTTCGCCGGCACGGGCAGCGGGGCGGGGAAGCCTTTCGAGGCAAGATGGCCCATCATGCCCATGAAGAAGGGCAGGTCTTCGCGTTTCGCGCGCTTCTCGAACACCGTCAGGATGAAGCGGCCCTTCGGCGTCTCGAGCAGGAAGTTGGAATTCTCCACGCCTTCCGCAATCCCCTTGAAGGCGAGCGCGGGGCCAAGGTCGTACTCGTCCAGTAGCGTGGCGAGCGTTGTGTCGTCGATGTCGGTGTAGACGGCCATGACGCGTGGTTAGGGGCGTTAGCCGCCACACGCAAGCGGAGGCCGTTTCACAGGCGACTTCAGATTTCCTTCTGCCTGCCGCTTGACCAATCCATACCCGTGTGGCTATAGGTTTAATCCATAGCCAACGGGATATGAGTTGCGCATGTCGAAAGCTCAGGACGTGATCTTCCGGACGCTCTCCGATCCGACAAGGCGGGCGATCTTCGAGCGGCTCTGCCGGGAGGGCGAGAAGACGGTCGGCGCGCTGACGGCGCGGGCGGGCGTCTCGCAGCCGGTGGTGTCCAAACACCTTGGCGTACTGAAGCAGGCTGGGCTGGTGCGCGACCGGCATGAGGGGCGCAACACGCACTACAGCGCGCAGGTGCAGGCGCTGGCGCCGCTGGTCGACTGGACCAGCAAGATGGCGGGTTTCTGGGAAAGCCGGATGGACGATCTGGAAGACCTTCTGAAAAGGATGGACCAATGAGCAACGCAGCGGCCGAAACACGCTCCGTCGTCGTCGAAAGAGACTTTCCGCACGCGCCGGAAAAACTCTGGCGCGCGCTGACGCAGCCGCACCTGATGGAAGATTGGCTGATGAAGAACGATTTCGTTCCGACAGTCGGCCACACCTTCAAGCTGCGCGGCGAGTGGGGCGGGGTGCTCGATTGTAAAGTGCTGACGCTCGAGCCCAACCGTGCGCTGTCCTACACGTGGGATTTCGATCACGAAGATCAAGCCTATGCGCTCAGGAGCGTGGTGACGTTCAACCTCACGCCGACAGCGACGGGCACGCACCTGCGGGTGGAGCAGGCGGGCTTCCGCACGACGCAGAAACAGGCGCTGGGTGGCGCGCTGCAGGGCTGGACGCAGATGCTCGAGAAGCTTGAAGGCGTGGCGGGGAAAGCGTGATGGCGAAGGCGCCGGCGAAAAAATCAGCGAAGGCTCCGGCCAAGTCCGCAATGAAGGCGCGCAAGCCGTTGAAGCCGGACGCGGATGGCGTGGTGCGGCTGTCGGGCGGCAATCCGCAGATTGCCAAGGGTCATGGCGATGAGGTTGTGCAGGCGTTCATCAAGGCGATGCCGGGCTGGACGCGCGGGATCGGCGCGGACATCGACCGGGTGATCAGTCGTGTCATGCCGAAGGTGGCGAAGGCGGTGAAGTGGAACACGCCGCTCTACGGCTTTGGCGATGGGACGTGGTTTCTCGCGTTCCATGTCTACGCCAGGTACGTGAAGGTCAGTTTCTTCCACGGCGCGGAGATGACGCCGCTGCCGCCGGTGGCTTCCAAGGTGAAACATGTGCGCTACCTGCACATCGGCGAGGGCGAGTTCGACGAGAAGCAGTTTGCGAGCTGGGTGAAGCAGGCGAGCAAATTGCCTGGCGACAAGATGTGAGGGGGCGATGAAAAAGCCGGTGACGAAGAAGGCTGTCGCGAAGCCTGTGATGAAAACCGACAGCGCTGCGACGAAAGCGAAGGCGACTGTGTCTCCGTCGAAGCTGATCGACGGGCGGATAAAAGAGCTGGGCGACTGGCGGGGCGATGTTCTGGCGCGGGTGCGCAAGATCATCCACGACGCTGTGCCCGGCGTGGTCGAGGACTGGAAGTGGCGCGGTGTGCCGACATGGGAGCACAACGGCATCATTACAACGGGCGAGAGCTACAAGACGTATATCAAGCTGACCTTCGCGAAGGGCGCGTCCGTGCCCGACCCGAAAGGGCTGTTCAATTCCAGCCTCGAAGGCAATGCGCGGCGGGCGATCGACATCCACGAGGGCGACAAGATCGACGAGAAGGCGCTGAAGGCGCTGGTGAAGGCGGCGGCGGAGTTGAACGCGGCGAAGAAAGCTAGGTAGGCGCCTTCGGCGGGGTTTTCAGCGGGGCGAAGGTCGCGCGGGCGCGTTCGAGGCGGGCGGTCATGTCGGTGAGCGCGTCGGGATGGCGCGCCGAGACGTCGTAGGATTCGGCGGGATCGCTGGGCATGTCGACCAGCACGGCCCAGTCGACGCGGCCGGCGGCGTCGAGCGGGGCGTCGTAGCTGCGATAGAAGCTGCGGACGACGTATTTCCAGCGTTGCGTGCGGATGGCGGCGACGTCCTCGTTGATGAAGAGGACGAGTTCGTCGTGCGGTGACGGCGCTTTCGGGATGGTCAGCAGCGAGGTGATGTCGGCGCCATCGAGTTGCGCGCCGGGCGTCGGGCTGCCGGTCCAGCTGGCGAGCGTGGGTAGCAGGTCGATGTTCATGGCGATGGAGTCGTTGACGAGGCCGGCGGGGATGCGGCCGGGCTGACGTGCGATGAAGGGCACGCGATAGCCGCCTTCCCAGCCTGCGCCGCCCTTGCGATCGCGCAGGCCGCCGGCGGAACCTTCCCACCACGGGCCGTTGTCGGAGGTGAGGATCACCAGCGTATCGTTGTCGATGCCATGCTGCTTCAGGCGCGCGATCAGGCGGCCGACATTGGCGTCGATCTCTTCCACCACGTCGCCATATTCGGCGGCCGCGCTGTGGCCGGCATGATCCGGGTGCGGATCGAGGGGGACGTGGGGGGCGGTGAGCGTGAGCAGCAGGAAGAACGGGCGGTCCTTGTTGGCGTCGATGAACTGCAGGCCGCGCGTGAAGAATTTCTCGGTAAGGCGATCCATCTCCGGATCTTCCTGCGTGATCTCCACGCCGGGTTCGGCGTCGTAGAGCTTGAGGGGCTTCATGTCGTGGCTGTAGGGCAGGCCGTAGAACAGGTCGAAGCCCTGTTGGGTCGGCGGCCAGAACGGCGCGACGTGGCCGAGATGCCATTTGCCGACGAGGGCGGTGGCGTAGTCCGGCTTCAGGGCTTCGGCGATGGTGATCTCGGCGAGGGGCAGGCCATGGGTGTCCGTCTCGCGGATCACGTCACGGGCCAGGCCGGTGCGGATCGGGTAGCGGCCGGTGAGGAGGCCGGCGCGGCTGGGCGTGCAGACGTTGGCGGAGGCGTAGAACGTCGTGAGCTTCGCGCCTTCGGCGGCGAGGCGATCGATGTTCGGCGTGCGGATCATGCCATTGCCGAACGCGCCGAGGTCTCCGTAGCCGAGATCGTCGGCGAGGATCAGCACGATGTTCGGCTTGCGCGTGCTGGCGCTGGCGAGCGGCGGCGAGGCGCAGGCGGCGAGCACTGCGGTGGCGGCGGAGGCGAGGAGGAAATGGCGACGGTTCATGGCGATAAGGCTTATTCCACAGCGAAGGAGGCTACAATCTTCACGGACACTTCGACAGGCGACGGGGTGACGTCGAGGTCGACGGTTGGAGCGATCAACCCCCCGACCTGTGGGGCATTTTCCCAAACCGACATGATCGAGAACGAATCCATCGAAGAGGACTCGTCAAAGCCGCGACCATACTGAACTTTCTCGAGGCCGGTTACTCGCGAACCTGCCGCCATGGCAATTGCAGACGCCTTTGCGCGTGCGTCCTCTACCGCTGCGGTGATGGCCTTGTCTTGTTCGGCTTTGAGGTTTGAAAGCGAGAAGGATTGCAGCTTTACCGTCTCCGCACCGAGTTGGGACAGCATCGAGACGACATGTCCTGCGCGGTCTGCCGGACTTCCCCGTACAACCAAGTCTATCGCTCCCATGCGGCCTGCAATGGGACATGACGGGTTGCCACCATATCCTGATTCCCGCATGCACATTGGTTCGTAGACCGGGACCAGCTGTATGTCGTTAGAGTTGATTTCGAGCTGCTTCAAGCCAGCGAGGCGAGGCAAGCTTTCTTTCACCTGAACGAGCTTGTTCGACAGCTCGGCAAGGCCGGCTGACTGGTCCGGACTTCTCGTCACGAGCGACGCGCTGACGAGGAATGTGTCCGGCATAACCTTGATGGTCGCTTCGCCGTCCACGACAACGGTCCGCTTTGCTGGTGTTGCCGGAAGTGATGCGCAGGCCGCAAGCGATAGCAGCGCGAGAGTTGCAGCAAGTCTCATGACGCGGTCCCCCAGAGGCTGCGGCGACTATCGCCAAGGCTGCGGCTTGCGTCAAACGCGCGTGAGCGTCGGGCGGGATGCACAGAATGCAGTGCAGCAATCCGGTTCCGCGAAGGCGGTTCTTCGCTTGTCGGGAAGCGATCCCATCGTTTTTCATTCTGCACGTCGTGAAAACTCCACTGCCGCATGGCATGGAGGTTTGCTGTAGCGCGTGAGCCCTTTGGAGGGCCCGGGGACGCGGGGAGGCCCCGCTGGTTTGGCGACGCT
>JAOATF010000218.1 GCA_030158285.1 Hyphomonadaceae bacterium
CGCCTCACCCTGAGCCGGCGCGCAGCGCCGAGTCGAAGGGCGCCGGAATGAGCGGTGCATGCTGCTGGAAACTCGCCTGACCTAGCTCAGGCCACATCCAACGTCCCAACCCCGCGGCCCCAGCGCGAGGGATCGCTTCCTCATGCCCTCATCGCAACGGCTTGAACTCGCTCAGCGGCCGTCCGCGCCTGCATTGATCGACTGTCCTTCGCAGCCCGGGCAGGAACGCCTGCTGAAAGGCGATCAACCTTCCCGCCGCATCCGCTTTCGTGAACCGCGCCTCTGCGCTGATGAAGGACGAACACGCCAGCGTCCGCTCGCCTGAGTCCCGCGCAATCATGCCGAGGATCATCTCGCTCCAGCCGGCATTGGCCCCCGAGCTGGTCTCATCCATCTCCGCGATTCGCGCGTCGACGATCTTCTGCTGCTCGGCGATCGCTTCCTTGAACCGCCCCTTCGTCCGCAAATGCTGCGCATACGCCTCGCCAATGGTGAAATTCAGCACGCGCGCGGACTCATCCCGATCCGCAATCGCAACCAGCCGCGCCGTCGCATTCCGCGCACTCACCAGCAGGTACTCGCCTTCGTCAGCCTTGTCGGCGCCAGCCGCCGCTGCATAACCGTCTCCACCCGCCCACGCGATATAATAGAGCAGGTCCGGGTTTCCCGGCGTCTTCGCTTCTGCTGCAACCAGCTCGTCATGCCCGAGCCGCATCTCGGGATAACCTCTCGCGTTGTCGCCCTGCATGGCCCAGCCAAGCCCACGATTGTACTTGGCAAAGGCATGCTCGATCGCCGCTTGGTCCCCGTCGCGCTCTCCCGGCGGCCATGCATTCACCAGCGCGTCATGCCGGTCAGACCCGGTCACAAGTTCCTCGAATTTCTCGTCACCCGAATACCGGTCGATCTGCGCCCGCGAGAGATCGCGCTGCGCCAGCCGCCACTCCTGCGTGCGATCCTTCTCGGAGACACGCGCCAGCGCAGCTTCCCCCGCAGCAACTTCCGCTTCCGAAGCCTTCGGGTCAGCGTCCTTGTAAAACACGATCAGGCTCATGATCGCGGCAATCCGCGCTTCCGTAACCGCGATCTCCGGTTGATCCGCCCCGCTGCGCAGGTCGGCAAGAATTGCGCGTGCACGCGCCAGATTGCTCTTCGCTGTTTCCGTCTGTCCCAGATTGCGCTCCAGTGGCGAATTCTGGATCTCGGCCAGCTTCACCAGCCCCTGCGCTGTCTCAAGCCGCAGGCTGCGGCTCGCATCCGGCGTCTTCTCCAGCGCATCGAGATAGGACTGCGCCTTCGCCGCCAGATCCGCCCGCGCCGTCGTGTTGCCCGGCACAACCCGCAGCTGCTCGTTGAGATCGAACAGCAGGTATTTCGCCAGCGCCCTCACATCCTCAAACCGCCGCGCCTCCGCCGCCCGCGCGTTGTCAGTCAGCCACCACGCAACCGACGTTCCCGCAAAAGCCCCCAGCAACAGCACGACCGCCGCCACGCTCGCCCACGTCGCCTTGCGATGGCGCCCGATGAACTTGCCAAACGCATAACGCTTGCCGCCCTTGAACGCGCCAACCGGATACCCATCTCGCCAGGCACGCAGATCGCGCGCCAGCGCATCCACAGACGGATACCGCTGCTCCGGAGCCTGCGCCGTCGCCCGCGCCACGATGGCAGACAGCTCGCGGTCGCCCGCCTCGGCTTCCAGCAGCTTCTCCGCCAGCTTGCCGAGCGAATAGATGTCCGCCGCCGTCGTCGGCTCAGCGCCCGTCATCCGCTCCGGCGCCGCATAGCCCGGCGTCAGGCTCAGCGTATGCAGCGAGCCCGATCCGGGCGTTGTCGCCGGCACAGGGTCCTGCAGGCCCGCCGGCCGCGCAATGCCGAAATCGATCAGCTTGGCCACGCCCGCCTGCGTCACCAGCACGTTGGACGGCGTGATGTCGCGATGCACGATCAGGTTGCCATGCGCAAACGACACCGCCGCGCAAACCTGCAGCAGCTTGTCGATCCGCTCCGCCTTGCTCGCCTTCGTCTCTTCGGCCCAGACCAGCAGCGGCTGGCCCTCGACATACTCCATGATGATGTAGGGCGAGCCATCCTCGGTCTCGCCGCCATCAAACAGTTGCGCGATGTTGGGATGGCGCAGCTGCGCCAGGATCTGCCGCTCACGCCGGAACCGGTCGACCAGCCGCTCCGACAGCAACCCCGGCCGGATTATCTTGATCGCGGCCACATGCTCGAAATCGCCCCGGTCCCGCTTGGCAAGAAACACGGAGCCCATGCCGCCTGCGCCGATCCGCTCGGTGACGAGATACCCAGCCAGCCGCGATGGCGCCGGCCCTTCCTCGCCAATGTCGCCAACCGCCCCACCGGTCCGCATCGTCACCAGATGCTCGGCCGCGATGAACGCCCTGACCCGCGACAGAAGTTCAGGCCGGTTGCGCGTCTTGTCCGCCAGCCAGCCGTCCACGTCTGCCGGGTCCGCCTCGAGAAACGCCTCGAACAGCCGCAGCGCCTCGCGATCAAGCGAAACCTCGGTCATGCCGCGTCGATCGGGTTCTGCAGCGCATCCAGCAGCCAAGACCGCGCCACCTGCCAACGGCGCTTCACGGTCGGCTCGGAAAGGCCCGTCGCCACCGCAACGTCCTCCACCGTCATTCCGCCAAAATATCGCATTTCCACAAGCTCCGCGAGCTGCTCGTCCAGCACCTTCAAACGGATAAGCGCGGAATCGAGCGCAATCAGATCAAACCGCTGGTCGCCATCCACCTGCGTGGTCAGCTCCACCTTCTTGTGTTCGCGTTTCCCGGCGTGTTTGGACCGGGCATGGTCCACCAGGATGTTCCGCATCACCCGGCTGGCCAGCGCCAGCATGTGGGTCCGGTCGCCGATGGAAAGCCCCTCCGCCTGCGCAATGCGCATCACGGATTCATTGATCAGGTCCCCGGTCGACAGCGAGGTTCCGCGCTCAGCCCGCAGGCGCGCGGCGGCGATCGTGCTCAGCTCCGGATGCAACCGTGCGATCAGGACATTGCGCGCCTCCACGCTGCCGCCCTGCCACTCCACCAGCAGCTGCGCTGTCTTGACCTCCATGCCCACCACCAGCTGACCCACCCGCGCAGCGCCTTGTGCAAGCGCAGCGTCACCCTATGTTTCTGCAATCGCCGGGTGATGCAAGCGCCAGACCTTGCTAGGCGAGCCGGTCAGCCGCCGGATATCCTCGGGATCAGCACAATCTCGCTGTCCGCCCCGAATTCAGCCGTCAGCGCGTCCTGGAAAATCTCGCCGTCGATGGCGATGGCCATCTGCTCCTCGACGAATTCGCCGAGGCCCGGGAACCTCTGTTCGAGCTCCCTCACCAGTGCGCGGACTGACCTTGCCTCCACATCAAAATGCGTAAGCCCGCCGGTGAAATCGCCGACCCGGCCAGAGATGGTCGTAAGCCTTGCCAAGGCTCAGCGCTTCGCCATCGCCGCCAGCACCTTCGCCGGCGACAGCGGCAGCGAGGTCATCCGCTCACCAACAATGTGGCTCACCGCATTCGCGACAGCGGCCAGCGGCGGCACGATGGGAACCTCGCCCACGCCCTTGGCGCCATAGGGATGCCGCGGGTTCGGTCGCGCCTCGACGAGGATCGTGTCGATCATCGGCAAGTCGGAGGCGACCGGCATGCGATAGTCGAGGAAGCTGGCGTTCTCCAGCTGTCCCGATTTGCCGTAGACATATTCCTCATTCAGCGCCCAGCCGATGCCCTGCGCCGCCCCGCCTTGCAGCTGGCCCTCGACATAAGCCGGATGGATCGCCCGGCCCACATCCTGCGCCGCTGTGTAGCGGATGACTGTCGAGCGTCCCGTCTCCGGATCGATCTCCAGGTCGCACAGGTGAACGCCATATCCCGCGGCCGCGCCCTGCGCGTTGATCGAAACCTCGGCCGCAATCGGCCCACCCGTCTTGGCGGACCTGGAAGCGATCGCCTTCATGCTGAGCGGCTTTGCATCCTTTGACGGATCGGCACACTTCGCCACGCCATCCGCCCATTCCACCATGGCGAGATCGCAGCCCCACGTCTCCGCCGCGCGCCGCTTCAGGTCCGCGACGACTTTCTCTGCCGCCTGCACCACGGCCATGCCGGTCGCGAACGTCACACGGCTCCCGCCGGTCGATCCGCTGTAACCAATCGACGCTGTATCTCCGATAATGCAGCGCACCCGCTCGATCGGCAGGCCCAGCGTCTCCGCCGCCATCATCGCCATCGACGCACGCGATCCGCCAATGTCCGGATTACTGGACACGACCGTGACGCCGCCGTCCTCATCGACGTGAACCGCCGCCGACGACTCGCCGCCGATGTTGAACCAGAAGCCAGCCGCAACACCGCGCGCCTGTCCCTTCGCCAGCGGCGTCTTGTAGTGCGCGCTGGCCTTCACCATCTCCAGCGTCTCGACGAACGCCGCCGATTTCACCGTCGCGCCGTATACCGTCTTGGCGCCATCGCGCACCGCATTCTTCAGTCGCAAGTCGATCGGGTCCATGCCCAGCTTGCGCGCCAGTTCGTCAATCGCGCTCTCGACTGCAAACGCCGCCATCGGCGCGCCGGGCGCCCGGTAGGCAGCAACCTTCGGCCGGTTGCTGACCACGTCATAGCCGACCAGCGCGAGGTTCTCGACATCGTAGCAGGCGAACGCCGTCATGCAGCCGAGGTGAACCGGCGATCCCGGAAACGCGCCGGCCTGATAGGCCAGCATCATCTCTGCGCCCGTGATCTTGCCATCCTTCGTGGCGGCAATCTTCACGTCCATCACCGAGCCCGACGTCGGCCCGCTCGCAAGGAACACCTCCTCGCGTGACATGACCAATTTCACCGGCCGCCCGCATTTGCGCGACAGCGCCAGCGCCACCGGCTCGAGATAAACCGTCGTCTTGCCGCCGAACCCGCCGCCGATCTCCGCCGGGATCACCTTCAGGTCCGACAGCGGCATGCCGAGAATCTTGGCCACCAGCGCGCGAACGAGAAACTGCCCCTGGCTCGAACACCACACCGTGCTCTGACCATCCGCGCCCCACGACGCAACGCACGCATGCGGCTCGATATAGCCCTGGTGCACGGCAGCCGTCGTGTATCGCCCCTCCACAATCACGTCAGCACTCTTGAACGCGCCCGGAACATCGCCACGTCCCATCACGGATTTCAGCGCGATGTTGGAGGGCTTGTCCGGTTTCGGGTTGACGCCTTTAGTGAACAAGTCCGCATGCAGCAGCGGCGCGCCCGGCGCCATAGCTTCCTCGACATCGATCACATGAGGCAGAGCCTCATAGGTCACCTCGATCAGATCAATCGCTTCAGCTGCAATCTCCGGATGCGTCGCCGCCACGGCCGCCACCGCATGACCGACATAGAGCACTTTGCCCGAAGCCAGGCAGTTCTCAGCCACTTCACGGATCGCGGTATGACCCTCGCCCGCTTCAACTTCACCGCTGGCGCCCCTGTCGAAATCCACGCTGGTAACGATGGCCTTCACGCCCGGCAGGCTCGCCGCTGCGCTGGCGTCGATCTTGACGATCCGCGCATGCGCATGCGGGCTGCGCTTGATCCGCCCGGCCAGCATGCCCGGCAGGTGGAAGTCCGCGCCGAACTGGGCCCGGCCCGTCACCTTGTCGACGCCATCCGGACGGATGGGGCGTTGGCCAACAACTTTCAGTTTGCCGCCCTGATTGCCATCGCTCATCTCGGCTTCTCCTGCCGAAGGTCCGCCGCCGCATCCATCACGGCGCGCACAATCTTGTCGTAGCCGGTGCACCGGCACATGTTCCCCGCCAGCCAGTAGCGCACCTCGGTCTCTGTCGGGTCCGGATTGCGATCCAGCAGCGCCTTCGACGCCATCAGCAGGCCCGGCGTGCAGAACCCACACTGAAGCGCCGCGTGCTCCAGAAACTGGTGCTGCAGCGGATGCAGGTTGCTGCCATCCGCCAGTCCCTCGATTGTCTCGATCCGCTTGCCCTCAGCCTCAGGCGCAAGCATCAGGCACGCGCAGACCAACCGCCCGTCCACGATCACCGAACACGCGCCGCAATCGCCCGTACCGCAGCCTTCCTTGCTGCCCGTCAGGCGCAACTCATCGCGTAGCGCATCGAGCAGCGATTGCCCGCCGCCGCCGAGAAACTCCACGGGCTCGCCATTCACCGTCGCTTTGACAACTGTCCGGCTCATGCGCTCGCCCTATCTCTTGCAATCAACGCCGCGCGCCGCGCCAGCACCGATGCAACCTTCGTCCGGTATTCAGCCGTTCCGCGCTTGTCGCTGATCGGCCTGCAAGCCGCCGCCACGGCCGCTTCCAGCTTGGCCAACGCCGCGTCATCGAACTCTGACCCAACCAGCGCAGCCCCGGCGGCTTCAACCAGCAACGTCGTCGGCGCCACCGCGCCAATTCCCACACGTGCTGCCGTGCAGACGCCGCTTGCATCCAGCGACACACTCACGCCCGCGCCGACAACGGCAATGTCCATCTCTGTCCGCGGGATCATCCGCAGGTAGGCATCGCTCGACTGCGCGGCCTTTGCAGGGAAGCGGAACGCCACCAATATCTCGTCCACAGCCAGCGCCGTCTTGCCCGGTCCCGTCTGCACCTTCTCGACTGGCAGTTCGCGCTTGCCGCCCGGCCCCTCGATCAGGCACACGACGCCCGCCGCAATCAGCGCCGGAACGCTGTCCGCCGCCGGCGATGCATTGCAGAGATTTCCACCCAAACTCGCGCGGCCCTGCACTTGCGTCGATCCAATGAGATTGGCCGCCTCGATCACGCCCGGCCACGCGGCCTTCAACGCTTCATGCTCGCCCAACACAGCGCCCGGCGTCGCCGCGCCGACGATGAAGCCTCCACCCTCAAGCCGAATGCCCGACAGGCCCGGAATGCCCTTGAGATCGATTACCACTTTTGGCTTGGCCCGCCCGCCGCGCATCTGCACCAGCAGGTCTGTTCCGCCCGCCATCAATCTCGCCGATCCGCCGGCGGCGCGCAGTGCGCTGACGGCATCGGCAACCGTTCCGGGGGAGAGGTAGTCAACACCGCTCACATGGCGCTCCCGTTCAATCGCGGGGCACTATGTGAGCGAACACTCAGTAGCGCAAGTACGGCTTCCGCTCGACCAGCCACGCCTGCTCGTCCGGCACAGTGATGGCGTCGAGATCGTCCGGCGTGGACTTCGGATCGTCCACCCATTCACGCAGCTGCGGCCCGCCATTGATGACGTCGATCGCGAGATGTCCGGCGGTATACTCGTACTTGAAATCCAGCCCCCGCCAGAGCGGGTAATCCGGATACATCTGCCGGATCACCTTGAACGCCAGCGCCTGCACGCGCCACGGCTGGAAAGCCGCGTGATCGTAGCTCGGATCCTCGGTGTGGATCTGAACGCCCTGGCACATCTGTTTCACATGCTTGTGGAATGTCGGCTCGAAAAAGCACTCGCGCAGCCGGCATCCCTTCAGCCAGTGCGGCGCGAGTTTTTGCATGTTGGCGATGACGGCGCGCGCATCGATATCCGGCGCGCCGAACAGTTCCAGCGGCCGCGTCGTCCCGCGCCCCTCGGACAGTGTCGCACCTTCCAGCATCACCGTGCCGGCATAGGCCCGCGCCATCCAGAGGTTCGGCGCATTCGGCGACGGGTTCACCCACGTCCGCTCATACAGCGGCCAGCCGAAGCCCGGACCTTCATCCGGCTTGTAGTCTTCCATCTCGATGACGCGATAGCCGACCTTCAGCTTGAAGTGATCGATGAACCACTGGCCCAGCTCGCCCAGCGTGAGCCCGTGCCGCATCGGCATCGGCCCAGCGCCCACAAAGCTCTCATAGCCCGCCCGCAGCGTGAGCCCTTCCACCGGGCGTCCCGCCGGGTTGGGGCGATCCAGCACCCACACCTCTTTGCCGTGTTCCGCCGCCGCCTCGATCACGTAGAGCAGCGTCGTGATGAACGTGTAGATGCGGCATCCCACATCCTGCAGATCGACCAGCACCGTGTCGAACGTGCTCATCATCTGACCGGTGGGCCGGCGCCCTTCGCCGTAGAGGCTGAACACCGGAATGCCGTGCACCGGATCGTTGTAGTCCGGGCTCTCGATCATGTTGTCCTGCTTGTCGCCGCGCATGCCGTGCTGCGGCCCGAACGCCGCCGTCACGCGCAGGTCGCTGCAAGCCGCCAGCGCATCCAGCGAATGCGTCAGGTCCGCCGTGACGGATGCGGGGTGCGCGACGAGTGCTACGCGCTTGCCCTTCAGCGGCGCACGCAACGCCGGGTCAGCAATCAGCCTGTCGATGCCAAACTTCATGGTCACTCCGGCGCAGGCAGGTTGAGCGCAAATCCTTCGGCCGCATGGAAATCCGGCTTTCCTTGGCTGTGCGCTAACGCCCAATAGCTCTTTGATCCATCCGCCGCCTCAACCACGCTGGTCACGGCCACGGTCCAGTCGCCCTCCGGCAGCCCCTTAACGCCCGAGAGGTCAATCTCCGCCTTCAGTGCAAACGCCTGATCCGACAGCCGTGTCCCGATCGGCACGCTCTTCACGGCAGCAATATCCGCCATCCCGTCCCGATAGCTCTTGAACGCATAAGCGGCCCATTCCCCCGTCGGCGACAGGTTGAACTCCAGATAGCCCTCGCCATCCGCCTTCCGCACGAACACCTCGAAGCACGTATGCTTCCACAGCTCGTCCGCCCGGCTGGGATTGGAGAGCTCAGGGATCGCCAACGCCGCCGTATCGCCTGTCAGCTCATAGCGCAGCGCGAGCCCCGTCGCCGTCCGGCGCATATCTGCTGAGATGGCTTTCACGGCGCTCTGGCGCGAATCAGGATGGGGTGTCAGCGAGACAGTCATGGAACGGACACTATCGTCCGCCCGGCCCGGCGCCTATTCGCGGCTGGCGATCAGCAGGTAGGCGATGATGTCCCGCCGCTCGGTCTCGTCCGTGATGCCGTTGAGGCGCATGGCCGTTCCCGGAACGAAACTGTCCGGCGACAGCAGCCACTGGTCCAGCAGCTCCGGCGTCCAGGCCGGCGAGGCGAACGCCTTCAGCGCGGGGGAATAGTTGTACTTCGCAGCCTTCGCGACGCCGCGATCGAACATGCCATGCAGGTTGGGGCCAACCTGGTTGCCCCGCGACGCCTGCAGGAAATGGCACGCGCCGCATTTTCTGCCTTGCATCTCCTTACCCCGCACCACGTCCGCCGTGTTGTACGGCGCGGGCAGGTCCTCGAGCTTCGGGACCGGAACAGCCGCCACTTCGGCGGCGGGCTTGGGCGCTTCGCCGCCACACGCCGCCAGAAGCATCGCAGCAAATGTCACCGGAATCAGGCCAACAAGGCGCATGAGACAGCTCTCAGGCTGGAATTAACGCTAACCGTCGTCCAAATGAACGTCAGGGCTTGCCGTTTGCAACAGGCGGCGGCGATCCCTCCAGACCGCGAATTGCCGCAAGGAACCCCAGACATGACCCTCGCCAGCTGGAAACAGGTTGAAACCGAAGCCAGCCGCATCGCGGGAACAGAGCTGCGCACCCTCGCCAATCGCGCCGACATAGCGCCTTTCATCTGGGCCGCCCCCCACCTCGAAGTCGACGTCGCCAAGCAGCCGATCGACGCCGCCGCCATGGCCGCGATGCAGGCCGTCGCCGCAGAACGCGGGCTGGAAGCCAAGATCGCAGACCTCTTCGCCGCCCGCATCGTCAACGCTTCCGAAAACCGCCCGGCCCTGCACTGGGCCCTGCGGGGCGGCGGCAAGGGCATCCCCGCCATCGACGCCATGAACCGCGAAGCGGCAAAAGCCGCTGCTTTCGCGGACCTTGCGCGCAAGGGTGGCCTCGGCTTCCCGCTCAAGACCATCCTTCATATCGGCATCGGCGGCTCCGATCTCGGCCCGCGCCTGATGTGGGACGCGCTGCGCGACTACAATTCTGCAGGTCCTGAGATCCGCTTCGCCGCCAACGTCGATCCGGAAGATTTTGCGGAAGCCACCACGCACATTGATCCCGCGACGACCCTCGTCCTCGTCGTCTCGAAATCCTTCAAGACGCCCGAGACCGCCTCAAACGCCCAGCTCGCCCGCGAATGGCTGGTGAAGCACCTCGGTGAAGCGCAGGCGAACAACCATCTCGCCGCCGTCTCCTCCGCACCGGATAAGGCAAAGGCCTGGGGCGCCGCCGAAGACCGCATCTTCCCGATGGATGAGGCTGTGGGCGGCCGTTACTCCGTCTGGTCATCCGTCGGCCTGTCCCTGCAGATCGCCCTCGGCGCGGACGTCTGGAACCGCCTGCTCGCCGGCGCCGCCGTAATGGACGAACACTTCCGCACCGCGCCGCTCAGCGCCAACACGCCCGCCCGTCTCGCCATGATAGACGTCTTCCTGCACACCGCGCTCGGCATCCCGAACCGCACGGTGCTCGCCTACGCGCATCGCCTCCGCAAGCTGCCGGACTTCCTCCAGCAGCTCGAAATGGAATCGAACGGCAAGAGCGCCGCCGATGACGCCGCCGGTCTCGTCGGCCGCACGGCGCCCATGGTCTGGGGCTCGGTCGGCACGCTCGGCCAGCACTCCTTCCACCAGCTACTGCACCAGGGCATGCGCGAAAGCGCCATCGAGTTTGTCGCCAGCCGCGATGCGGGCGCCGGCGACACGGCTCGCGGCCGCGCCCTCCTCGCCAACGCCTTCGCCCAGGCCGAAGGCCTCCTCGCCGGCCGCAGCGCCGCCGAAGCCGAAAGCCAACTGGCCGCTCAAGGCAAGACCGGCCCCGCAGCCAAGGAGCAAGCCCGCCACATGCACATGCCCGGCAATCGCGGCTCCACCACTGTCCTGCTCGACACCACCGCGCCGGAATCCATCGGCGCCCTGATCGCTCTCTACGAACACCGCACCTTCGCCGCCGGCATCCTCTGGGGCATCAACCCCTTCGACCAGTGGGGCGTCGAGCGCGGCAAGGTTCTCGCCGAAGAACTCGACAACGCCCTTGCCGGCGCCGACCCGGGCAAGCGCGATCCCTCCACGCTGCGACTGGTTTCGCGCGCCAAACGCTAGACAAGCGGCCAAAGCCGAAGGATTCTCCCACCGAGTTTGTGGGGAATTCCATGCGTATCGCCGCCTGCGCCTTGTTCGCGCTCACCGCCGCCTGCGCCGGCCTGCCGGACACCAGGCCTATCAACACCAAACTCACCGCGCCGCCACCGCTCGCGCCGGTGATTGATCTTGCGAGCGATGATGATGCCATCGCGCTGGCCTTCTCCGGCGGCGGCGCCCGCGCAGCCTCCTTCTCGCTCGGCGTGCTGGAACAGCTGCGCGATACCAAGGCGGCCGACGGCAAGCCGCTGATCTCGAAGGTGTCGCTGGTGACCGCCGTTTCCGGCGGCGCAATCACCGCGGCGTGGTACGGACAGCGTGGCGCGGAAGGCCTCGATGAATTCCGCGCTGCCCTGCTCGACAAGGACTGGCAGGCGCAGCTGAACACCAGCTTCATCTCGCCCCAGAACTGGGACCGCTTCATGCAGGGCGGCCTCAACGGCCCGGACAAGCTTTCCAACTGGCTGGAGAAGGAAGTCTTCGGCCGCGCCCGTATGAGCGATATGCGGCCGGCGCCCCGGATCATCATCAACGCCACGGACCTCTACAGCGGCGCGCCTTTCGCCTTCGCCGATCCGTGGTTCGAGGCGATCTGCGCAGACCTGCCATCCGTGAAACTGTCGGACGCAGTCTCCGCCTCGATGTCGGTTCCTATCGCTTTCCGGCCCGTTGTCCTGAAGACCTTCTCGACCGACTGCCCCGCGCCGCTCCCCAGCTGGGTCGGCAAAGCGGAATGGGACCGAACCGCGCCCATGCTCTTGCGCGAAACCGCCCGCTCGTTCCGCTTCTACCGCGAACCGGAGCGGATGCAGTACGTCCACCTCACCGATGGCGGCGTCGCCGACAATTTTGGCGTCTCCAGCCTCGTCACGCTCCGCGCCGCCGCGAACACACCCTACGCCCCCTTCTCCGCGCGTGACGCCGTGAAGCTGCGCCGCTTCACCTTCCTCATCATCAACGCAGAGCGCGACGCCGAAGGCGCATGGGCGTTGAAAGAGGGTGGCCCTGATGGCGCGCAGCTGATCGAAACCGCACTCAGCATCGCCGTCAACGCCCCCAAACGTGCTGCCGCCGACGCCCTTCGCGATACGCTGCAGACATGGAAGGCCGACACCATCGCCTGGCGTTGCGGCCTCAAACCAGCCGAAGCAACGGAACTCGGCGCAGGCCCGGACTGGAACTGTCGCGACCTTGAGGTCCGCCTCGACATGATCGCCTTCTCTGACTTGAAGGACGCGCGCTTTTCGAACCTCGGCAAGGCCGCCACGGCCGTCAGCCTGCCGCGCGACACGATCAGCGACCTGATCGCTGGCGGCCGTCAAGCGATCGCGCAGAACCCTGAAGTCATTAGGCTGGCGCAGTAAGCTCTACGCCTATTCCGGGCTCATCACCCGTACCTGCGACTTGGCGGTCAGTCCCGCCGCGTCGACAACGGAGAGTGTATAGAAGCCCTCCTGCCCCGGCCGCCACACAGCGTCGCCCGCCACATTGCGCCCCAGCGGTCGCCCATCGACGTACCAGACAAGCTTGCCGCGCCCCTGCGCCGACAGCACGAAGGATGTGTGCTCCTGGTCCTTCCACACTTCTGCGCCATCCGGTGGGAACAGGATATGCGGCGGCACGTTCTCGCGCTCGAACCGTGCGAGCGCAGATGGGGGCGTATGATCGCCCGGCACCTCCTCGCGCAGGCTCGGCCCCGATCCGCGCTTCGGCATGATGCGCGTGATCATGTCGTAGGTCTCGAACAACACCGGCAGCGCCGCCTCGCGCCCCGTCACACCCGGACGCGGCGCGGAGTCCGCTCGCCCGATCCACACGACAACCGCGTGCCCATTGCCGACGCCCGCCGCCCACGCATCGCGGAAGCCATAGGACGTGCCCGTCTTGGCCGCGATGACCGGCGCTTCCTGCGTCAGCTGCGCCGGCATCCGGCCGGCCGGTGCGGGCGACGCCGCAAGAATATCCACGATCTGCCTTGCCGACTGTGCTGACATCACCTGCGTCGCCGGCGTCTTCTGGTCCTTCGCGGCCTGCGTCTCGCTGGCCAACCAGTTCAGCGGCAACGCCCGCCCGTGATCGCCCAGCGCCGCATAAAGCAGCGCAAGCTCGCGCACGGTCAGGCCCGCTCCGCCCAGCGCAATCGCAAGACCCGCATCGTCATCGGCGGACAGCGGCATGCTCAGGTCCGCTCCGGCAAACGCCAGCGCCGCTGCAAACCGCTGCGCCCCCACCGCATCCAACGCCGACACCGCCGGAATGTTGAGCGAATGCTGCAGCGCCTGCGCCACTGTCACATCGCCTCGAAATGTCCGGTCGAAGTTATCCGGGCGATAGGTCGAGAAGCGCTTCGGCGTATCCTCGATCCGCGTATTGGGCGACGCCACGCCATCGTCGAACGCCAGGCCGTAGATGAATGGCTTCAGGGTCGAGCCCGGCGAACGCGGCCGATCGGTAAGATCGATCCAGCCGCCGGCGGATCTCCGATTGGCCGAACCCGCAACAGCGCGCACCTCGCGCGAATTGATGTCCACCACCATGATCGCCACCTGCACGCCCTCGCGCGCAGGACCAGCAGAGCGCGTCGCCAGCTCCTCCACCTCCTTTTGCAGCGTCATGTCGAGCGTGGTGCGGATATTGTCGTGGTTCGCAGCGCGCCGCAGCGCCTCTTCCGAAGCGTGCCAGGCCTGTGTCGGGAAATCGCGCCGCTTGGGGGCGGGATACTCGGCTGACTCCTTCGCGAGGTCCTTCGCAAACACGCCCTCATCCGCCAGGCGCAGCAATACGCGCTCACGCGCCACGATCGCGGACTTGGGATGCAGGTCCGGGCGGCGCGCTTCAGGGGATTGCGGCAGGGCGATCAGCATCGCGATCTGGTCCGGCGAGAGATTGTCCGGCTCCCGCCCGAAATACGCCCACGAGGCCGCGCGCACGCCCTCCAGGTTGCCGCCATAGGGCGCCATGGTGAGATAGAGTTCGAGAATCTGCTCCTTGCTCATCCGGCGTTCGAGCTGCCACGCGCGAAACGCCTCCACGATCTTGGAGCCGATATTGCGCGGCCGCGGCTCCAGCAGGCGGGCCGTCTGCATCGTGATGGTCGAGCCGCCCGACACTACCCTCCCGGACGACGCCAGCGACCCCGCCGCCCGCGCCAGCGCCATGGCGTCAACGCCGTCGTGCGACATGAAGCGCTTGTCTTCGTAGGCCAGCAGCGCGTCGATGAAGTCCGGATCGATCTGGTCGAGGTGCGCCCGCATGCGCCACTTGCCGTCCTCGACCGGAAACACGCGCAGCACTGCCCCGCGCCGGTCCATCACGACACCGGAGACTGTATCCGCCCGCCAGATCGGCGGCGGGAACAGCAGATCGGCCAACAGCAACGGAACAAACACGTACAGCACGACGAGCGCCGCGCGCCGCCACCATTCAGGCGGCCACCAGAAGCGGAAGCGCCACCCTTTCGGGGGCGCCAGCCGCTTCAACCGCTCCTTCCACGGCGTACCCATACGCTTGTCCGTTCACCCCGGCCAGATTCTGCAACCTGGGCCGGGGGCTCTCATCAGCTCCGCTTCGCCACCGTGATGGTGCGCGAGACGGTGCGGGCGAACGTATCCGGCCGGTACATGTCTTCGGCAACAACACCCGGCATCGTGAACGTGCCCGGCGTCACCACGCGAACCATATAGGCGACCGTCATGCGCTTCTGGTCATAGAGACGGAACGACGCCACGAAGCGGTCATCCCGCGCCTCGGCGATATCCGGCGCAACCAGATCGCCGAGGAAGCGGTACGGCCCGCTGCTGCCCGCATCTTCCGGCCGCAGCACAGCTTCGATCTCGAAGCCAGCCGGCAGCAGGTCCGCGACGACCAGTGGCGTGGTACGCATCTCGGTCGAGGCAACCGTCAGCGCCACGATCAGGCGATCACCCTGGCGGAAGCTGGTTCCGTCGACCGGCGAACCGCCCGGCGTCCACAGCTGCTTGTTCGCCAGCAGTCCATCGAAGGCCGGCGACGGCGCTGTTGCAGGCGAACCACGCGAGATGGACGTGACGTAGAGCTGGCCCTGTCCACGGTTGGTGAACACGGGCGGGCGCGACACGTCCGTCATACGATAGACGCCGGTGGACTTGTTCTCCGCCGTGCCTTGCACCGCCACGGTCACGGCGGACTGTCCGCCCGAAAGCGCGTTGGCCGCGAGGAGGAGGAAAGCCTTCTCCTGCGTGGTCAGACGATCCGGTTCCGGCAGGTCCTGCGCCACGCGCTGGGCGAGACGCGAGACGATGGTCGTCTGCTTGGCTTCCTGCGCAACCGCCAACATGCCGGCGATGTCGCGACGTGGCGTCTGGTAGTAGTCGCCGGTGTTCTGGTAGCCGACCGCCTGCTCCGCCTGCTCGAAGGCAGACTTCGCGCGGGCGTTGTCACCGATCATGTAGAGCGCCGCGCCGATCTGGGCGCGGGCCAGCGGGCTGGCGATGTTCTTCAGCTTGTCGTCATGCAGGTAACGCAGACGGGCCTTGTCCATCCGGCGGGCCTTGGCGAGCACGTAGGCAGCATAGGCGACCGAACGGTCGGTCATCTGCTGCTCGGTGTCGTTGTGCCAGCGGCTCTCGTAGACTTCGAAGTCATAGCCGACAGACCAGCGCGACTCCCGCACGGCGAACGCTTCGAGCGCGTCATACGCCTTGTCGAGCGCCGCATCCGGCACCACGTAACCGGCCGACTTGGCGCGGAACAGGAAGTCCGTCGCATAGGCGCCGAGCCACGGGCTGGAAAGACCGTCACCCGTGCGCCACAGGCCGATGGCGCCGTCGGCGCCCTGCCGGTTGAGCAGTGTGTTGATCGCTTCCTGCACCTGGAAGCGCAGGTCAGCCGGCGTCTTGCGACCGGCCAGCGCCGCGATCTGGCTGGCATAGAGCAGGGGCAGCGCACGGCTGGTGATCTGCTCGGTGCAGCCATACGGGTACTGGTCGAGCGAGTCGAACAGGGCCGCCGCGTCCATCGGAATGGGCGAGAACGACACCTGCACATAGGCCGAGCCCGGCACGAACGACGACAACGAGTCAGCCGCCGGCGAGAAGGTCGCCCCCGGCTGGACCGTCGTGCGGATCACGTTGCTGGCGGGCAGCCACGCAGACCGCGTCTGGATCGGGTAAGACCGCGAGACGGCGTAGTTGTTCGGGCCGCTCAGATTGAACGCGACATTCGAGATGCCCTCGCCGCCAGCCGAGAAGCCGGCGTCGATATCCGTGCGTTGGCCCTTCGCGAGCGTGGCGGACAGCTGTCCCGTCGTCGTGCGGACAGGCGCCGAAGCCTGCAGCGCGGCGCGATAGGCGCCAGCAGCGCCTTCGACGTTGTCGAGCGTCAGGGTTGCGGTCGCCGTGTCCCCCGGCGCGAGGAAGCGCGGCAGGGCCAGCAAGGCCGGAACCTGGTCACGCACCGTCACCGGCTTGGACGCGGAGCCGAGGCCCGAATTGGACCAGGCGACAGCCATCAGGCGCAGCTCGCCGTTGAAGTCCGGCACATCGAGCGTGATGGTGGCCTTGCCGCCATTCAACTTCACCGGCGCAGAGATCAGCGAGACAGACTTGGTCGGCACAACGGTAAGACCCGCCCCGCCAATCTGGTCGCCGCCCATGCGGATGTTGCCGGCAGCGCCCTGGTTAGGATCGAGCAGGCGACCATAGTCATCGCGCAGCTCGACGCCGAGACGGCGCTTGCCGAAGAAGAAGTCGGCCGGATCCGGCGTCTTGAAGCCGGTCAGCAGCAGAATGCCTTCGTCCACCGCAGCGAGCTGGACGTAGCCGCTATCGTTCGGCCCGGAAGCCGTGATGTTGACCGTCAGCTTGCTGTTCGGACGCTGGACCTGCGGCGCGGCGATATCCAGCTTGAACGTACGCTGGGTAACGTCGACCGCCACGTGCGCGACGCCAACGGCGCGGCGCGGTTTCGGCGTCTTGGCTGCGTCGCGCGGCGTGTAGACCGTCGTCATCACATAGACGCCGGCGCCCCACTCCTTGGTGACGGGCAGCTTGATGTGGGCGCCCTTGTTGGCTTCCACGGTCATCGTGCGGGTCAGGATCACGTTCTCGGCCGCAACCACGATTTCCGCCTCGCCTGAATAGGGAGGCATGATCGTGATATCGACGTCGCCGCCGATGGCCGGCAGCTTGTCCGGAACCTGCACGCGCACGCGATCCGGCGCCTCGACGCCATCCTGCGGCTGACCGCCCCAGCCCGACCAGAAGCCATAGGAGGCTTCGCCGCCATTGGCCTCTTCAGTCAGGTAAAGTTCGTAATCGCCGTAGTCGAGCGTGCGGGTCTTGAACGTACCCTTCTGGCCCTCGGCGATCGTCACGCGGCCGCTTTCCAGCTCGACCACACGGCGCGACTGGCGCCACTGCCAGGCGCCGCCGCCTTCGCGATACCAGTCGTACTTCCAGTCGATCCGCACGAGGCGCCAGTTCACGTTGGCGGCCTTCAGCGCGCCGGTGCGATCCACAGACACGACCTCGAACGAGGCAGATTCACCCTCGCGAGACGAACGATCGTCGAATGCCGGTTTCACACCGACATAGCGGGTTTCCGGGCGGTACGAGACGCGGACATCGTCACGCACGGCGCGTCCGCCCGGCTCGATCGCCGAGAGAACGGCGCGCAGGCGCAGCGGGCGCGAGGATGTCGCGCCATCGGCCGCACGCGGATCAAGCGAAATGATCGCCTTGCCTGTCGCATCCGTGTTGATCGTCGCCAGATCGAAGGTCGACTCGCGGAACTGTTCATCGTGACGGCCGAAGGCAAAACCCTTCAGATCCGGGAACGGGTTCGGGTCGGCTTCAACGCGGACATTGCCTTCGACCGGCAGGTCAGCGCCGGGCGCGCCATAGAGGAAGCGGACATTCGCCGTGATCGGGCGCGTCTCGTTCGCGCGCATCGGCGTCTTGTCGTCAGCCGTCAGGTTGAGCGCGATGCGTTGCGGAACGAAATCTTCCACGGAGAAGCTTTCGCTGCCCACGGCGCCGACGCCGTCGACTTCCGTCGAAATGCGCCACGTGCCACGCGCCGCCGTCTTCGGCACGGGGAAGGCGTAAGCCACGCCGCCATTGAACTGCTTCGTGTCCTTGAAGCGCAAGCGACCAGCTTCCAGACCGTTCGGGCCGTACACCACGACCGACCCCGCGCGGTTGCTCAGCGCCTGAGCCGAGGCATCGCGCACCAGCGAAGTGATCTGCACCGTCTCGCCCGGGCGATAGACGCCGCGCTCGGTATAGACGAATGCGTCGGCCGCTTCGGCCGGCTCTCGCCCGCCAATGTCGCGCTCAGTCAGGTCGACCGGCGAGCGGTCGAGATCGATGATCGCGAAATCGCCATTGGGCGCGTAGGCCATCAGCATGCGCGGCGCAGTGTTGCCCTCGCCCCGCAGGATCGGGCCGGAGAAGTTCACGCGGCCCGTGCCATCGGAATTGCCGCGCGCGAGGATTTCATTGTTGCGCGCCACCAGCTCCAGCTTCACGCCGGACACCGCCTTGGCCGACTGCAGTGAACGCACCGTCGCCGACATGCCGTCCGTGCCGCTGTAGGTCGTGATCGCCAGATCCGTGATGATCAGCCAGCGCTTCGCCCGTGCCGCCTGATCCGGAACACTGCCCGTACCGTCGAGCTGGTCGATCTCCACGAAATAGGCGCCGGGTTGCAAGCGTGGGATCGCTTTCGCGATCGGGAACACCGTGGTCGTCGCCGAGTTGGGCGATCCGGGCGTGTCGAGTTCGCCGGTCCACAGCTGCTCAGCCACATCATAGACTTCCGAACCGTAGTCCATATAGCCGTAGCCGCCGGCGCTATGCGAATAGCCCTGCGAGATCGTCTTGAAGGCCAGCGCACGATCAGTGATGCGCGAGATGGTCACCTTCACCTTGTCGACGTTGACCGTTTCGAGGCCGAGGCCGTCGGCGTCGATGCGCGGCAGAATCACGCCGTCACCCTTGAAGCCCACATAGGACGGACGGTCGCCGAACGAGATCGCGACGTCTTCGTCGAAGGCCAGCGTGCGGCCATCGCCCGAGGGCAGGCCAGAGCGAATCTTGATCTCGCGGTCCGAGCCGAACTTGAGGCCACCGAGGCAGAGATTCGATCCATCCACCGCGAGCGCAACTTCAGGACCGCTGCCGATGTCGACGAACGGACGATAGTCGGTCGCCTGGTTGAGCGTGCCGGAGAAGACGAGGCAGGCGCGTGGCTGGTCGCGCGTCACATCGATGCTGTAGCGGACAAACTCGAATTCGCTGGAGCCGCCTGCACGCGCAGCGTTGCCCTGTCGCGTTTCGAGCATCGGACCCTGATCCTTGCCCATCACGGCCGCGGCGTCATTTCCCGCGCTGGTTGAGGGGCCGCAGCCCTGCAGAGCAATTGCCGAAAACACGCCGGCGACCGCGACGGTCATCGCGCGCCAGATCTTATTCGACCCCACGTCGTCCCTCCTGATCCCCAACCCGTATTCCTGTGTACATTCACCATATCTCACCGCCCACGCGATGGAAGGCGCCGCAAGGCTCAAGCTGCTGAAAAAGTGTGGGTTTGCTTCAACCTCGCCTGGCGAGGGAGGGTGGTGCCGGATGAGGGGATTGAACCCCCGACCTTCGGTTTACAAAACCGCTGCTCTACCGCTGAGCTAATCCGGCGCCGTCAGACGACACTCGCCGCGAGGGAATAGGCGCCCTTAAGCCCCGGCGCAAGCCCGCAGCGGAACTCCATAAAAGACCCCCAACCCGCCACATTCCGCCCGGAACCGGCCCTTCGCGGGCCCCCGATGGAACTACGTTGGAACCTGCTCGTTGAGGCTGAGGATATGGGAGGCTGACATGCAAAAGCTCACTGCGATGACCATCGGGGCGTTCCTGATCGGACTCTGCGGTTACGCAGTCGATGCATCGGCGCAGACGGCGCCGAAATGCCCGACGCATGAGGCGACGATCTTCTTCGCGCCGGATTCAACCGAACTGAGCAAGTTCTCATCCTATACAGTCAACGAGATGGCCGAGGCGGCGCGCGCTTGCGGAGCCAAGGGCGTTATCGTGCAGGCGCCCACCGACAATGAGCGCGCCGGCGTTGTCGCCACTGTTCTGCGCAGCAAAGGCGTGAAGGCCGTCATCGTTCCTGCACCGACGCTGATCGCCAATGATATCGGCATGATGGCCCGCGCTGTCGTTCTGCGCGTCGCCACGCCGCCGGGCATCCGCACCAGCTGATACAGGTGTGGCGCAACGCTACTGCCGTGCTACTAGCGCCGCAGTAGCGGGACGCGCATGGACAAGAAGATTCTGGGCCGGATCTACAGTCGGCTGATTCACAAGTACTTTCTGAACGACATGTACCTTGATCTGCGCATCCGCGCGAAAAAGGACACGGTCGATTACATCGAGGCAAATCTCAAGGACGCGATGCTCTGCTCGGGGCGCAAGCCGCTGGTCGAGCTGTGCATGCGGCGCGAGAAGGATGCCGGGCTCAAGGGCCTGATCCTGGAGTTCGGCGTTGCCGGCGGCGTCTCCACCCGCATCATCGCGAAGAATGCCGCGTTGCGCACTGTGCACGGTTTCGACTCGTTCGAGGGCCTGCCGGGCGACTGGTCGGGCACGCACGAACAGAAAGGCCGCTACACCCAGCACGGCAAGCTTCCGCGCGTTCCCTCCAACGTCACGATTCACAAGGGCTGGTTCGACCAGACCCTGCCCGCCTTCCTCGCGAAGAACCCCGGACCGTGCTCCTTCATCAACGTCGATTGCGACGTTTATGATTCAACCAAATACGTGCTGGACCAGCTCGCAGACCGCATCGTGCCTGGCACGGTGATCCTGTTCGACGAGTACTATAACTACCCGAACTGGCGGGAACACGAATACAAGGCGTGGCAGGAGTTCGTGGCGGCGCGGAAAATCACATACCGCTACACGGGCTTCTCCAGCATGCGCTATCACGCGGCGGTGCAGGTGACGGCGGTCGGGTAAAGAAGCTGCCCATTTCGTGATGGGCCGCCGCCCTTGCTAAGCTACGGTTGCTTGCCCCGGCTCTTTCAAGCGCCACTGCTTTTCGGAAAACCAGCGGACGTTCTGAAAGCGCTCGTCCGCTCCTAGCCACTTTTCAACCATGCGCGAAAGACCCTTGCCCGCCTCGCGGTGGGATGGCTTGGCGACGACATGCCAACGACCATCAGCAAGCTGTTCGAACGTCACCGTGTGATAAACGTCCTTGAACCAGCAAATCCGAATGCGGGCGCGCTTGTCGTTATGAAGCAATCGTCGCGCCACTTGTCCCTTATATCGGTCGTCGCCACGAAGCGTGTGCTGCAGGAAATGCAGGGCAAGGTCGCTCGCCGTCTCGAAAGCGCCAACGTCCAGCACGTTGAAACTCGCGTGGGAACGGGTCATCGGAGTTGCATCTATTGGAGGGAGACGATCGCATTGATCCTGGTTTCCCATCTCGACGATACGCCGAACAATGTCGCGATCAGCGCCACGATACCGGATACAGTCGACCTCGCTGGACAGCATCGCATTGAGCGTTCGGTCGACGGCCCGCGCCGCGTGAGGCTGATGTGCAACAACGCAATGGCTGAAGTCCGGTCCGCCAGCCCATGCGAATATCTCGGGCGCCTCTTCCATCGGCACGCCGCAGGTGATGCAGCAACCTTCTTCAACGTAGAAGTCGCCGGGGACGTTCGCAGGATGGGGCGGGCGCGGCATCGCTGATTTATCTACCGGAAGCCCGCGCAGGCTCAATTTAGCGGCTCTCCAGCGTCGAATCAGCCTCCATGACAAGGCTGGCCTTCCCCCTCGCCTGACGCTACATGGCCCCCATGGCCAGAATCCTCATCACGTCCGCCCTGCCGTACATCAACGGCGTCAAGCATCTCGGCAACCTGGCCGGGTCGATGCTGCCGGCGGACGTTTATGCCCGGTACAACCGCGCGGCGGGCAACGAGGTGCTGTTCATCTGCGCCACGGACGAGCACGGCACGCCGGCCGAACTGGCCGCCATCGATGCCGGGCAGACGACGGCCCAATACTGCGACGAACAGCACGAAATCCAGAAGCGCGTCGGCGCGGGGTTCAGCCTGTCCTTCGACTGGTTCGGCCGCTCCTCGCGCGAGCCCAATCGCAAGCTGACCCAGCACTTCTGCGAGGCGTTGGAAGCCAATGGCCTGATCGAAGAACGCACCTCGCGGCAGGTCTATTCGATCGACGACAAGCGTTTCCTGCCGGACCGCTATGTGGAAGGCACCTGCCCCAATTGCGGCTATGAAAAAGCGCGCGGCGACCAGTGCGACAACTGCGGCACGCTGCTCGATCCGGTCGATCTCAAGAACCCCTACTCGTCCGTCTCCGGCTCGCGCAATGTCGAGATCCGCGACACGCGACACCTCTACCTGTTGCAATCGAAGCTGCAGGACGACGTCCGCGCCTTCGTGGATGCGCGCGCCGACAGCTGGCCCAACCTCACCACGTCCATCGCCTACAAATGGCTGGACGAGGGCCTGATCGATCGCTCGATCACGCGCGACCTGTCCTGGGGCATCCCGGTCACGCAGAACGGCAAGCCACGCCCCGGCTTTGAAGAGAAAGTGTTCTACGTCTGGTTCGACGCGCCGATCGAATACATCGGCTCGACCGTCGAATGGGCGGACGCCAACGGCAAGACCTGGGAAAACTGGTGGCGCACCGACAAGGGCGCGGATGACGTGACCTACGTCCAGTTCATGGGCAAGGACAACGTCGCCTTCCACACCGTCTCCTTCCCCGTCACCATCCTCGGCTCGAAGGAGCCGTGGAAGCTGGTCGACAAGCTGAAGGCCTTCAACTGGCTCAACTGGTATGGCGGCAAGTTCTCGACCAGCCAGAAGCGCGGCGTGTTCATGGACCAGGCGCTGGAGCTGCTGCCCGGCGACTACTGGCGCTGGTATCTCATCGCGAACTCGCCCGAGAGCTCCGACACGGCCTTCACGTGGGATCACTTCAAATCGTCGATCAACTCCGACCTCAACGACGTGCTCGGCAATTTCGTGAACCGCGTCACGAAATACAACGCCGCCAAGTTCGACGGCAAAGTCCCCGATGGCGGACAGCCCGGTGAGCACGAAGCCTGGATCGCCAAGGAGCTGGAGACCCGCCTCCCCGTCCTCATGGCCAACTACGAGGCGATGGAGTTCCGCAAGGCGGCCGCCGAAACCCGCGCCATCTGGGCTTCCTGCAACAAGTATATCAACGATGCGGCCCCGTGGACGGCTTACAAAACCAACGTGGAGCAGGCAGCTGCTGGCACGCGCACTGGCCTCAACCTGGCGGCCATCTGCGGGATTATTGCCCAGCCGATCATACCTGAAACGGCCGACAAGATCCTCGACGCACTTGGCATTCCGAAGGACAAGCGCAGTCTCGATATCGCGAAGCTCGGCGCCGGCGGCTATCCGGCCCTGCTCGACGCGCTGCCCCGCGGCCTGCCGATCAGCGTTCCGCCGCAGCTGTTCTCGAAGATCGAGGACGCGCAGGTGGCGGAGTGGACGGCGCGGTTTGGCGGCGGGCAATAGACGCGGGCATCTCAGCCAAAGGGCATTGATCCGACGATTGCGACCGGGATGAGAGCGCTGACCATCACGCCAAGCCCGAGCACCAAATAGCCGCCGTCGCTCCACCGGCGGGTGAGACGCGAGATATAAGAAGCGGCGAGCATGCCGCCGAAGGCCCCAAGCATCAAACTTGGAAGAATGTAGTTCGGCGGACCACCGGATTGGCCAACGCGCACGCCCACTAATGTTCTGAGTATCAGCGCAGCCAGGCAGCCGGCCCAGAGCACTAACCCTGCGGCCAACAAGCCAAACATCTGATCTCTGGGTGACACGTCGTATCCCCTCTCTAGACGGTCAGTCGTTGTCCCCGATCGCCTCAGCCGCTTCCTTGTTGAGTCCCGAAGCTTCCCGGCGCGGCACAACCAGCGGCGCCGGTTGCGTCGTCGCGATATTCCCACGCATGAGTGTGAGACCAGCGCGCAGACCGCCCGCCATCTGCATTTCGAGGCGCTGCTCGTCGCGACGGCGGACGTCGAGGATGATCTCGTCGGCCTCGCTTTCGTCCACGCCAAGATCGACCAGCACGCGATGGCCGAACACGAACGCAGATTCCAGCACTTCGCGCAGCTGATAATCGACGCCGGCATTGATGAGGCGCAGCGCATGGCCGCGATCAAAGGCGCGCGCGAAAACCTTGGCGTGTGGGAATTCGGCTTTCACCAGTTCCACGATCTTGTCAGCAGCTTCCTGCTTGTCGACGCAGACGAGAATGGCCTCGGCCGTTTCGGCGCCCGAAGCGCGCAACACGTCGAGCCGCGTGCCATCGCCATAATAGACCTTGAAGCCGAACTGGCCGGCAGCCCGGATCATCTCCACGTCGATCTCGATGATCGACACATCAATGCCCTTGGCCAGCAGCGGCTGGGACACGACCTGCGCGAAGCGACCGAAGCCAACGAACAACACGCGGCCGTGCAGACCGGCGGCTTCCTCGATACCGTCCATCGACTCTTTTTCGGCGGGCAGCAGGCGCTCCATCACGATCACCGCCAGCGGCGTCAGCGCCATGGAGATGATGACGATGGCCGTCATGCTGGCCGCGATCTCGCCTTCCATCACGCCGCTGCGCAGCGCCTCTGAATAGAGAACGAAGGCGAACTCGCCGCCCTGCGCAAACAGCACGGCGCGGCGCAACGCCTCACGATGCTTGGCGCGGAACATGCGGGCGATGCCGTAGATGCCGATCGACTTGACGATCATGAAGATCAGCACGCCACCAAGGATCACCTGCCACTGCGTGGCGACCAGCAACAGGTCGAGCGACATGCCGACGCCAAGGAAGAACAAGCCGAGCAGAATGCCCCGGAAGGGCTCGATGTCCGCTTCAAGCTGGTGGCGGAACGTCGATTCCGACAGCATCACGCCAGCGAGGAAAGCGCCCATGCCCATGGACAGGCCGCCAAGGTCCATCAGCACCGCCGCGCCAAGCACGACCAGCAGCGCCGCAGCCGTCATCACTTCGCGCGCGCCGGAAGCGGCCAAGATGCCGAACAACGGATTCATCAGCCACTTGCCGGCGACGAACACCACGGCGACGGCGCCGGCGCCGATGAGGACGGCTTGCCACCAGGGTTCGCCGGAGGCGTGGGCGGCGGCGTCAGGCTGGAGGCTGGCGAGCACGGCAACGAGGGCCAGCAGCGGGATGATGGCAAGGTCTTCAAGGAGCAGGATGGCGACGTTGCGCTGACCAGCGGCGGACGAGCCTTCGCCCCTGTCATCCATCATCTTCATGATGACAGCGGTGGAAGACAGCACAAAGCCCATCGCGCCGATCACGGCCGCGCCGGGCGGCAGGCCATAGGCAATGCCGACGCCGGAAAGCAGGGCACCGCAGGTCACCACCTGTGCGGTGCCCAGACCAAAGATGTCGCGCCGCATGGCCCAAAGCTTGGCCGGGCGCATTTCGAGACCGATGAGGAAGAGGAACATCACGACGCCGAGTTCGGCGACATGGACGATGGATTCAGGGTCATTGAACAGCTTGAAGCCGAAGGGGCCGACAGCCACCCCGGCCGCGAGATAACCGAGCACGGCGCCAAGGCCGAGCTTCCGGAAGATCGGCACGGCGACAACGCCCGCCGCCAGCAGGGCGACGGCGTGGCCCAGTTCCATTCCGCCTGCGGCTTCGGTTGCCATCATCCCTCCTGCGTGTCGGGATTCAATGGGGTGCTAATGGCCGGGAGGCAAGCTTCGGGTTTGCCTATTTGAGGCGCTTCTCGAATTCCGCGAGATAGGCGTCGGCGTCGGCGGCCAGTTGCTTCTCCATCTTGCGGAAAAGCGCCAGCACATCCTTGCCCATGGCCGTCAACGTGGCCCCGCCGCCCTTGCGGCCGCCTGCTGTCGATTCGACCAGCGGCTTGCGGAAGGACTGGTTCATCGCATCGACTAGCTGCCAGGCCCGGGAATAGCTCATCTCCATCGACTTGGCCGCCTTGGAGATCGAGCCTTCGGCGGCGATCCGCTCCAGCAGGTCGGCCTTGCCGGGGCCAAAGGCGCGCTCGCCCTTCGCCATGACGCGTGTGGTGTTCCTGATGGTCGCCATCGCCCAGCCTCCAAGACCTCTATCGAAGCTGCGTTGCGGCCGGACGCAAGTGGCAATTGCGATCAGGCCAGCAGCTTCCGCGCCTTTGCGAGTCCTTCAACGCCCCTGTCCAGCGTCGCATCCGACTTGGCGAAACAGAGACGGACCAGCGCCGACTCCGGCGGGCGCGTGTAAAAGGCCGAGAACGGGATGGTGGCGATGCCGCACTCCTTCACAGCGCGGACAGCGAACTCCGCGTCCGAGAGCGCAATGCCGGATGCCGCCAGATCGACTGCCATGAAGTATGTCCCGGCGGCGGGGAGCAGGCTGAAACCTTCCTGCCGCAAAGCCGTGGCGAGGCGATCACGCTGGCGGGCCAGTTGCTCCCGCATCGCGTCGAAATGCTCGCGCGGCTTGGCGAGGCCGAAGGCTACAGCCTCCTGCAGGTTGGGCGGTGTGGTGAAAGTCAGGAACTGGTGCGCCTTCGCAAAGGCCTCGGAGAGCGCCGGCGCGGCACAGGCAAAGCCGACCTTCCAGCCGGTCATCGAGAAGATCTTCCCGGCAGACCCGATCTTGATCGTGCGCTCGCGCATGCCGGGCGCATCCAGCATGGAGATGTGCACCGCGCCATCGAACACGCAATGCTCCCACACCTCATCCGAGATCGCGATGCAATCATGCTTCACGCATTGCGCGGCGATCAGCGAAAGATCTTCCGCGCCAATCAGGCTGGCCGACGGATTGAGCGGCGTATTGAGAACCACGGCGCGGGTCTTCTCGTTGAAGGCGGCGGCGAGCTCAGCGGGATCGACACGCCAGTGCGGCGGCTTCAGCCGCACAAAGCGCGCCGTGGCCCCTGCCCGGCGCAGCATCGGCAGGTAGCTGTCATACATCGGCTCGAACAGCACGACTTCATCGCTGGGCGACAACACGCTCAGCAGCGCCGCCGCCAACGCCTCGGTTGCGCCGGAAGTGATGGTGACTTCGGTTTTCCAATCCAGCTGTATGCCCTGCAAGCGGCCATAGTGCTCCGCCACGGCTTCGCGCAGGTGTGGCAGGCCGCGCATCGGCGGATACTGGTTCGGCCCTTTCATCAGCGCATCGGCGGCCCGCTGGCGCACGTCTTCCGGACCATCCCATTCCGGAAAGCCCTGCCCGAGATTCACCGCGCCCGTCTCGCGGGCAAGGCCGGACATCACGTCGAAGATCGTATCGCCCAGCGAGGCGTAGACCGGGTTCATGCGTCCACCGCGCGGAACGGGCGGGCATGCTTCAGCGACGGGATCTTCCCGCGCACCTCGTCCACCTTCGACAGGTCGAGCGTCGCCGAGATCACGCCCGGATCAACGCCGCCCTCGGCGAGGATTTCGCCCCACGGATCGATGATCAGCGAATGGCCGAACGTCTCACGCCCGTCTTGGTGCTTGCCGCCCTGCGCGGGGGCGATGACATAGCAACCCGTTTCGATCGCGCGCGCGCGCAGCAACGTGTGCCAGTGCGCTTCGCCCGTGATCTTCGTGAAGGCAGCGGGCACCGCGATGACCTGCGCCCCCGCCACGGCGAGCTGACGGAACAGGTCCGGGAAGCGAACGTCGTAGCACACGGTCAGGCCCAGCTTTGCCGCTGGCAGGCTCGCGACCACGGCGCTGGCGCCCGGAGCATAGCTGTCGGATTCCTTGTAGACGTTGCCCGCGTTCAGCTGGACGTCGAACA
>JAOATF010000219.1 GCA_030158285.1 Hyphomonadaceae bacterium
GACAGGTAGACCGGCCATTTGCGCTGGTAGCCGAAGTTGAACGAGGCGCGCGCGAAATCGCGGATCGACTTGTCGAGGTTGTACATGCCCATGGCGATGCCGGCGCCGGGGAAGTCGAACACTTCGTGCTCGATGGCGGGGCCGCCATCTTCCGGCACGAACTTCATCGTCAGCTTGCCCTTGCCGGGCACCTTGAAGTCGGTGGCCTTGTACTGGTCGCCGAAGGCGTGACGGCCGACGACGATCGGCTGGGTCCAGCCCGGCACGAGGCGCGGCACGTTCTTCATCACGATCGGCTCGCGGAACACGACGCCGTCGAGGATGTTGCGGATCGTGCCGTTGGGCGACTTCCACATCTTCTTCAGCTTGAACTCTTCCACGCGGGCCTCGTCCGGCGTGATGGTCGCGCATTTCACGGCGACGCCATACTTCTTGGTGGCTTCCGCCGAGTCGATGGTCACCTGGTCGTTGGTGGCGTCGCGGTTCTCGATCGACAGGTCGTAATACTTCAGGTCGATGTCGAGATACGGCAGGATCAGGCGTTCCTTGATGAGCGCCCAGATGATGCGGGTCATCTCGTCCCCGTCCATTTCAACGACGGGGTTGGCAACCTTGATGACGGCCATGAAAAGCTCCTGAAAATTCGTTCCGGCGGGCTATAGCAGACATGCTCTGGCGCACAATACGCGGCGGAAAATCAGGGTTCCGGCGCCCGTTTCCCGCTGCCTTGCGGCCTGTCTGCGGGGGAAACCTCCCGCCCGCCGCACGTTCTTCCGGCACAGCCACACGGAGATTGCGTCATGAGCGCCGCCAAACCGGTCGCCGACCACACAAAGATCCGCAAATGGGCCGAAAAGAACAATGGCCGCCCTGCCTGCGTGAAGGGAACCGGCAAGGGCGACGACCCCGGCATGCTCCGCATCGATTTCGACGAAAAGGAAGCCAGCCTCAGCGAACTCGACTGGGACACCTAGTACAAATGGTTCGACAAGAACAAGCTGGCCCTGCTGATGTCCGACGAAAGCCGGTTCAACAAGCTGATCGCGCGCCCGCACTGACCGAGCGCTTGGCCTGCTAATCGCTGCTTGCGGGATCGCTTCGTAGGACCAAAGCGAGATCGGAAGCTGCCGCAGATATGGTCTTGCCAGCTTGAGAGCCGAAAAACTTATGGAGTGGCGGAAGTCTATTGTACTTAGCGATAGATGCGGCCAGCAGCTCGTCGAAGCGCATCAGCGCTTCTCGCTGTTGGGCCGAATAGGTCGATAGGAGCCATTCTCTCTTCGTGTACGCAGAATACCAGCGCGCAAAAAGTTCGGGCGGCGAATCCATGATTTCGATAACGTCTGCGACTTCGCGCTGATGGTACTTCGCGATGCCATCAACAGCGCTAAGAAGGTCGACGCGGGCGTTCGCCGTTCGCTCTGCGTTCAGTTCGTTTGCATCTAGTCTTGCCATTGAGGGAATTGGAATCCTGAACGACGCTGTTGTTCCATAAAAACTAGCGCGAACGAACGCCTCTGGCCAATGGCAGCCAGGGTAAAGGAGGCGTCTTCAGCAGATATAAGCAACGGACGTGCGGATCGTCGGTCCGCAACGCTACGTCCGCTTCGTGTGCGCGCCCGAGCTCAATAATCGTAACCGGCTTCCACGCCCCGCCCATCTCACGCAGCCACCATTAACCGACCGCCGCCTGCCGCCACCCATGGCGATCCCGCGCACGCGGCGCTATAGCGTCCGCATGACCGCCCCTTGCTTCATCCTTGTCGCCCCGCAGATGGGCGAGAATATCGGCGCCGCGGCGCGCGTGATGGCGAATTTCGGCCTCACGGACCTGCGCCTCGTTGCCCCGCGAGATGGCTGGCCCAATCCCGCCGCCGAGACGATGAGCGCTGGCGCTCTCCCTGATGTCGTCACCGCCACCGTGTTCGAAACCGTCGAGCAGGCCATCGCCGATTGCGGCATCGTCTTCGCCACAACGGCCCGCCCGCGCGAGATGGAAAAGCCGGTCCTCGGCGCCAGCGAAGCGATCGCGCGCATCCGCGCCACGCCAGCCCGCACCGCCATTTTGTTCGGCGCCGAGCGGGCAGGGCTGCCCAACGAGGCGGTCGCGCTGTCCGATGCGATCCTGTCCTATCCGGTCAACCGCAGCTTCGCCTCGCTCAATCTTGCGCAGGCGGTGGCGCTGCTGGCGCATGGCTATGCCGAGGCCGAAGCCAGCGGACCGCCGCCCGGCTTTACCGATGCGCTCGATGCCCCCGCAACGCGCGAAGAGCTGATCGGCATGATGGCGCATTTCGAGGAGGAGCTGGATCGCGCCGGCTTCTTCTTTCCCGATGAGAAACGCGCGCCGATCACCCAAAACCTCCGCAACGCGTTCACCCGCGCCGGCTGGACAGCCCAGGAAGTCCGCACCTTCCGCGGCGCCATCAAGGCGCTCGCGCTCGGTCGCGGCAAGGCGCGCGTAGTTCGCGAAGACTAGCTGGCGGTCTTGCTGGATCGAGCTAGTTCGACGACACGCTCGCGGGTTGGGCCGGCGGCGTAATGGTTTCCGGCGCTGCAGTCCACAGCCGCGCCGCTTCCTGGTCGCTGACCACGTTGATCTGCGCGATGCTCTGGCCAGACACTTCGCCCGATATCTGCATCGGTTCCTCGCGCCAGGCGCGCATCAGTTGCTCGTCGGCGAGAATGTCCTCGACCTCGCGTGGCGGACGCCAGCCGCGTTGCATCATCTCGTCGAGCACCGCCTCCATCGCGGTGTCCGACACATCCCAGGGGCTGCAGTCGGCAATCTTCGTGCGTTGCGGATCGGGCAGGCGCGCGGGCCCTGCAACCTCCCAGGCGTTCGGATCGACGATCGGCCGGTTACGCGCTTCGGCGTGTGAAACAGGTGTTCCCAGCAGGAACCCCGCAGCAAACGCCACCACGCCAGAAGCAGCGACCGAAGCCGCTAGAATTGCAGGGGAAATTCCGTTCATCGGGACGTTCCTGAGCCAGTGTCCCGTCCCCCACGCCTCTCAGGAACGCACACCGACGCGCCCGGTTCAGCCCCCGACTCGCCTCGGATTGCATACCGTCCTAGGCTGTTAACCAATCCAGACAGCGAAAAGCTGCGGAACGGATGGTGATTTCGGGGTGTTGGCGGGCCTGCCTCTTGCAGGGCCCAGCAAGAGGGGATGCGCGATGATCAAGACATTGCTGGTGGCCGCCATCGCGGGCGGATCAGGCTTTGCGGGCTGGATCGGCGGCAGCATCTGGCCCGCGCCCCCCGAATGGACCGACCCCGTCGACCGCACCGCCACCGACCTGCGCACCAAATTCCGTCTCGAGAACGTCAGCTTCGATCGCCTGCGCGAGTTGATGCCCGAGGAACGCTTCACCGAGATCAAGGCGCAGATCACCGGCCTCGCCGTGGCGACCGGCGAGATGATCATGGTCGACCGCGACCAGGGCACGATCGAAGACCAGCTCGACAACCTCGCGCTCGATGCCGCGAGCGCCATCCCCAAAGGCATGGAAGTCATCACCATGCCGGTCGCGCCCGCGCCGCCGCCGGTTGCACCATCGCAGCCCGCAACGCCTTCAACCTTGGAAGCCGGCGTTACGCCTGCGCCATCGCCCGTTCCCGCGCCGCCGTCCACGACGCAAGTGATCGTCCCATCGGCCACGCCCGCGGATCCGCTGACGATCTTCTCCGCCAGCCTCGAACTCTGCCCGCGCATGGATGTCACCAACGCGCCGCGCGCCGCCGATGGCCTCGTTGCCGGTTATCATCAGCGCGTGCAGGTCAACACCGCGATCATCGCTGTCTTCCCCACGCCCGGCGCCTGCCTCTCGTCTGGCTACGGCACGCGTAACGAGCGCCTGCACAAGGGGCTCGATTTCCACGCCTCCGTCGGCGTGCCCGTTCTTGCCGGCGGCGATGGCACAATCGTCGAGCTGAAATACCGCGAGGATTACGGCAACATGATCCTCATCGATCATGGCGGCGGCGTCTTCACGCGCTATGCGCACCTGGCCTCGTTCGGCCGCGGCCTCTCGCCCGGCGTCACGGTGAGGGCAGGCGACCAGCTCGGCCTGATGGGCAATTCCGCTGCCTACCAGATCCCGATCCACCTGCATTACGAACTGCTGACGGGCGACTACAACACGCCCAAGGGGTCGTTCGGTCTTGTCTCGGCTGACCCGCTCAGCTTCCCCGCCGCGCCATAGGCAAACGGCGCCGGCAACAAGCCAGCGCCGCTCCCATTTTGCCATTTGTGTATGGCGCCCCTGCTCCTTGCGCGTGGTTAGTGAGGCGTCGCGCTCGCAGAAGCATTGCCCGAAGCCGAGCCCCAAACGCTCGCGCCGTTCTTGCTGGCGTTGGCATTGCTGGAGGCCGAAGCGTTGCCGCTGGCCGAAATCGTCGGCGCGGAAGATTTCGCCGTGGCGACAGCGCCCGCAGCTTTCTGCTTGGCCGTATCCGTTGTCGACTGCACCGCGCCGCGCGCCTTGCCGGCGGCGTCACGCCCGGCCTGCACCGCGCCCGTTGCATCGGCGCCGACAGCGGCAGACCCCTGTCCGCCCGCGCTCACGCCCGGAACCTTCAGCTGGCCGCCGCCTTGTCCGCCAACGCCGATCTGCGGATCGGCCGTGCGCACCACAGCCGCGCCGTGAGCGGCGCCTTGCTGGCCGCGCGCCTTGGCTTCCGCCGCAGCCTTGTCGGCTTTCGCCTTGGCGCGTTGCGTCGCACCGCCCGCACGATCCGTCACGCGGCTCGTGTCGGCAGAGCCGCGGATCGTACCTTCAGCCTGGCCGCCGATCCCACCGAGTCCCCCACCAATGCCACCACCGCCGCCAATGCCGATCTGCGCGCTTGCGGGCATCACGGAGAGGGCAGCGAAGGCGATTCCAGCGATCAATCCAGTGCGGATCATGGCGAGTCTCCTGTTTCAGTTGGTTTGCGAGACATCGACGCGCGAGCAGCTGTTTTATTCCGTGCGCTTTTGATTAAATATGTAGTGCGCTGATTTTGTTTGATTTTGTTTGATTTTATTCCAGACAAGCTCAGGCGTGCCGGCCGCATCCGCAAAGAATCTGGCAGATTCAACTAGAACCCTAGTTGACACTTTATCGATAATCGCGAAAACCTGCTTCCACTAAGGAACTAGTTGTTCCGGCAATGGTCAGAACGCCGGATCAGAAGCGACAAGAGCAACCCCCAAGAAGGAAACGCCGAGAAGATCCGCAACAACCGGACCCGGTAAATAGAGAAAAACGCCATGCCGAAGCCACGTTCTGACGTTCTGACCGAAGCCGAACAGCGCATCATGCGTGTGCTGTGGGAGAAGGGGGAGGCGAGCGTGCGTGACGTAACCGACGCGCTCGAGCCGACATATCCCGTCGCCTACAACACCGTCCTTACGCTCCTGCGCATCCTGACCGACAAGGACTACGTCATCCCGCGTCAGGATGGCCGGGCCTTCATCTACAAGCCGACCGTTACGCGCGCCGAGGCGCGCTCCCGCGCGCTGCGAAAGGTGGTGTCGACCTTCTTCGAAGGCTCGCCGACCGAGCTGGCGCAACACCTCATAAGAAACGAGACCCTCAGCGCGGACGAGCTCCAGTCGCTGAAGGATGAACTCGACAGCATCTCCCCGGAGGACGGCAATGACTGACATGAGCCTGTCTCAGACCCTGGTGATCGGCCACATCTGGCAGAGCGTCGCGATCGCGGCGGTTCTGGCCGGCGCCCTGATCCTCGGCAAGCGCATGCGCGGCGCAACGCGCTACAGCCTCGGCGTGGCGGCCTTCATGGCCAGCCTGCTGCTGCCTTTGTCCGTATTCATTCCCGGCGAAACCATCGTCGCCGGCCTGCTGAAGCAGCTGAATGCTCCTGTCAGTGTCGCGGCCGAAGCGCCGGTCACCACTGAGATCGGCTCCCTCCCGATCGCCGATATCGCCGCTGCTGCGACGCCCGCAGCGCCCGCGAACCCGATCTACGCGCCCGTCAATTTCACCGGCGTCAATGTGGGTCCTGCTGCGCAGGCCGCTCCCGCTGCGCCTGTGTCCGCGCCTGTCGTGAAAGCTGCCACCGACGTCGCGCCCGCGACGCCCGCCGCACTCATCACACTCCCCACCATCAACATGCCCGATATCGGCCTGCCGCTGCTGCTGATCTGGGCCGCCGTCTCCGCCGTCCTGATCGTCCGCACCCTGCGCGATCTCGTGGCCGTCGAACGCCTCGTCGCCCGCGCCAAGCCTGTTGAACTCCCCGGTTCGCTGAAGAAGCGCTTCGCCGATGTCCGCGTCGTCGTCAGCCCGGAAGCGCCCGGCCCGATGGCCGCCGGCTTGCTGCGTCCCGCCATCGTCCTCCCGGAATCGATCGCGCTGGCCTCGCCCGGCATGGCCGCGCTGCTTGAGCACGAACACGCCCACATCCGCCGCCAGGACATGCTGGCCGCCCTCGGCCAGCGTCTTGTCCTCGCGCTTCTCTGGTGGAGCCCGGCGCTGCACTGGGTCAGCCGCCGCATGGATGAAGAGCGCGAAGTCGC
>JAOATF010000220.1 GCA_030158285.1 Hyphomonadaceae bacterium
AGCATCATGCCGAGCGTGGTGCCGATCGTGACGAGCAGGATGTCGGTGTACTGCGCGGCAAGCAGCGACGTGGCGATCTGCGTCTTGTCGCCGATCTCGACGAAGAAGAACGCGACCAGCGTGGTGAGGAAGATGCCGCCGACAGAGCGGTTGGACGCGCCTTCATCCTCCTTGTCGGGGATCAGCGCCCATGCGGCCATGACGATGAAGGCTGCGCCGACGACGAGGCGGAAGGTCTGGCCGGTCAGCCATTGCGAGATGAAGTAGCCGAGCGTTGCGGCGGCGGCGTGGTTCAGCAGCGTTGCGGCGAGGATGCCGAGGATGATCGGGACGGGCTTGCGGAATTTTGCGGCGAGCACGATGGCCAGCAGCTGCGTCTTGTCGCCGATCTCGGCGATGGCGACGACGGCGGTGGGGACCCAGATGGCGTCGAGCATATTATCGTCCAGGGGCCGAGCGTTGACACGACGATGCCGCGCTTCCATTGGCCCTGGCCGGAAGCGCACATCGTCGGTCTCGCCAATCCAGACCTTGCCTCACTTGAGGGCGATCTGTCGTCCGCGCCATGACCCAATCGCAAGTGCCCTGGAGCCAAGTATGTTGACGCGAACTCCGCTGGGGTTGCGGACGGCTACTCCCCGAACGGGGCGCTTTTGCGCCGGGTGGTGGAGCGCGTCAACGCCTATGTTTGCGAGTGTTTTGCAGGTGTGTGGGGCGTCAGGATGGGGTCAGGAGTGGGGTGACATCCGGCCGCTTCGCGGCCAGCCCCTTCCGGCCCTGCGGGCCACCTTCCCCGCTTCGCGGGGCAGGACCACATGCCGTTAGACCAGAAGGGGAAGTCCTCCCTCGCCGAAGGCGGGGGAGGTGGCGCGAAGCGACGGAGGGGGCTGCCTGCGAAGCAGGCGGTTGTCTCAGCTCTCCCAATCCTCGTCGTGGTCATCCGGGACGTGGTCCATGCCCGGAGGTTGAGGATCGCCCGGCAGCGGAATCCAGGCGGTTTCGGCGGGGGGCTGGGTGAACCAGGTGTTCTGGAAGCCGCCGGCGATGGAGGCGCGCCAGTCTGCGGCGGCTTTCGCCAGGCGCTCTTTCGATGCGGCGACGAAATTCCAGTCGAGATGGCGTGGGCCGTCGAGCGGGTCGCCGCCGGCGAACATGATGCGCGTGCCGGCTTCGAGGCGGACCTTGATGCCGGGCTTGGGCGAGAGGATCGCCATGGTGGCTTCGCCGATGCGCTGGCCGTCGATGTGGGCGGCGCCGCTGACGACATAAAGGCAGAGCTCGGGCGCGTCGGGCGCGGTGATGGTAGTGTCGCGCGCGGCGGTGAGCGTGAGCTGGCAGATGCCGGCGGGGAATTTCACGGGCGAGCGGAGGCCGTAGGCGCTGCCGGAAATGAGCACGCCCTTGGCGTCGCCGAGATCGATATTGGGAAGCACGTCGGCGGGGTAGTGTTCGAAGCTGGGGTCCTGCTCGGCGTGGGATTGGGGCAAGGCGACCCAGGTCTGGATCGCTTCGATGCGATGGCCGGCGATGCGCTGCGCGTGAGGCGTGCGTTCGGAGTGGACGATACCGCGGCCGGCGGTCATCCAGTTCACGGCGCCGGGGCGGATGGTCTTGTAGGTGCCGAGGCTGTCGCGGTGATCGAGCGCGCCGTCGAACAGCCAGGTGACAGTGGCGAGGCCGATATGCGGGTGGGAGCGGACGTCGATGCCCTTGCCGGGGGGCATGTCCGCGGGGCCGAGATGGTCGAAAAACACGAAGGGACCGACATTCCGGCGTTCCACGAAGGGCAGCAGCCGCCTTACGCTGAACCCGCCGAGATCGCGCTCGCGGGGTTCAATGATCAGTTGGATCGCGTCAGTCATCCGGAACCTTTGGTCTGCCTGCGAATGAGTATGGACGAGCGCGCCGGACGCGGCAAACTGCGCAGGTGATGGAGGCTGGCTTGAACATTCGCTCGCATCAGATCGCCAGAGGGCTCGCGGCGGCTTTCTTGGGGCTGCTGGCGCTGGGGAGCGCGGCGTGCGCGCCGTTGCAGCAGAGGGCGCTGGCGACGCAGGCGGGGCCGGAGGCGGCGTTTTCGGACAAGTGGTTCACCTCGTTCGATGGCGCGCGGCTGGGGCTGGACGTCTACCCGGCGCGGGCGCAGCCGCTGGGGGCGGGGCCGTGTGATGTGGGGCGGGGGATCAATCTGGCGACGCGTGCATCGGCCTGCGCGGCGGCGGCGGACATCTATCGCGCTGATCCCGATGTGGTGATCATCGCGGTGCATGGGATGAATGACTATGCCGGGGCGTTCAATGCCGCCGGCGCGTGGTGGGCCGATCACGGCGCGACGGTCTATGCGTATGACCAGCGCGGGTTCGGGCGGTCTCCTGGCTGGATGATCTGGCCCGAGCCGGACGTGATGCGGAAGGACCTGGCGACGGCGGTGGAGGTGGCGCGGCGCGCGCATCCCGGGGCGCGGGTGGCAGTGGTGGGCGAGAGCATGGGGGCGGCGGTGGCGATCACTGAATTCGCCCAGTCCGATGCACCGAAGGCCGATGCGCTGATCCTCTCCGGGCCAGGACTGCGCGGGTGGGGAACGTTGCCGTGGTTCTACAGCGCCAGCCTGTGGGTGTCGTCTCACGTGCGGCCGGACTGGATCGTGGTGCCACCCAAGGGCGTGCGGGTGGTGGCGACGGACAACAACGCAAAGCTGCGGGAGATGTGGTTCAACCCGCTGGTGCAGAAATCCAACCGGATCGACAGCGTCTATGGCGTCGTGTCGATCATGGAGGAGGCGGATGCGGAGATCGGCCGGCTGCCGTCCTCGGTGCCGACGCTGATGCTGTATGGGGCCAAGGACGAGATCATCCCGGTTGACGGTATGATGCGGGCGACGGCCAAGATGCCGGAGCATGTGAAGACGGCCTATTACACGAAGGGCTATCACATGCTGATGAACGACCTTCAGGCCCATGCGGTGTGGGGGGATGTGCTGGCCTTTGCCCGGGCGCCGGAATCACCCCTGCCGTCGAAGGCCCCGCCGCTGCCCTGGTTGGCTGCCGGGGTGGCCTCCGGGCAGGCTTCCGGGGGCCCAAACCCTTGAAATTTCACCGTTCCGGCGTGCCCGAATATTAACCAACGTCGTGTAGAACCGGCGGACTGGGTGGTGTTTCGAGGGCTTCGCGCGGGATGCTTGCGCAAGTGAAGAAATTGGCAGGCGGCGATGTCGCCGGGCGTTTCGGCGCCTGGTGGAACGGCCGCGACTACGTTCCGGCCGCCGAGGGCGAGGGCGGAGGCGCTGCTGCCGTGGACGCTCCCAAGACTGAGGCCCCGAAAACCGAGGCAAAAGAAACCGCCAAGCCGGCTGCTGATGCCCATGAAGAGGCTGTCGTTGTCGAAGCGGCGCCAGAGCCCAAGCCTGAAGCCAAGATTGCAGCCTTGCCGAAGCCGGCAGAGGCCAAGCCGGTTTCCAGCCGCGCGGCGGCGGATGGCGGCGCGGTGCGCTTGAGCGCGCTGGAGACACTGTGGGGCGAGGGACGGTTCGCGCCGGGCTCGTTCTCGATCGACACGCGCCTGCTCGATGCGGCGCTCGAACTGGCTGACCGGCCGGGCAATATTGGTTTCATCGGCGCCGATGGCGCACTTCTGCAGACGTTTGCCGCGCAGTCTGATCGCAAGCCGATTGCCGCCGAATGGCGTGCGGCGTGCGTGAAGCGCCTCGGCGAGTTCGTGCCGGATGCGTCCGTGACGCTTGGCGAAGTGGATCGTCCGCGCAGCTTCCCTGAAGGCGCGTTGCCGTCGGTGGTAAGCGTCGAGGCGTTTGCGTATTCCGATCACAAGGCCGGACTTGTTGGCCGCATCTTTCGCGCGCTCGATGCGGAAGGCCGCTGGGTGTTTCTCGACACGACGCGCCGCACCAAGAAGACACCGCCGCAAGCGTTCGCCTCGGCCTGGGCCGAGCCGCAGCTGGCGACGAATGACGAGATCGAGGAGCTGCTGCAGCTAGCCGGCTTCAAGACCGTGCGCCGTGTTTCCGTGACGCCGCAGGTGATCTCGGCGGCGAAGCAGGGCTACGCCAATCTCGCGCAGGTTCTCGAAGACGCTGTCTCCAACGGTTTGAGCGGTCGCGAAGGCGCGCTGTTCCTGCAGGAGCTGGCGTGGGAAGCGCAGAGCTGGCGCGCGCGTGTGCGTGCGCTGGAGGGCGGCGCGCTCGAAGTGAACATGTGGGTTGCCGACAAGACCGAGCAGCAGGGGCCGCTGCCAAGCGACCTCGACATGATGATCAAGCCTGACGATGCCGGCGCGGTGGACGCGCTGTTCGACCAGACCTGATCGCTGCCGCTGTCAGCTTGACGGCCTTTCCTTGATCCCTACGCTCTTCCCCGAACCTGTTGGGGGTGACGATGCGTGTTTGCAGCCTTTTGCTGGCATGTGCTGCTGTCGTTGCGCCTTGCGCGACAGCGCAGGACACGGGTGCTGCTCCGCCGGAGGCGATGCAGGACATGCTGCGGACCATGATCTTCGACACGCTGGAGACAGACCCAGCCGAGGACAAGGGCGGCATGTTCAGGCAGATGTATTCCTTCGCCGGGCGCGAGGACCTTGCCGCCAAGCAGAAACCGCCCGGCTGTGTTGCGCTGCCCGACGACCCGGTGGCGGCCATCGTCGCGCGGGCGCGCGAGACCAACATCGTGATCATCAACGAGGATCATGCCTCGCCGTTCGACCGGCACTTTGTCGGCCGCGTGCTGACGGCTCTCAAGGCGGAGGGGTATACAGTCTATGCTGCCGAGACCTTCATGTCGGGCAGGGATCTGGCGCATGACGAGGTGGTGTCTGATGACGGCTTCTATGTGAACGAGCCGGTCTATGGCCGGACCCTGCGACTTGCGAAGACGCTGGGATACAAGCTTGTCGCTTATGAAAGCGTCCGGGAGCAGGACGAGGAAATCCAGCGAACCAATCCGGAGCTGAGTCAGATCAACAGGCGCGAGATGGCGCAGGTCGAAAATCTGATGAACGCGGTCTTCAACGAACAGCCTGACGCGAAGGTGCTGATCCATGTGGGCCACGCCCACGTGTGGGAGCGCAAGCGGCCGGAGTCGAAGGGATCAGAAGTGTGGATGGCGGAGCGGCTCAAGGCGCGTACGGGCCGCGATCCGCTGACCGTCGATCAGACGTGGTGTGCGTCAACGTCGGGTGCGAGCGTCGCCGCGGTCTCGCTCACGAAAGCCGATGGGACGATTGCGCCGGTTCAGATGGTCGATCTCTTCGTGGGGCACGCGCCGCTCGAATTCCGCGATGGCCGCGTTGTGTGGCGACAGGACCTGGGCGAGAGGATCGTCGCCATGCCGCGCGAACTCGCGGGCAGGCAGGAGCATGTCATTGTGGAGGCGCGGCCAGAGGGCGCCGCGCCGGATGTCGTGCCGACCGATCGGATACTCCTGCGCCCCGGTGAAACGATTCCGTTGCTTCTTCCTCCGGGGCGATACCGCGTGGAAGGCTTCACGGCGGCGGGCAAGATAGAGGGCGTGGCGCCGATGGTTGAGGCGCATTAGGCAGGCCAGGACAAGAACTTTGCCGGCCAAGGCCGCTATCCCCTGCGATACGCAATTTCATGCTGTCTGGCGCGGTTCACCCACCGGGAGCTTGGGGGTATACGCCCGCGCAAGCCGTGATGAGTGACGGCGCCGGAGCTGTTCCATGTTCGACAAGCCTGCCTTTGCTGGCCACGAAAGCGTTCACCATGTCTTCGACCAGAAGACCGGGCTTCGCGCGATCATCGCCATTCACTCGACGGCGCGCGGGCCGGCGGCGGGCGGATGCCGGATGTGGAATTATGCGACGTCGGACGATGCGTTCACGGACGTGCTGCGTCTGTCGGAAGGCATGAGCTACAAGAATGCCATGGCCGACCTGCCGCTGGGCGGCGGCAAGGCTGTGATCTGGGGCAATGCGAAGACGGACAAGACGCCGGACCTGTTCCGCGCGCTGGGCCGCGCGATTGAAGCGCTGAACGGCAAGTACTGGTCGGCGGAAGATGTCGGCGTGTCGGTGCACGACATGGCGTATGCGGCGGAAGAGACGAAGTACGTGTCGGGCCTGTCGACGGGCAAGGCTGCGAGTGGCGATCCTTCGCCGGTGACAGCCAAGGGTGTGTTCCTCGGGCTGAAGGCGACGGCGCTGCGCGCGTTCGGGACGGACGATCTCAACGGCCGCACCATTGCGGTGCAGGGCGTGGGGCATGTCGGCGGATACCTGTGCGGGCATCTGGCGAAGGCGGGCGCGAGGCTGGTGATCACGGATGTGAATGCCGAGACGCTGGACCAGGTGACGCGCGCGACGGGCGCGCAGGTGGTGGCGCCGAACGAGATCTACGACGTCGAGGCGGATATCTTCTCGCCCAACGCGCTGGGCGCGATCATCAACCCGGACACGCTGCCGCGCCTGAAGGTGAAGGTTGTGGCGGGCGGGGCGAACAACCAGCTCGCGACGCCGGAGATGGGCGACAAGCTGCGCGAGCGCGGCGTGCTCTATGCGCC
>JAOATF010000221.1 GCA_030158285.1 Hyphomonadaceae bacterium
GTACGCGTCCGGTAACGGCCGCCTTTTCGTGAGTACGGCGGCGTGAGAATTGAGCACGGTAACTGGCAAGTTAGCGGGCGCGTAAATGTCGACAGTAACGGTTCTGACCAGCCCCGAGCGGCGGCGTCGATGGTCCACGGCTGACAAGTCGCGGATCGTCGAGGAGAGCTTGCAGCCTGGGGCGATGGTGACGGCGGTAGCCCAGCGTCACGACGTGCATCCGAACCTGCTGCATCACTGGCGGCGACAGGTGCGCCAGGCCGCCAGCCGTAGGGTGAACTTCCTGCCGGTGGCCGTGGCAGCCGAGAAGAAGTCATCGCCCGCGATCATGGGATCGATCGAGATCGAGCTGGGCGATGCCGTACGGGTGCGCGTCGATGCAGCCGTTGATGAGGCGGCGCTGGGCCGGGTTATTCGCGCGCTGGGCCGATGATCGGCCTGTCGTCGGCGACGCAGGTCTGGCTGGCGTGCGGCACGACCGATATGCGGCGCGGGTTCGATGGTCTGGCGCTGCTGGTGCAGGAGACGCTGAAGCGCGACCCGCACTGCGGTCACCTCTTCGTCTTCCGGGGCAAGCGCGGCGGGCTGGTGAAGATCCTGTGGCACGACGGCCAGGGGATGTGCCTGTTCGCCAAGCGCCTGGATCGTGGCCGGTTCGTGTGGCCGCGGACGGAGGGCGAGGCGGTCACGGTCACGCCAGCGCAGTTGGGCTATCTCCTCGAAGGCATCGACTGGCGGCTGCCGCAGCGCACGTGGCGGCCACAGGCGGCAGGTTAGTGCGACAAGGCGACTCGGTGCTGCGGTAGTCGTTGCCTGAGCGGACGATCGCGGCATCAATATCGCCGTGGCTGTCGATGCTCCTCTTCCCGACGATGTCGAGACGCTGAAGGCGATGCTGCTGGCCGAGCGCGAGGCTTATCGCGCCGAGTTGCGCGAGCAGGCCCTGCGCATTGAGCAGCTCAAGCAGAGGATCGCCAAGTTGCAGCATGAGCGGTTCGGGCAGTCGTCGGAGCGCCGTGCGTTGCTGGAGCAGCTCGAACTGCAGCTGTTCGAGCTCGAGGAGGATCAGGCCCAGGCGGAGACACGGCTGGAGATCGTCGGGCCGGTGGGCGTGACCGTTCAGCCTTTTACTCGTCGCAAGCCGGCCCGCCGGCCGTTGCCCGATTACCTGCCACGCGAGCGGGTCGTCTATCCGGTGCCGTCGGCCTGTCCATGCTGCGGCGGTTCGCTGCACAAGCTCGGAGAGGATGTGACCGAGAGCCTGGAGCTGGTGCCGCGCCAGTGGAAGGTCGTCCAGCATGTGCGGGAGAAGTACTCGTGCCGGAGCTGCGAGAAGATCACCCAGCCGCCGGCGCCATCGCATCCCATCGCGCGCGGCCGTGCCGGTCCGGCACTGCTGGCG
>JAOATF010000222.1 GCA_030158285.1 Hyphomonadaceae bacterium
ACACGTCCGGCAGGAAGTGCATCTCGATCTTCACGACGCCATCGCCCTGGCACGCTTCGCACCGGCCCCCCTTCACGTTGAACGAGAAGCGTCCCGCCTGGTATCCGCGCGCCTTGGCTTCCGGCAAGCCGGTATACCAGTCACGGATTGGCCCGAACGCGCCCGTGTACGTCGCCGGGTTGGAGCGCGGCGTGCGTCCTATGGGCGACTGGTCGATATCGATGATCTTGTCGAGATGCTCGATGCCCTCGATCTTCTTGTGCACGGCAGGCGCATCGCTCGCCCCGTTCAGCCGCCGCGCCAGCGCCTTGTACAGCGTCTCGATGATCAGCGTCGATTTCCCGCCGCCTGAAACACCCGTTACGCACGTGAAGACGCCCAGCGGAATCTCCGCCGTCACATCCTTCAGGTTGTTGCCCGTCGCGCCGATGACCTTGATCACCTTCTTCTTGTCCGCCCAGCGACGCTTCTCCGGGATCGCGATCTCTTCCTCGCCCGAGAGATATTTGCCCGTGATGGAGTTCGGGTTGTTCATCAGGTCTTCCGAAGACCCAAAACCGATCACTTCACCACCATGAATCCCCGCGCGCGGCCCCATGTCGATCACATGGTCCGCCGACAGGATCGCGTCCTCGTCATGCTCCACGACCAGCACCGAGTTGCCCAGATCGCGCAGCCGCCGCAGCGTCACCAACAGGCGCTCATTGTCCCGCTGGTGCAGGCCAATCGAAGGTTCATCGAGCACGTACAACACGCCCGACAGTCCCGATCCGATCTGCGAGGCGAGGCGAATACGCTGGCTCTCGCCACCCGAAAGCGTGCCAGAGCCACGCGACAGCGTCAGGTATTCCAGCCCCACATCGTTCAGGAACTGAAGCCGGTCGCGGATCTCCTTGAGAATCCGCACCGCAATCTCGTTCTGCTTCTTGGTCAGCTTCTTCGGCACGGCCTCGAACCAGTCACGCGCCGCCTTGATCGACAGGCCCGCCGAGTCCGAAATCGTGTAGTTGTTGATCTTCACGCTCAGCGCTTCCGGCCGCAGGCGCTCGCCCATGCAGGTGGGGCAGGGCGCTGCCGACTGGTAACGCCCGATCTCCTCGCGCATCCACGCCGAATCCGTTTCGCGGAAACGCCGCTCCAGATTGCCCACCACGCCCTCGAACGGCTTGGTCACTTCATAGCGCCGCATGCCGTCGTCAAAGACGAAATCCACTTCCTCTTCGCCCGTGCCGAACAGGATCACGTTCTGCGCCGTCTCCGGCAGCTTGTTCCACGGCACGGTCACCGAGAACTTGTACTTCTTCGCCAGCGCCTTCAGCGTCTGGTCCTGCAACGGCGATGCAGATTTGCCCCACGGCGCAATCGCCCCATCGCTCAGCGACTTATCCGTCTCCGGCACGACCAGCGCCGGATCGATCTTCAGCTGCTCGCCAAGGCCATCGCACGCCGGACAGGCGCCGAACGGGTTGTTGAACGAGAACAGGCGTGGCTCGATCTCCGGAATCGTGAACCCCGAAACCGGGCAGGCGAACTTCGCCGAGAACGTCACGCGGCGCGGCTCTTTCGTCTCCGGATCCTTGTCCGCAAACTCCGCAACAGCGATGCCATCGGCGAGGCCCAGCGCCGCCTCAAAGCTCTCCGCCAGCCGCTGCTCCAGCCCGGCGCGGATCACGATGCGATCCACCACCACGTCGATGTCGTGCTTCAGCTTCTTGTCCAGCTTGGGCGGGTCTTCCAGCTCGTAGTACTCGCCATCCACTTTCACGCGCGCAAAGCCGCGCTTCAGCAGGTCGGCGAACTCCTTGCGGTATTCGCCCTTCCGGCCACGGATCATCGGCGCTAGCAGGTGGAATTTCGCGCCATCGCCAAACGCCATCGCCTTGTCGACCATCTGCGACACGGTCTGGCTTTCGATCGGCAGGCCGGTCACAGGCGAATACGGCACGCCCACCCGCGCCCACAGCAGGCGCATGTAGTCGTACACCTCTGTCACCGTGCCCACGGTCGAGCGCGGGTTCCGGGACGTGGTCTTCTGTTCAATGGAGATCGCGGGCGACAGCCCCTCGATCCGCTCCACGTCCGGCTTCTGCATCAGCTCGAGGAACTGCCGCGCATACGCCGACAGGCTCTCGACATAGCGCCGCTGCCCCTCGGCATAGATCGTGTCGAACGCCAGCGAGGATTTGCCCGAGCCCGAGAGGCCGGTGATCACCACCAGCTCGTTCCGCGGAATATCCACGTCGATGTTCTTCAGATTGTGCTCGCGCGCGCCGCGCACGCGAATGGCGTTAGGCTCGGATGACATGGGCAAACCCGGGGAGCTTGTTGTTCGATCTGTCTTGCCGGTGGACGTGCGCTGAGTCGACTATCCAGCCAAGAACATAAACGGAACGAGACCCGTTGTCGCCCCACCCAGCCGCACATTCAACCGCCCCGCGAATATGGGCGGCAGGGCAGGGCGCGCAACCGCGTCACTGCGTCATTGCTGACGGGGATATGGCAGCAGTATCCGCCGATGCGTCCCCACCCACGCCGCGACGCCCAGCAGGACGATCGCCACGGCGCCTGCCAGCAGCGCAATCATCGGTCGGTCGTGCTGTTCCGCAACACCCACCGCAACCAGCCCCCACGCGATCGGCAGCGGATAGACCCAGTTGCGCGATGCCAGAGTGATGCCGATCCCGATCGCCAGCACCGTCACGATCCCGCCCGCCGCCCAGACCGGCGCGCTCTGCGGCGTGATCACGCCCTCGCTCGTCAGCACGGTCAGCACGTTGATCGCGCTCGCCACCGTCAGCCACCCCGCCAGCAGCGACACCGGCGCCGCCACCAGCCAGAAATCCTTCCCGCCCTGCACCGGATACCGCTTCACCAGCGGCACACACTGCGCCAGCGCCGATCCGGCAATGATCGCCACCGTCGCCCACTTGGCATCCATCGCCGCCGCGATCAGCCAGGCCCCGCATCCCGCCATCGCTATCGCCGACGGCCACCCCAGCAGTTGCAGCCCCGGCGTCTCCTGCGTGGAGGGCAGGGCCTGATAGACCGCATAGGCGAGCAGCCCGGCGTAGATCAGGCTCCAGATCGAAAAGGCGTATCCCGCCGCCTCCAGCGTCTGCTTGCCATCATTCACCAGATCGCCCTGGCCCACGGCAATCGTCCCCGTCAGCGCCTGCACGATCGGCGTGGCCACGGCAAACAGCGCGGCGGCGACAACGGCGATCGTTCTGAAAGCAGGCTTGCTGGGCGTCATCCACACTCCTACGGCAGCCGCTCGCCTCCGGATCACCTCCTCGGCATCACAACGGCCCCCTTCGCCGCATGTTCCGCCACTCTCCGATTGAACCGTGCCGAATCCCCCGCTAGTTGCGCGCCATGCCCAGACCCAGCACCGCAGGTTACCCCTTCCGCATCGGCCGCGCCAAAACCGGCCTCGGCCTCTTCGCCACCGACGTGATCCCGAAGCATGTCCGCATCTTCGAATACACCGGCAATATCATCACCAACGCCGAAGCCGACGCCATGCCCGGCAAGCCGCGCTATCTCTACGACCTCTCGAAGACCCACACGCTGGATGGCTCCCCGCGCTCCAATATCGGCCGCTACGCCAACCATTCGTGCAAACCAAATGGCATCATCTACGTCTATGGCGGCCGCATCTGGGTGAAGTCCCTGCGCGAGATCCAACCCGGCGAAGAGATCACCTACGACTACGGCAAGAGCTATTTCGACGCCTTCATCGGCAAGGAAAACTGCCTCTGCCCGAAGTGTGCGGCGCGGCGCGAGAAGGCCAAGGCCGCCCGCTAGCCTATCGAGGTCACCCTCGGCCTTGTGCCGAGGGTCTCGGTTCGAACAACATCGGGACTAGCAGCCTATCCCACTGAAGCAACCAACCGAGATTCCCGGGACAAGCCCGGGAATGACACCGCTGTTGACTCCCGTCACAACATGTAATCATATCATTACATGTCCTCCGAAGACGACATGACCACCATCTTCCACGCGCTCGCCCACGAAACGCGCCGGAAGATCATGGACGTCCTCAAGCTCCGCCCCGGCATCGGCGTCGGCGAGCTGGCGCAGGAATTCGACGTCACGCGCATCGCCGTGATGAACCACCTTGCGGTGCTTGAAGAAGCCGGCCTCGTTCTCTCGCAGAAGGAGGGCAGGGTGCGTCGTCTTTATCTCAACACCGCGCCGATCCAGATGATCAACGACCGCTGGCTCGACGATTTTACCAGCCACTGGGCTCGCAAGCTCACCGGCATCAAGTACGCGGCCGAGGCTGCACACGCCAAGGCGACCAGCGCCAAACCAACCAAAACAAAATCAAAATGGGGACAGGGCGAATGAGCAAGGACAAGAAGGCGCCGGCGACAGACGGCAAGCCCGAAACATTCGTCTGGAAAGTCACGATCAGCGCGCCGATCGAGACGGTGTGGAACACCCTCGTCAAGACCGACGAAGTGCTGCCCTTCTTCTTCGGCGCCGTCTGCCAGACGAAGGATGGCCTCAAGCCCGGCCGCAAGATGCGCATGGCCTCGAAGGACGGAAAGTTCGCCGTCGTTTTCGGCGAGGTGAAGGAGTTCAATCCGCCCTACCGCTACTCCCACACCATGTCGTTCACCCAGAACGAGGGCGAGGAGCCCGCCTTCACCACCTACGACCTGAAGGAAATCCCCGGCGGCACCGAATTCACGCTCTCCACCGTCTGCATCCCCGGCACGAAGACCGGCAAGATGGTCGCCAGCGGCGGCTTCATCACCGACAACCTCAAGCTGCTGGTCGAAACCGGCAAACCCAACTTCGCCGCGAAGATGATCATGGCGATGAGCCCGCTGATGGGGTTCATGACGCCGAAAATCTCCCGCATCGAAAACTGGCCGCTATGAGCCGCAAGGCAGGCACATACGAAAACACCGCTCCGGGTATGAGCCCGGAGCGGCGCTTGTCTGACTTGGGTGCGAGTGTCGCTAGCTCAGCAACGATGGTCCTTTTTCGCCACGTCACGGCCCACGGTCGCGCCCGCGATGGCGCCAATCACGCCGCCTTCGGATTTCGCCCCGTTGCCGGCCACATTGCTGCCGATCACCGCGCCCGCGACACCGCCAACCACCGCGCCCTGGTTCGACGCATCCTGACGCGCCTTCTCGCATTCGATCTTGGCCTGCGCCCGCGCCTCGGCGGCCGCACGCTCATCGGCGATACGCGCATTCATCTCGTCTTCCGTCATGCCGGCGGCTTTCGGCGCCTCGCTCGACGCAATCTCCACGCGCGCGTCATCGCTGCGCGGGGAATTCATCGCGAAACCAATACCGGCAGTCAGCGCAACCGCGCCCAGAATACCTGCCGTCAACAGACCAACATTGCGCATGATCGTCTCCTGTCGTTGCTATCGTCTCAGGAAATGGCTGGGCGCCGGATCGGTTCCATTGCCCCAAGGGCATCGCAACGCGATTTTCGCGCCCCATTGCAGCCGCAATTGGCCGCGCGCACGATCATCCGTACACTCATCAAGGCAGGGGACACGCAATGGGCAAGGTAGAAGACGCAACCGCCACCATGATCGCCAACATGCCAGAGAAGACCGGCAAGTCGCTCGACCAGTGGCTGGCCCTCGTCAAGAAATCGAAACTCGCGAAGCACGGCGACATTGTGAAACTGCTGAAGGCCGATCACGCCATAGGCCACGGCTTCGCCAACCTCATCGCCCACAAGGCGCTGGCCTCAGACGCCGGCAGCGCCGATGAGGAAGATCTCGTCGCCGCGCAATACAGCGGCGCCAAGGCCGCCCTCAAGCCGATCCACGACAAGCTCATCAAGCTCGTCGAGTCCTTCGGCAAGGACATCGAACTCTCGCCCAAGAAGGCTTACGTCTCCCTCCGCCGTTCCAAACAGTTCGGCCTCATCCAGCCCTCCACCGCCACGCGACTGGACCTCGGCCTCAACCTGAAAGGCGTCGCCCCTACCGCGCGCCTCGAAGCCGCCGGCAGCTGGAACGCCATGGTCACCCACCGTGTCAAACTCAGCTCCGCCGCCGACGTCGACGCCGAACTCAAAGCCTGGCTCAAAGCCGCCTACGACGCTGCGTAGGGCAGCGCGCCCTCCGGGACCGCCGGGCTCCTGCTTGCCGCGCCGAAGCGCACAGCGCGTAGGCTGGCCCGGCATCTGACGCGTCAGTCGCAAGCTCGCCCCCTTGGACCGCCAGGCTGCGGCAGACTCCCCCGCAATTCCCGGGAATTGGCGTTTCAGGTTTTCAGAAACTTCCCAACCTCACCAAGGCTCTACAATTTTTTCCGCGTGTTTTTGGAAACGTGCGTCCCACACCCGCACATCCTGAACAGATACTGCGGGCATGAACCACGCGACCACTCTCGCGAAGCAAACGACAGGCGAAGCCCCACGGCTCTCGCCGCTCGAAGCATTTGTCGCGTGGCTCGCCAGCTTCCTCCGCACCATCGCCGGCCT
>JAOATF010000223.1 GCA_030158285.1 Hyphomonadaceae bacterium
CGCCCGCCGACCACTGCGCCAGCCGTGCCGGCTCCAAGAGGCCGATCTCGCTGGTCACGATCACATACCAGCCACCGGGAATGGCGCCGCCGGAATGCTGCTCCTCGAAGTATTCGTCGAGTTCGCCCGTGTCATCGAAACCGGCACGCTCGAGGAAATCCTCGCTCGCGATCCCGTGCACCGCAAACCATGCCAGAGAGAAGCTCATGCGATCCGGCCTCCGTCCGCGTCAGTCCACACAGATGGTTGCTTGCGCCGCGCCATTCGCGATGCGCGTGTAGCAGCCGCAGGGATTGTTCGTCGGCGCACAGATGCCCGTGGCCGGCCCCGGTTTCGGCGCGCTCGCCTCCGCCGCAACGCAACGGCCCGAGCCGCAGTCAGCCCCATCGGAGCACGCCTTGCCCGCATCGCTGAACGTGATGAGGCACATCGGCTTTTGCATCCGGCACACCGGCTGCAACGCGCCGCCCGCCTTGGCGCAAGCCGCAGGATCAGCCGTCAGGGCCTGCTGCACCGATGCATCGACAATGCCCTCCGAAACGAGTGGCTTGCCGTCAATGCCGATGAACGGCGTCTGACTCGCAGCCTGATCTGTCGCGGGAGGCGCTGCACACGCGACGGCGATTGCGGCGAACATCGCGGCTATCAAGGTACGCAGCATCATCGGCATCCTCATGTGACGTGGCCTCTGTGACACTGTTCGGCAGGGCTGCAAAGCACGCAGCACCTTTCCGCCTGCTTCGCAGTCGGCCCCTTCCGTCACGCTTCGCGTGCCACCTTCCCCGCTTCGCGGGGCAGGACCACATACCGCGCGGCTTGTGGTCCTCCCTCGCCGAAGGCGGGGGAGGTGGCCCGCAGGGCCGGAGGGGGCTGGCCGCAAAGCGGCCGGATGGCTCCACCTACCCGATCACCTCGAGCCCGCCCATGTACGGGATCAGCGCCTTGGGCACATCCACCTTGCCGTCCTCGCGCTGGTAGTTCTCGAGGATGGCGACCAGTGTGCGGCCGACAGCGAGGCCCGAGCCGTTGAGCGTGTGGACGAACTCCGGCTTCGCTCCCTGTTCACGGCGGAACTTCGCGTCCATGCGGCGCGCCTGGAAATCCCCGCAGTTCGAACAGGACGAGATTTCGCGATAGGTGTTCTGCGACGGCAGCCAGACCTCAAGGTCGTAGGTGCGGCGCGCGCCAAAACCCATGTCGCCCGTGCACAGCAGCACGGTGCGATACGGCAGCTCCAGCCGCTCAAGAATGCCCTCGGCGCACTTCGTCATGCGCTGGTGTTCGGCTTCGGACTCTTCCGGCGTGGTGATCGATACCAGCTCCACCTTGATGAACTGGTGCTGCCGGATCATGCCTTTCGTATCCCGCCCTGCACTGCCCGCTTCCGACCGGAAGCACGGCGTCGCGGCCGTCATGCGGACGGGCAGCGTTGTCCCTTCGACGATCTGCTCGCGGTAGATGTTGGTGAGAGAGACTTCGGCGGTGGGGATGAGGTACATGTCCACCTCAAATGCGCCCTTCAGCCCTTCGATAGCGTGATCCAATTTAGCAACGAGGTCGCGCGCCTTTGAAAGGTTCGCTTCTGTCACGCTGATATTCTGATCGAGCTCAATAAGCTTGGAGTGCGGTCCTTCACCGTGCTCCGACACAAATTGCGCCCGAGAACCAAGCATTTGCCGATACCGGTCTTCCATCGCGTCGACCTGACGAACTTGATCCGGAAACTCGACAACTAGCTTCCGATACCTTTCGACCTCATCACTCGGCAGATACGCCTTTGTTTGGAACAGGTCTTCGCCAAACTTCGGCAATTGACCAGTCCCATACATCGCATGCTCTTTGACCATCAGCGGGGCGGCGTGTTCCGCATATCCATTCTGCTCCGTCTGCACGTCGAGCATGAACTGCGTCAGCGCGCGTTCCATCCGCGCGAGATGCTTCTTCAGCACGACGAAGCGCGCGCCGCTCATGCGGGCGGCGGCCTCAAAATCCATCATGCCCATCTTCTCGCCGAGGTCGGCGTGATCCTTCGGGGCGTAGTTGAACTTGCGCGGTTCGCCATGGCGGCGGACTTCGACGTTCGCGTGCTCGTCCGCGCCCTGCGGCACGTCCTCGAACGGGATGTTGGGCAGGCGAGCCAGCAGGTCGTCACGCGCGGCCATGGCTTCGGCCTCGTCCTTGCCCGCGGTCTCGATCAGCGTCTTGGCCTCGGCGACTTCCGCCATCAGCTTCGCGGCCAGAGCCTCGTCCTTTGAGGCCTTGGCCTTGCCGATCTCTTTCGACTTGGCGTTGCGGGCCGTCTCCCCTTCTTGCTTGCGCAGGATGGCGGCGCGCACTTTCTCGTCCTGCGCCATGATCTTCGACACCTCGGAGGCGCCATCCACCGTCGGCCGGCGCGACAGGGCGGCGGCGTAGGCGGCGGGGTTCTCACGGATGGCGCGGATATCGTGCATGGCAGGCCCTCGGAGGTTTCGCCCGGGGTCTAGCGTGATGCGCGGCTGTGCAGAAGGGGTCTATTCGCCTGCCGGCACGGATCCCGGCGGCGGACCGGCCTGGGCGGCGGCCCGGCGGCGGGCCTCCTCGGCGGCGACATCGCGCTTTTCTTCCTCGGCTTCCTTGCGGGCCTCTTCCGCCTCGCGGCGGTTGCGGCCCCGCTCGATCAGCATGGCGGCAAGGATGCCGCTTTCGTAGAGCAGGAACAGCGGCACCGACAGCAGGACCCAGCTGAACGGGTCCGGCGGGGTCATGAACATCGCCGCGAACACGATCACCACGAGGGCGAACTTGCGCCCTTTCCGCAGGCCGCTGGGCCGCACCACGCCTGCCCGCGCCAGCAGCGACATCACGATCGGAAGCTGGAATGCAAAGCCGAACGCCGTGAGCAGCGAGATCGACAGCTCGTAATATTCCTTGACCTTCGGCAGGTAGACGACCTTCGCCCCCGCCGTCGTGAATTCCTGGCTGAAGGACAGGTCCATGAAGGTCGGCAGGACATACTGGTAGACCAGCGCGCCGCCCGCAAAGAACAGCAGCGGCATCAGGAACAGGTAAGGCAGGATCGCCGCCCGCTCGTTCTTGTAGAGACCCGGCGCCACGAACGCGTAGATCTGGTAGGCGATGAACGGAAAGCCGACCGCAATCGCCAGCAGGAACGACATCTTCAGCTTCACGAAGATCATTTCCATCGGCGCCGTGGTCACCGTCTCGATGGTCTCGTCCAGCGGACGCCCCGCGCGATGCGCTGCATCGCTCAGCGGCTGCAGCAGGTAGGCCAGCACGAACTCCGTGACGTACCAGCCCGCCAGGAACAGCACGCCGACCACCCAGAGAATGCGCACCAGTCGGTCGCGCAGTTCCAGCAGGTGATCCATCAGCGGCGCGCGGCTCGCTTCCACCTCGTCCGCTTCAGGCTTGGGCGGCGGCGGCGGAGACACCCCCCCCGCAGATGCGCCCACAGCAGGCGCCACAGCGCGCGCCTTGAACTTGTCCTTGCGGGAGATGAGATTCTTCTCGGCCATCAGGCAGACGTATCCTGCTTCACAGGCACGGACGCCATCGCCGGATGCGTCGGGCGAACCTGGTCATCGGGAATGATGTGCACGGCGCCGGCAGGCTCTTCGCTGGCGGCTGGGTCAACAGCAGCGCCACCCGGCGCAGGATCATTCGGCTGCGGACTGCCGCCATCGATGCGGAAATCCTCGCCGGCGTCATAGCCGGGATGGTCGGCGGACAAGCCCGCATACGGCGCGGGCTCTTTCGCTGCCGCTTCAGCTGGCGTCGGCGGATCGTTCATGGCCGAGGCAACATCACGGTCGAAGTCGGCCCTGTCGGCGGCCAGATCCTTGCGGATCTCGTCGATGCCGGTCGCCTTCTTGAGGTCGGCCACTTCCTTGCGCAGCTCTTCCAGCTCGGCCTGCCGGCCCAGCTCGTCGATGCCCTGCCGGAATTCGAACGCAAGCGCCCGCATCTTGCCGGTGAAGCGCCCGAACTTGCGCATCATCAACGGCAGATCCTTCGGGCCGATCACGACGATCGCCACGATGACCAGCAGGATCATTTCCTCGAAGCCGACACCCGGCATCATGGCAATGTCGCTCCTTCCGGAGGCGAAGGTTCAAACGCGCCCAACTGCCAGTCGGGGCAACGCATCAGGGCGAGGCGATCAGACCTTCGTCTTTTCCTTCTCGGGGGTGACGTTGATCGGCTCATTCACGAGAGCGCCCGACGTCGTCTGGCTCGTGTCGACGTCCGGGTCCTTCATCCCCTTGCGAAAGCTTTTGATGCCCTTCGCGACATCGCCCATGATGCCCGAAATCTTGCCGCGTCCGCCGAAGATCAGGAGGACGACGGCCAGGAAGATGATGATTTCGACAGGACCGATGCGTCCCATAGTGTCTACTCCGGTTTGCCGCCGAGGCGGCATGTTCGACGGGCGTGATCGCCCTGCATTATCCCACGCCCAGCAGACTCGCAAAGGCCATGGCCTTAACCGGCCCGGGCGCAAGCAGGATCAACAGGACGGCCATCTCCAGAACACCAACGCGTCCGAACACGGCGCCTGCAATCCCTGTTCCGCTATCTGACCGCAAAGTAACCCTCCGTGGGCCGCAGCGCAAACCCGCAAGGTCAACGGATCACAGGTCCGTGCATTAACCTGTCAGGGCCGGTCTTCCGCGCCTTCCAGGAAGTCGGGCTGGAAATCGCTGTCCTCCAGCGGGTCCTCCCCCAGCAATTCGCCGGTTTCCGGATCGCGCGGCGTACCGGCAAACTCGAAATCGCGGGGAATCTCGGCGCTTAGCAGGCCGGCAGCCTTGAGGTCGTCGCGGCCCGGCAGGCTGTCCACGGCATCCAGGCCGAAGTGGACCAGGAAGGCGTCCGTGGTTCCAAATGTCACAGGCCGTCCCGGCGTGCGACGGCGGCCCCGGGGGCGGACCCAGCCGGCTTCCATCAGGATATCCAGCGTGCCGGTCGAGACGGCGACCCCGCGCACATCCTCGATCTCGGGACGCGTCACGGGCTGGCAGTAGGCAATGATCGCCAGCGTCTCCAGCGCGGCGCGGGACAGCGCGCGCGGCTGCTCCCGCGTTTCCTCGAACAGGAAGGAGAGATCCGGCGCGGTCTGGAACCGCCACTTGCCCGCGATCTCCACCAGCTGCACGCCCTTGGTCGCGTACGCCGCCTTCAGCTTCAGCAGCACGTCGCCGGCTTCCACGCCCTGCGGCAACGCCTCGGTCAGCGTGGTTGCATCGATCGGTTCGTTGGACGCGAACAGCACGGCCTCTGCGCGCCGCAAGGCATCGGCCATCCGCTCGGGATCCGGTTCGGCGCGCCCAACATGCGGCGCAGGCTCATCGGAGCCCTCATCCTGAGCAGGCCGAAGGCCGTCCGTCGAAGGACGAGGGCGGGCTTCGGACTCGTCGGACGACGCCTTCCCGCCGCCCTTGCGCGACTTCGCGAGCTTCGCAACAGCGTCGCGCATCGCCTGCAGGTCTGGCTTGTCGTCTTCCGCGCTCATTCGGCCGCCTTCAGATCAGGCTCGCCTGACGGAGTCTTGCGAACGTAGACGTCCGAAAACGCCTGGTCCTGCCGGATATCGACGACGCGGTTCTTGGTCAGCTCCAGCGCCGCCGAGAAGAAGCTCGCCACTTCCGACCGGCGCGGCGCATCCTTCGAGGCTTCATCTTCCGCATGCATCTCCTGGATCGACGCCCAGTCGATCAGGTCGGGCGCCAGTTCGGCCAGACGCCGCCGCGCGCTATCAAGCGGCACCACAGGCTGGCGTGCGATCACGTGCGCGCGCTGCTTCACCTTGCGCGTGTTGATGTCGCCGAACGCTTTCAGGATGTCGTGCAGCGATGTCGTCCACAGCGGCTTGCGGATGATCTTGGCCAGCTGCGGATCGCCACGCGCAAACACGTCGCGCCCGTCGACATGCCCGCCATAGAGATCGTTCACCGCCTTGCGCATCGCATCCAGCCTGCGCAGCCGGAACGCCAGCCGCCCGGCCAGCTCGCCCGCGTCCAGCTCGTCCTCGGCCTTCTTGTCGGAAGGCAGCAGCAGCTTCGACTTCAGGAAAGCCAACCACGCCGCCATCAGCAGGTAGTCGGCGGCCAGGTCGATCTTCTTCTCGCGCGCTTCCCGCACCCAGGCGAGATACTGGTCCGCCAGCGTCAGGATCGAGACATGCACCAGGTCGATCTTGTGCCGCCGGGCGAGGTCCAGCAGCATGTGCAGCGGACCCTCATACCCCTCCAGATCGACGACAAAAGCATCCTTCGCGTCCGCCGCCTCGGCGGCCGCCTGGGCCAGCATGTCCTCGTTTTCAACGGGCAGAACCGTCATGGTTCGGGAACTAGACGAGACAGGGAGGCCGGGCAACGTGGATTCGCCTCCGGGGCTGTTTCAGACCCCACCTGTCCTCCCCGACCTCGCCGAAACCCGAATTGTGGCAATCAGGCTGAGTTGACAGTCGTCCTGCCCCACCAAACGCGGCAGGACCTCGCCAAACGCGGTCATTGACCCGCCGCATCCCGACTGTAATTCTCGGCCACGCCATGCCGTCGTGCCTTCGCAACCTTCCCCTTAATCCACCGCCGTGATTCGCCTCTGCCGGGGCATGCATGCTACCTGATGCCTATCGCCGACATGGAGAGATGAGGCCTTGCGTGTCATTCTTCTCGGGTTGCTCCTGTTGCTAGCGGCCTGCACCAAGGAGCGGCAAGGTTACGAGATTAGCGCCACTGGCGTCGCCACCTATGTATGGGATCCTCGATATCAATGCTGGGGTTGCACCCCGGTGCGAGTGGACGTGGGTTCTGCTGATCCTAAGACATTCGTGCAGCTGTCCTCTTACCCAGCGTTCGGTAAGGACGCGCTCCATGCATTCTATGAAGATCAGATAATTGACGGTGCCGACCTCCCTTCATTCCGGCAACTCGGCAATAGCAAATACAGCGCCGACAAACAGGCCGCCTTCTTCGAAGCGAGCCGCGTGGCGGAAGCTGACGTCGCAACCTTCCGAGCGCTCTTCGATGATTTCGCGGTCGATGCCAACAACACGTTTCTGAGGGGCTCAGTCATACCCGGCGCGCGTGGCGCACTGACCGAGATTCCCTATAACGGCTACCTGCGCGACGAGACCAACCAGATCTTCTATCAGGACTGTCTGGCCTGTCCGATCTCGCAGGTCGATGCCTGCGATGGTGCCAGCTTCGTTGCGGGCATCTATCTGCGTCAGCCGGAGGCGTGGGACAACCTCTGCGTCTACGCCGACGCCAAGCGCCTGCCGCTCACGGATCGCGCGAGCTACCGCTATCTCGGGAACCGCTGGTCGAAGGATGCCGGCGGCGTCTACTTCGGCAGCGACAGGCTAGACGGCGCAGACCCCGTAACCTTCACCCTCGTCAAGGGCGACGATCGCGACACTATCTTCGGCGGCGACGCGAGCGGGCGCTGCTGGTACGGAACCCGGTCAAGCAGCTGCCCCGCTAATCCCAAACCATACACCGATCCCACCGTGCCACCCCCATCGGCATACACTCCGCCTCGCTAGGGTCCGCTGCCACGAAAGACCGCTTAGGGCCAATAACGATCAATCGCAATGCTTGCGCCGACCGTCCGGAATTCGGCCCAACGCGGACATAGCCCAAGGTATAAAAGCGGCAGGAAGCACCCGCTCTTTGCCGCTTTCTATGTCCGCCTCAAAACCTGCGAATTGTTTCCGGACATCACCATACCTCTCATTCATGGAGAGGTATGGTGGCGGTCTACCAATCTCTCAAACCCAGCCAAGCGAGCCGAGCAACTCCGTCAGCCGCGCCCTGCCCGCATCCTTGTCAAACGGCTTGGGCGCGGGAACCGCCGCGTCTGCCGCCTGCGCCCGGCGCAGGGCGTCGCCGGAGAGTTCCGGGCAGGTATCCACGATCTCGGACATCTCGCGCAGGACCATGTCCGGATCGCGCAGCACCTTGCCCCAGGCATCCAGGCCTGAGCAGTGCAGGATCACATCGCAGCCGGCGTCGAGCGCACGGCTCGCCCGGCTGGCGAGCGTGCCGCCCAGCGCCTTCATGCCGAGATCGTCGGTCATCAGGAGGCCGTCGAAACCGATCTCGCCGCGGATGATCTCGGAGATGATCTTCGGCGAATGCGTCGCCGGCGTCGTCTCGTCGTCCAGCGCGGCATAGGCGAGGTGCGCCGTCATGCCCATTGTCGCGTGACGCACGGCGCGGAACGGCGCAATGTCCTGCTCGACCTCGGCGCGGCTGGCGCGCACCACGGGCATCGTTTCGTGGCTGTCGACTTCGGCGCGGCCATGACCCGGCATGTGCTTGATCACGCCGAGCACGCCGCCATCCGCCAGACCTTCAAGCGCGGCCGCCGCCAGCACGCTCACCTGCTCCGCCGTTTCGCCCAGCGCGCGGTCGCCGATGATCTTGTGCTTGTCCGGATGCAACAGGTCGACCGACGGCGCGCAATCGGCATGCATGCCCATCGCGGCCAGCTCCGCCGCGATCAGCCGGTGATGCAGCCACACCGCTTCGCGTCCCAGCGCGGGATCGGACTTGTAGAGCGGCAGGTAGCTCAGCGGCGCGGGAAAGTCCGGCCATTCCGGCGGACGCAGGCGACGCACGCGGCCGCCTTCCTGGTCGATGAAGAACAGCGTCGCGCGGCCCGTGACATCCTGGATTTCGGTGATGAGGTCAGCGACCTGCGCGGGGTTGGCGCACGAGCGGCCCATGAGGATCATGCCCCACGGATTGGCGCGCTTGAGCAACGCCGTCTCTCCGTCCGTCAGCCGGTGGCCGGAAACGGAAAGGATGCACGCACGAGGTTGAGGCATTGATCCGTCCGGTTACTTGACCGCCGGATAGCAGTTGCCGCCCTTGGCCTTGAACGCCGCGCAGAACTGGCTGGCGTCGGCCTTGGAGCCGAACGATCCGACCCGCACACGGTAGACGGTTTTGCCGTTCGAGTCTGCCTGCTGGATGAACTTCTGCCCACCCGAAAGCAGCTCAGGATAAGCCTTCGACAGCTTGTTCCATTCCGCCAGCGCAGCCCCCTCGGATTGCGTCGCCGCAATCTGGACGACGTGATCGCCATAGGCCGCAAAAGCAGGCTTGTAGCCATCGCTGGCCGGAGCCGGCGCAGCAGCAACGTTTTTCACCGGCGCGGGCGCAGGCGGCGTGGCAACGACCGGCTTGGCCGCAGCCTGTTGCACAGGCGGAGCAGCTACGACAACCGGCGCAGGTTGTTTCAGCGGCGCAGGCGGCGGGGCCATGACTTTCGACGGCGGCGGTGCAGACTCCACAGGCTTGGCCGGCGTCAGCACCGGACGAACCTCATCCACCGCATCAACCGGCGCAGCTTCGCCATCCAGCGTTTCGACCGGATCCGCTTCAGCAACTTCAGTCGCGACCGGCGCTTCCGGCACAACACGCGGCGGCGTCTTGAACGCGCCCGCGGTCGACAGCTCCGGCGCTTCGGCGACGTCCTCGCCCGCCAGCCCGTCGCGATAGGCGTTCCACACCACGAAGCCGAACACGGCAACAATCACCAGCGCCCCGACCAGCAGCATCGGTCCGCGCTTGCCGTCATCCGTCGAACGCGAGCCCGAGCCGCCATCGCGCAGCGGCGCATATTCGGATGCGCGTCTTCCATTCGGCTTGCGGCGATCCGGCATCGGCGTCCGGCGCTCCTGCCCACCCTTGCGGCGATCGGCATTGGCGCGCGAAACCAGCAGGTCCGCTTCCTCGTCGTCAACGTGGGGCAGGAAATCGGGGTTCCGCGCATAATTGGCGGCGGCGGGCGGATAGGCGCGCTGCTTGGCGCCGAAGACCATCCGGTCCAGCGCGGGGGCAGCCTCGTCAGCCTGATCGTCGCCTGCGGCGCGGCCGGGCATTACCGATCTCGAATAGCGTGTCATGGTGCAAACCGGGATTGCAGCGGCGGACGCACAGGGACCGCCAGCGTGGCAGCCTGCCGCATCTCCCTTAAGGAATTGGAAAGCCCCGGAACCTGACTTGAAGACCCGGTTTCAGGCCGCTTTCAGCACCCGCACGAGGTCTGCGGCCGCCAGCGGCTTGGACAGGATCGCCCGTACGCCCATGCCATCGAAGCGTTTCTTCAGGAATTCAACGCACTCGGACGAAACGACCACCACTTCCGGGGCGTCGGCAAGGTTCCGGCGCACCCAGGCCAGCACGTCCACGCCGTCCATCCCCGGCAGGCAATAGTCCAGCACCAGCGCGCCATAGCTGCGAGCCCGGAAGCGCAGGATCGCCTCGAACCCGTCGCTCGCCCATTCCACCGTCCAGCCAGCCGCCTCCAGCAGCGCACGGCTCACGGCGGCGGCGTGGGGATTGTCGTCGACAATGAGCGCATAACGCGGCGCCCGCGAACGGCCGGAAGTCATCTGATCGCTCCAGAGGGGGATATCGCGCCCCGGGGGCCTGGTCGGGCCGCCCGGGGTCACGACGCTAACTGCAGCCGCCCTCGTGGGTTGGGGGGGACGGAGGACGTCCGCAGTGCATGGCGACAGATGACGAATTGTGCGGCGCATAAAAAGGCTAAGCGGGCGACATGGCGACACCGTAACCGCGACACCGATGTTACACGCCACAATACCTTGTGTTTATTATGTATTATTCGATGTTACACGAACCCTTGCCGCACCCCTGTCAGCAATGACGCAAGTAAGCTAGTGTTACGCTGCGTAGATGGGGCGCCGGATGGACTTTTCTCGCCCGGAAGATGACGGACGGGAGGGCCGGGACTCGACAGGGGGGACCGATTCCACCGCGCCCGGACGCGTGGAAATCGAGGCTGCCCTTGAGCGAATCCTGGCGTCGAAGGCGTTCGCCTCGGCCCCGCGCCAGCAAGCCCTGCTCCGCCATATCGTCACCGAAACAATCGAGAGCCGTGGCGATCGCCTGAAGGAGTTCAGCATCGCGGTCGATGTGTTCGGCCGGTCGAGCACGTTCGACCCGCGCCTCGATTCCATCGTGCGGGTGCAGGCCAGCCGCCTGCGCACCCAGCTTGCCGAATACTTTGCCACGGACGGCGCAGCTGAAACCGTGCGGATTGAAGTGCCCGCGGGCGGCTATGTCGCCGCCTTCACACGGGTCGTCCCGGGGGCGGCCGCCCCTGCCCCGGCCAAGGCTGCGGCGCCGAGGCCAGCCGAAGACGACACGCTCTCCGAACCGCCGCTTGAGACGCCGCCCCCGCAAAAGCCGAAACGCAGCCTTCCGGCCCCGCTCGCCGGCAAGCCGTGGCTGCTGCCGCTGCTGCTGGGCGCCGCAAGCATCACCCTGATGCTCCTGGTCTTCGTCGCCGTCAGCAACCAGCGTCCGGCCGCGAACCAACCCACCATTGTCCGCCCGGCAGGGCCCTCGATCTTCGTCGCGCAATACCAGCTGATCTCCGGGCCGGACTACGCGACCATCCTGCGCGATGGCCTGCAGTTCGAGCTGATCGACAGTCTCTCGCGCTTCCCCGAGCTCTCGGTCCTCGGCATCGACACGGTCTACGGCTCCTCCACCGACAAGGCGCAGAGCAGCCCCTTCGGCGCGGACTTCATCCTCACCGGCTCCGTGCAGGCCAGCACCAGCGAAGTCAGCGTCACCAGCCAGCTGATACGCACCTCCAGCAATCAGGTCGTCTGGTCACGCCGGGACACCGCCACCCTCACAGACGCTGCCGGCCTGCTGGACGTGCAGTCCACCATCGCCGGCGACGTCGCCGGACAGCTGGGCCAGCCCTACGGCGTCATTCAGGAACGGTTGAAGGAAGACCTTTCCGAAAACCGCGCCGTCTCGATGGAAGACTATCTCTGCGTCCTGCAGGCCTATGATTACTCACGCCACAAATCGGTGGAGCAACACGCTGCCGTTCGCACCTGTCTCGAACAGGTGACGCTGCATTCACCGGCCTATTCGCCTGCGTGGGCCAAGCTGTCATGGATGTATGGCGACGAGGAACGCTTTGGCTTCAACCCGCGCCTTGGCGACCGCCCGGCCTTCGAGCGTGCACGCGAAGCCGCGGAACGCGCGGTCGCCGCCAACGCCTCATCCTCCATGGCGCACCAGTATCTCGCGCTTGCCCTGCTCGCGCTTGGTGATGATCGCAACGCACGCGGCGAGATCGGCGAGGCCCTGCGCCTCAACCCCAACAACTCCGAAATCCTCGCCGATGCAGGCCAGATCTATATCCTGCTCGGCGATCTCGAGCAGGGTCGGGAGTTTGCCGAAAGGGCCATCGCCAGCAATCCCGGCCACCCGCCCTGGTATCACGGTAGCCTCGCCATCTATCACGTCTTGAAAGACAACCCCGTCGAGGCCCTGCGAAACGCACAAGAGGCCTCCACCGACGGCTCTCCCATGTCCGGCTACATGCTCGCCGCCGCCCTGCGCATCAATGGGGATACAGCAAAAGCCGACCAGGCGCTGCAATCGCTCTACGCCACGCATCCGGAAGCCCGTGACAGGCGCGACGCCCTGATCAAGCGCCTGCGCCTGCCGGACAAGCTGGTGAAGATCATCTTCGGCGAATAGGGTAGTTAGCCCTTCAATTGATTGCCATTGCGGCGTGAAGCTGCCGGGTCACAGGGGCCGCCAATCTCACAGGACGCAACGGCCTGCCGGCGGCGGCGCGAACGCAGGACCAGCATGATTCCGCCAAGCACCAGCAGGACACCGAGCGAGGCGCAGGCGATCTGCTCAAGGTTCAGGCCGGCTGCCCAGGCTCCTAAAGCTGCCGAAACGCCAGCCAGGCCCATCCATGCCAGCACAGGAGCAAAAAGAGGTAAGCAGCAAGCTGCACAAGCTACCCCGCCTATCACAAGCCATCGCATTGATTTCATCCGGCGCTCCTCTGACAAATCACTGCCGGAGACGCTACATTCTCAAGCAACTTGAGGAGCAAGCGCCGTGAAGGGCATGCCAATAGGTGAAGCGGCCCAGCGCAGCGGATGCTCGGTCGCCACCGTGCGTTACTACGAGGAACTCGGCCTTTTGCGGGATATCGGGCGCAGCGCGTCCGGACGACGGCTCTATGGTTGGCCGGATGTGGAACGACTGCGCCTGTTGCGACGTCTCCGCGACATGGATTTTCCACTCGAAACGATACGCACGTTCACTGCGGCGCTGGATCGCCGATCTGATTGTCTGGACGTGCGCGACATGGCTCTGGCGCATCTCGACTTGGTGCGAGCGCGGCGCCGGGAAATGGAAGCGTTGGAGCGGTCGTTGGAGCAGCTGACATCGACGTGCTCGCCGGCCTGTTCGGCAGGGCCGATGGCGGACTGCACAATCGTTGAAGACTTCCGCGCCCTCGGCGGTCAGACGCCACGCGGCGCGTAGAAGATCACGCCTGCCCCAACGAGGCAGATGCCAGCGCCGATGAGGTCCCAGCGATCCGGTACGACCTTCTCGGCCAGCCAGAGCCACAGGATCGAGGCAACGATGTAGACGCCGCCATAGGCCGCATAGGCGCGGCCGGCGGCTTCGGCCGGGATGAACGTCAGCAGCCACGCGAAGGCGCAGAGCGAGGCGACGCCGGGCGCAATCCACCAGATCGATTGGCCGCTGCGCAACCAGGCCCAGAAGGCAAAACAGCCCCCGATCTCGGCAAGCGCAGCCAGCGCATAGATCAGCATGGCTTGCATCAGCTCACGCCCACCGTTCGAGGTTGAACAACCGCCTGTGCTCGTCGATGGCGTAGGTGTCCGTCATGCCCGCGATGTAGTCGCAGACGACGCGGGCGCGCTTCGTCATGTCATCGCCGGTTGCTTTCGCGCGGTCGCGCCACGGCGGCGGCAACGTCTCGGGTTCGGCCATGAACAGGCCGAACAGCTCGCGCACGATACGCCGCGCCTGGCTCATCATGCGGTTCACCTTGTGGTGGCGGTACATGCGTTCGAACAGGAATTTGCGCAGCGGTTTCTGCCGCTCGGCAATGTCCTCCGAGAACGCCGCGAGCGGATGATCCAGCGACCGCACATCGTCCGCCGACATCGGCTTTGCCGCAGCAGCCCGACGCCCGAACTCCGCCACGAGGTCGCCGATCCACACGCCGATCAGCCGCCGCACAGCTTCGGAGATCACGCGGTCGCGCTCAATGCCGGGATACTGCGCGATCACATCGCGGAACACGTCGCCCGCCAGCGGCACATCCATCAGGTCCGAAATCTCGAACAGCCCTGCCCGCAGCCCGTCCTGGATGTCGTGGTTGTTGTACGCGATGTCGTCGGCCAGCGCCGCCACCTGCGCCTCCGGCCCGGCATACGTGTCGAGCCCCAGCGACTGCAGCGCCTCGTAGTCCCGGAACGCCGCCGGCAGGCTGGCGAGCGGCTTCGTAGCCGTCACCAGCGGGCCGTTGTGCTTGATGACGCCTTCCAGCGATTCCCACGTCAGGTTCAGCCCGTCGAACGCCGGATAGCGCCGCTCCAGCTTGGTCAGAACCCGCAACGCCTGCGCGTTGTGATCGAAGCCGCCATAAGCTTCCATAGCGCCATTCAGCGCCGTCTCCCCGGCATGGCCAAAGGGCGGATGGCCGATGTCATGCGCCAGCGACAGCGTCTCCGCCAGGTCCTCGTCCAGCCCCAGCAACCGCGCCGCTGTCCGGGCGATCTGCGCCACTTCCAGCGAATGGGTCAGCCGTGTCCGGTAATGATCGCCCTCATGGGCCACGAAAACCTGCGTTTTCTGCTTCAGCCGCCGGAAAGCGTCGGCATGGATGATCCGGTCCCGATCACGCTGGAAATCCGTCCGCGTGGCGCTCGGGGCCTCGGCATGCAGCCGCCCCCGGGACCGGTTGGGGTCCGTGGCGAACGCCGCCCGGGGCGGGGCGGTGAAACGCTTGGCCATGCTGGCGCCTTCCCTTTACTGTCCCGGGTACATATCTGAATCGGCGCAAACACCGAATTAAGGCCGCTCATGCCGGATACAGCCACCACGACCCCAGAGATCGGCGCCCCAGAGGTCAGCCTCAGCGCCTCAGCCGCCCGCCGGATCAACAAGATCGTGGCCGGGCAGCCCGCGGGCACCATGCTGCGTGTCGAGGTTATTGGCGGTGGTTGCTCGGGATTTTCCTACCGCTTCGGCTTTGCCGACGCCGTGAACGCGGACGATCGGGTGATCGAGCGCGATGGCGCGAAAGCCGTGGTCGACGAAGCCAGCCTGCCCTTCCTCGCCGGGTCGGAGATCGACTTCGTGGAAGAGATCATCGGCGCCGCCTTCCGGATCCACAATCCGAACGCGACCTCGGCCTGCGGCTGCGGAACCAGCTTCTCGGTCTAGCGAAACGCAAAAGAGAAAGGCGCGCGATCCCCGGGACCGCGCGCCTTGTTTCATTCAGGTCCGGCCTGGCTAGTTATGGCGATTCCCGCCACCGCCGCGTGAGCGGCCTCCGCCATGTCCGCCGCCATCGCCGCCGCGCTTGCCGCCCGGGGATGACTGCTGCGGCGGCGGGCTGTGGTTGCGGGGCGCTTGCGGGGGAGCAGCCTGCGGCGCCGGGCTCGCCTGCCCCTGCCATCCACCGCCACCGCCGCGTCCGTGATCGCCACCGCGGCCACGATCGTTGTTCTGCTGTCCGCCGCCACCGAACAGCGGCGGCGGCGAGTTGCGGCCACGATCATCGTCGCGCGCACGCGGTTGCTGCGGAGGCGGCGTCGGCGTTACGCGCGGCTGGTTGCCGCCGCCAAACAGGGGCGGTGGGTTATTCCGGCCACGATCGCCACGGTCATCACGTCCGCGGTCGTCGCCCCGGCCGCGCGGCGGTTGCTGTCCGCTGCCGCCAAAGACCGGCGGGTTGTTGCGGCCACGATCGTCATCGCGTCCACGCGGACGGTTATCGCCGCCGCGATCCCAGTTGCGGTCGTTGTTCTTGCCCGCGAACAGGGGCGGGTAGGTGTTGTTGCGGTCCCGGTCGTGCCGGTTGTCCTGATAGCGGTACTGACGCCCGCCACTGAAGCTGTCGCGACGGAAGTGCCGGGACTGGTCCCGCAGGTAGGGGCCATTGCTGCGCGACTGATACCAGAAGAACCCGTCCAGGTCCCAATACCCGCCGAACACCGGACCATAGAAATTATCGTAGTACGCGTCGTGCCAGAGCAAGGAGGTCGACGGGCTGCCATAGCCGTAGCCGCCGCCATACCCGTAGTTTCCACCGTAACCGTTGGAATAACCCGAGCCGTATCCGTAGTCGTTGTACCCGTACCCGTAGGAGTCATAGGTCGAGCAAGCGCCGAGGCCCGCAAGGGCAACCGGCAGGGCCACAAGGGCAATGAGCTTTTTCATGCACAGCAGTCTGCCAGAGCAACCTGAACAGGGCACAACGGTTTGTTGTGGAACTGCACAAAGTTGATCCGACGCAGCGGAATCCGCAGTTTCAGCCCGGACTTGCGGACCCCGGCTTGTCCTTGGGCGGCGCAGGCAGTTCGGGATAGTCCGGCAGGGTCATCGGCCTGGGTCGCATCAACCGCAGCACCGCCAGCACAACCATCGCTACAACACCCACTGCAATCAGCGCTGCAATCATCGACTGTGTCACGCTGCTGCCTCCTCATGTGCGATAACGAGAATGGGTAGACTCGCCGCTTGCCAGCAAGCGGGTCAAACGAACAAATGGTCATGTACGGGTCATGATCCTGCCGGATTGTGCCGTCGCGAATCTCCGGGGACCTGCGCATGACCGTCACTGAAGCCGTCCGCCAGCGCATTTCCACGCGGGCCTTCCTCGATGAACCCATTCCGAAGGCGGAACTGGCCGACCTGCTCACCATCGCCCAGCGTTCCCCCTCGGGCGGGAACCTGCAGCCGTGGCAGGTGATCGCTGTCGCGGGCGAGGCGAAGGAAGAGATCATCGCGATGGCCCAGCGCGTGCTCGCCGCCGACCCGATGGGGCCCGTCCCCGGCGATCGCCCTGTCTATCCCGACCTCAAGGTGATTGACCCGGTCTATGACGTGCGTCGCCGCCGCGTGGGCGAGATGATGTACGACAAGATCGGCATCCCGAAGGAAGATCGCGCCGCGCGCATCCAGTGGTTCATGCACAACTACCGGTTCTTCGGCGCGCCGGTGGGCCTGTTCCTGATCATCGACACGCGCATGGGCCACGGCCAGTGGGCGCACATGGGCATGTACATGCAGACCATCGCCCTGCTCGCCGAAGAGCGCGGCTGGGGCACGTGCATGCAGGAATGCTGGGCCCGCATGCGCGTCGAGTTGCACGATCATTTCAAACTCGACGAACACCACATGGTCTATGCCGGCATGGCGCTGGGCATTCCCGACCCGAACGACCCGGTAAACGATCTTTACGCCGACCGCGCGCCGCTCAGCGAGATCGTGGAGTTCAAGGGTTTCTAGGCAGGGATTGCGATCGGGGGATCGGGGGATCGGAGATGGGGGCACAGTGGGCTTTCCGGTGGGCCGTGATTGCGGCGTTCATCATGCTGGGCGTCGCCACGCTGATGGCGATCACGGCCCCACCCTGCAATCCGCTACCCATGTCGACGCTGACCGCGTTCGAGCTCGTCCGCTCCGTCGCTGACCTGCAGCGCATCTTCGGCATGCCGGGCGATGCCTGCCGCGCCGTGCTCGCGCCACAGCTCGACCATGCCAACGTGGTGGACATGGTGGCGTACATCCCCGCCTACACCGCCTTCTTCGGCCTCACTGCCTACGCACTCGGCCGCCGCGATCGCGCACTGGGCTGGATCGCCGTGATCCTCGCGCTCGGCAACGCCGTCGCCGACGTGTTCGAGAACCTCAGCATGTTCGCACTCAGCGCCGCGCCCGATGAAGCCTCGCCCTGGCTGATGGGTCTCATCGTGTCCACCAACGCCAAGTGGATCGGCCTCGCCATCGTCACCACGCTCTGCGGCTTGATGCTGGCGCGCCGCGGCGGCCTCGGCTGGCTCGCGCTGATCGCCTGCGCCGCGCCGCTGGTATCGTCCATCGGCGCACTGATCGCGCCGGACGCGTTTGGGCAATACCTCATCACGGGGATGACGGTTGCGAGCGTGGTGCTACTGGGCGTGGGGATTGTCGGCTCGTTCCGGCGTGAGACTGGAATCCCGACCTCCGCGCCTGCATAAGACCGCATGGCTCTCACCACCGACGATATTGAGCACTTCATCCACAATGGCTTCGTGAAGCTCGAAGGCGCGTTCTCGCGTGCGACTGCAACCGCATGCCGTGACATTCTCTGGCGTGATCTGAAGCTCTCGCCTGATCATCCCGAGGCGTGGAAGGAGCCCGTGCTGCGGCTTGGCATGTATGCCGACGCGCCGTTTCGCGAAGCCGCAGTCTCGACCCGCCTGCGTAGCGCGCTTGACCAGCTGGTGGGACAGGACCGCTGGATACCGCCACAGGCGCTTGGTGCGATGGTCGTCCGCTTCCCGACGCCGGATGCGCCATGGGATGATGGCTGGCACATCGATGCGAGCTTTCCGCCGCCAGATGACCCAACCTCGTTCGACTACTTCAAGTGGCGCGTGAACTTCCAGTCGCGTGACCGCGCAATGCTGATGCTGTTCCTGTTCTCCGACTGCGGACCCGACGATGCCCCCACGCGCCTGCGCGTGGCCTCTCACCTGCCGATGGCCCGCCAGCTGTTGGCGCATGGCGAAGCCGGCATCTCGCTGACCGATCTCGCGAAGGAAGGTTTTGACAGCAGCGCCGATTGCGACATCGCACTCGCCACCGGCGAGGCCGGCACGGTCTGGCTTGTGCATCCCCTCACCGTCCACGCCGCACAGGCGCATCATGGACGCAAGCCCCGCTTCCTCGCCCAACCCGGCCTTGTGCCTTCGACAACCCTGCGGATCGATCGCGCAGACGGCGCCTACAGCCCCGTCGAGCGCGGCATCCGGCTGGGGCTGGGTCTCTGATCCGCAGAGAGGCCGCATCCGCCGCCTTCGGCGTCGGCCCCTTCCGGCCCTTTGGGCCACCTTTCCCGCTTCGCGGGGCAGGACCACAAACCGCTAACAACGTTGGGAAGTCCTCCCTCGCCGAAGGCGGGGGAGGTGGCGCGAAGCGACGGAGGGGGCTGCCTGCGAAGCCGGCGGAGGAGTACCAGCTGCGCCATCTGAAGGCTTTCACCAACGCCGATCCCACACTAGCGTCTCTCCAACCGTGAGGGAGACCGCCATGTCCGAAGGTTCGATGATGGATCGCCGCCTGTTGCTGCAGGGCGCAGCCGCGAGCGCTGTGCTGCTGGCACAGGGATGCGCCACCGCACAGGTTTCCACAAACGAACGCACAGCCATCACCAAGGCCATCGCCTCCGGCCATAACGACACCGTCAGCCGCCTGCAGCAGTGGATCGCCAATCCCTCCATCGCCGCCGAGAACCGCAACATGCCGGGCGGCGCGGACTACATGAAGAAGCTCGCGCTCGACGCCGGCTTCCAGCACGCCGAAGTGATCCCCACCGATGGCCACCCCGGCGTCTTCGCGACCATGGATAACGGCGCGAAGACCTGGTTCGGCATCTACTTCATGTATGACGTGAAGCAGTTCGATCCCGCCGAATGGACGTCGCCGCCGCTTGAAGCGCGCGTCATCGATAAGCCTGGTTTCGGCAAGGTGATGATGGGCCGTGGCGCGGTGAACCAGAAGGGGCCGCAGACGGCCTTCCTCGCCGCGCTCCATGCGCTGCGCGCGGTCGGCAAGAAGCCGCCGGTCAACCTTGTGCTGGTGGCGGAGGGCGAGGAAGAGATCGCCTCCCCGCATTTCCATCAGGTGGTGCAGAACCCGAAAGTGCTGCCCGCGATCCAGAAATGCGTCGGCATCATCATCCCCTCCGCCTCGCAGGCGCGCAGCGGACAGGTGACGATCAGCCTCGGCGCAAAAGGCGCAGTGGAGCTGGAGCTTGTCTCCTCCGCCGAGAAATGGGGCCGCGGCCCGGCGCAGGACCTGCACTCCTCGCAGAAGGCGCGCGTCGACAGCCCCGCGTGGCATCTCGTCTCCGCGCTCAACTCGCTGGTCACGCCGGATGGCAACACGCCCGCCATCGAAGGCTGGTTCGAGAAGGTTCGCCCGCTGACGGCGCGCGAGCAGGAACTCGTCACCATCGCCGCCCAGTCCACCAACGAATCCGAAGCCAAGGCCTCCGCCGGCGTCAAACGCTGGATCGACGATCTCGACTATCGCAGCTCGATCGAGCGCCTCGTCTCGCAACCTACCGTGAACATACAGGGCCTCGTCGGCGGCTATACCGGGCCCGGCGGCAAGACCATCCTGCCCACCCGCGTGCTCGCCAAGATCGACCTGCGCCTCGTGCCCAACATGACGCGCGAGGATTGCATCGCGAAGCTGAAGGCCCATCTCGCCAAGCACGGCTTCGGCGATATCGATGTGAATGTCTCGGGCGGCTACGATCCAACCGAGACAGCAGAAGATAGCCAGGTGATCCAGGCGCAGCTCGCCGTGCTGAAGGCCGCCGGCGCGCCGGCTTCGCTTTATCCGCGCAATGCCGGCTCATGGCCCGGCTCGGTCTTCACCGGCCCGCCGCTGAAAATCCCCGCGGGCCAGTTCGGCCTCGGCTACGGCCAGGGCGCCCACGCGCCGGACGAGTTCTACCTGATCGAAAGCGCCATCCCGAAAGTCGCGGGGCTAGATGCCGTGACGATGGGCTTCGTGGATTATCTCTATGAGATCGCTGCGCGCAGCTAACGGCCGGAGCTGACGGGTCGATCGCGGCGCTCGACCTTCAGCGCCGCGATCTCCCGCCCATCCCCCAACTTGTTCACCCGCGCACGACGCCCATTCGGGTAATCCCTTCACGCTGCGCCGCCGCCATGACATGCGCCACAACGCCGTACGCCGCATCGCTGTCAGGCTGGATGTGAAACTCCGTCTGCGGTTGGCGCCGCGCTTCGACAGCAAACCGCCGCTGCAGTTCCGCACGGTTTACGGGCGCGCCGTTCCAGCTGATGGCGCCGTTGTAATCGATCGCCACGGTGATCGGGACAGGCTGGTTCACAGGCGGCGGGCACGTCTTGCACGGCACGGGCGTATCCAGCTTCACCGCGTGGCGTTGTGGCGGCAGCGAGATCATCAGCATGATCAGCAGGACCAGCATCACATCGATCAGCGGCGTGGTGTTGATTTCAGACACAGGTTCGCCTTCGCGGCGTTCGCCAACGTCCATGGACATTGCAGCCTCCCGGTTGTGTTGTGCGACTCGGGCCTCTCCCGGCCTCGTCGAATTACATATGTAATTCGACTTGCTGCGCGTGGCAAGCCTTCCGTTTCCGGCAGGCATCGCTATCAGTAGGCCCATGAAGATCGCCACCTGGAACGTGAACTCGGTCAACGCCCGCCTGCCCACCGTGCTGGAGGTGCTGAAGACCTGCGACGCCGATGTCTGGTGCCTGCAGGAGATCAAGTGCGTCGACGAGAAGTTTCCCCGCGATGAGATCGAGGCGGCCGGCTTCAACTGCGCGGTGTTCGGACAGAAGACGTATAACGGCGTTGCCATCCTCTCGCGCCATCGCATGTCGGATGAAGTGCGCCACCTGCCGGGCGAGCCGGAGGACGAGCAGAGCCGCTATCTTGAAGTGCTGGTTGAGGCGCCGCGCCCCGTCCGCGTGGCGTCGATCTACCTGCCCAATGGCAACCCGCGTCCGGGCGAAAAATACGACTACAAGCTGCGCTGGATGGATCGCCTGCTGGCGCACGCCGAAACGCTGCTGGCGAATGAGGAGCCTGTCGTCCTCACCGGCGATTTCAACTGCATCCCGCGCGACGAGGATTGCTGGGACCCGAAAGTGTGGGGCGACGACGCGCTCGCCTGGCCCGCCACGCGCGAGCGTTTCCGCCGCCTGCAATGGATGGGCTACACCGATGCGTTCATGGCGTGCGACGGGCGCATCCAGAAATACACGTTCTGGGATTACCAGGCCGGGGCCTGGCAGAAGGACTGGGGCATCCGCATCGACCATGTGATGTGCTCGCCGCAAGCCGCAGACCGGCTGAAGTCCATCGCGATCCACCGCATGGCGCGCGCCATGGAAAAACCGTCCGACCATGTGCCCGTGATCGCCACCTTCGCCGACTAGGGAGCTGACACGCCCATGCGCCTGACGCTTGCCTTCGCCACCGCCATCGTCCTGCAGGCCTGCGCAAGTGCGCCGAACGATGGCCTCGTCCACATCACCGACCCGCAACAGATCTTCGCCGCCGCCGACTGGACCGACGATCTCGACAAGGCCGCCAAATCCGCCGGCTGGGGCGATCGCATCCCGGAGATGCAGGCCCATCTCGACGAAAAGGGCGGCTGGCCCGCGAAGATGCAGGATGGCGACACCCGCTGGTATCAGAACAGCATGATCGGCCATTACAATATCCGCGAGATCGCGCGTTTGAGCTTCTACGGCCAGCCGGCCGCCCTTGTCGTCGTGCCGGCCAGCGCCAACCAGCACATGCCCGAGGGCTGGAAACCGGTGACGGATTTCTTCATCGTGATCGGAACGGCAGGTCTGCCCAGCGGCCAGTGAGGCCCGCGAACGGGCCCACTAACAGGCCCACGAACAGGAGAGTGTGATGCCCGACGTGTTCCTCTCCTACGCCTCGCGCGACCGCGAAGCCGCCCTGCAGATCCAGCAGGCGCTCACCTCGCGCGGCATCGACGTGTTCTGGGATCAGGAGACGCCGCCAGGGCAGGATTGGGATACGTGGATCCGCGGCAAGCTGACGGCGTGCAAGGTCGCCATCGTGCTGTGGTCGCGCGCCTCGATCGAAAGCCCGAACGTGAAGCACGAGGCCATCGTCGCGCGCGATGCGCACAAGCTCGTGCCGGCGATGGTCGAGAAGCTGAAACCCAGCGACTTTCCGATGGGGCTCTATCTCGTGCAGGCGGTCGATCTCACCGACTGGCGCAACCCGGACGGCAAAGGCATGGCCCGCCTCATCGCGGAGATCGAAACACGCACCGGCCTTGTCGCGTCCACGCCCACCTCCGGCGTGCCCCAGCCTGCGCAGCGCAAGATCAACTGGGTCGGCGTCGCCATCGGCATCCTGGCTGTCGCCGGCGCAACCGCGCTGACGCAATGGATCTATTCGCCGAAGACAACGCCCGCCGCGCCCGGCCTCACCAGCCTGCCCTGCTCGAACGGCCTGCCACGGCTCAGCGACGGTGCGTGTCCGGGTTTTGATCCGAACCGCGTGCTGACGCCCACCGCCGAATGCCTCGATGGCTCAACGCCGGTGGATGGCGTCTGCGACAATGGCAGTCGCCCGATCCCGCCCGCGCCAGTGCTCGGCGGCGGACCAGCGACCGCAAGCGGAGGTTTCGCCGAGCGCATGACAGGCCGGTGGCACTGGGACGGACAGGCCTGCGAAAACGGAACGACGATTACACTCGCTGGCGGTCAACTCACCTTCGTCACCCAGGACGAGACGCCGTTCACGCACCGTATCGACAGCGATACGCAACAGGAAATCCGTACGACGATTGTCTCACCCGAGACTCACGCCGGGCAGGACTATTCGTTGAAGCCCGAATACGTCGCGACGTCCGATCCCCGCAATTTCAACCTTGTGATCGAGGGCGGCGGAGAACGTAACGTCTGGTATCCCTGCCCCTGAGAATGAGAGTCGCGAAATCCGCGCCTCATTCCCGCCTCAAAGAATCGCGTGAACGCCTCCGTGTGGTCGATCCACCGGCGCCCCTGCTGCGTACACAGGATCATTCTCTCCCCCGAGAATCACCCTTTTGACCCCGTCGGCCTTGTCGACGGGGTCTTTTCTTTTGCGTCGCCGGCGTGTGGCCTGAAGCACATCCTTCGAGACGATCGCCACGCGGGAGTCGCCTCCTTGCATCAACAACGGGATTGGCGCGTAGCGATCGTCTCGAAGGATGCACCACAAGGCACACGACCCGATCCAACCCGCCTAGTGGCTCTTCTGGTGACCCGTCAGCCAATCCATCAGCGCCAGCAGCACGCCCGACACGACGAACACGATGTGGACGATCACCTGCCACATCAGGCGCTTCTGCTCTTCATCACCGAAGGTCGCGCCGTCGCTGATCTCGAGGAAGGATTTCAGCAGCGCGATGCCCGAGATCGCGACGATCGACGCGATCAGCTTCAACTTGAGACCGGAGAAATCGACGGTGCCCATCCATTCGGGCCGGTCTTCGTGCGAGCCCGTGTCGATCTTGGAGACGAAGTTCTCATAGCCCGAGAACATCACGATCACGACCAGGTTCGCCGCCAGCGACAGGTCGATCAGTGTCAGCGCCAGCATGATGGCGCTGTCGCCGTCCATCCCATGGTCCATCGACCACAGCAGCGGAAACTCATGCCAAAGGTCCTGGAAGAACACGACCATCAGGGCGATCACCGCCCCGATCAGGCCCACATAGAACGGCGCCATGAGCCAGCGCGAGGCGAACAGGGTCCGCTCAAGGGCGACTTCCAGAAAGGGCTTTTTCATCGTCGTCGGGCTCCGGCTGGCGATTGCCGGACTCTCAAACCAAGAACGCCGATTCAGGGCAACAGAATTCGCACCTGAAGGGAGCACACCCCCGCCCGTCTGGCCCTTAACCGTTCGGCGCCCGCAGGGCATCCGGCGTCAGGCGCTGGCTCATGGCATCGATCAACAGGAAGATGGCGGCAAAGTCCTCCAGCATCTCCCGCACGCGGCCAAGGTCATCCATCGTGCGGTTCATGGAGCCCGGCTCCAGCAGGTTCCTGCCCTCGCAGGCGAGGAACATCTCGCCGCCCGAGAAGGCGCAGCGCACCTGCTTGCCCTTGAACGTGCGCTCGAGGCCGAGCAGGCGCTCCATGAAGTCCGGCGTCAGAATGAAGCGCGCTTCGATCTGGTCGGTCGAATAGACTTCGAACGCCTTCTCGAAGACCGGGTCTTCCAGCTTCACGCGCTGGGCCTTGCCCATCTGGCCCATCTTCTTGAGGAAGTTGAACGCGCCCGCATCGCGATAGACTTTCGTCACGCCCTGGAACTGCTTGTGGAACTTCACCACCATGCACTGGCCGCGGAACACCGTGACCCACGTCGTGCGCGTGCGGCCCTTGCCGTCCGTCGTCGTGCGCTTCTCTTCGAGGTGCGCTTCGAAGAATTCGTAGGGCGTATCGTTACGAAGGCCCGCCAGCCGGTCCTCGTATTTCGAGCGGTCCCAGCCCGGCACGAGATCGAGAGACCGGAACGTCATCATGTCCGCCGGCTGGCCGGGGTTCATGTCGTACTGGATGCCGAACTCGGCCGCGACCGGCTCCACCAGCATCAGCTTGGTTTCCTTGCCAAGCTTGTTGATGTCCGAACTGCCCCACGCATACATGCCGAAGCCGGCGATGCCGCCGATGAACAGGCCGAACGGTTCCTGGAACACGCCAAAGCCGATCGCCGTGCCGGCAATCGCCAGCACCACGCCGATGATCCCGAAATTGCGCTGCTTCTTCACCGCCTTGATGCGGTCGCCCTCGCGCGCCGTGAGCTTCGGCCGGATCGTCGTGTTGAACCGGTCCGCGAAGAACCCGAAATCCTCCGGCAACCCCGCCATCGCTTCGCTGAGCGATGTGATCTCACGCTTGTCGGCCATGTCCGCCCCGAGTCGATGCCCCGGCCGCAGTCTTAGCACGCCTTACGGGGCTGTCATTCCCGCCGCAGCCGGGCTTATTTCCGGATCTGCCCCAGATCGCGCACCGCGCCGGTATCCGCCGACGTCACCAGCGCCGCGTAGGCCTGCAACGCCGCCGAGACCACGCGCTTGCGACCGTGCGGCGTGTAGGCGTCCTTGCCGCGCGCCTCTTCCGCCTTGCGGCGCTCGGCGATCACAGCGTCGGACACCGCCAGCTGGATCGACCGCTTCGGGATGTTGATCTCGATCGGATCGCCTTCCTGCACCAGCGCGATCAACCCGCCCGCCGCCGCTTCCGGCGAGGCATGACCGATCGACAGCCCCGACGTGCCACCCGAAAAGCGACCGTCCGTCAGCAACGCGCACTGTTTCCCGAGGCCCTTCGATTTCAGGTAGGTGGTCGGGTACAGCATCTCCTGCATGCCAGGCCCGCCCTTCGGCCCTTCATAGCGGATGACCACAACGTCGCCCGCCTCGATCTTGCCGTTGAGGATGGCCGCCGCCGCCTCGTCCTGGCTTTCGAACACGCGGGCGCGGCCGTTGAACTCCCAGATGGATTCATCCACCCCGGCCGTCTTCACGATGCAGCCTTTCTCCGCGATGTTGCCGTACAGCACCGCAAGGCCGCCATCCTTCGTGAACGCATTCTCCTTCGCGCGGATGACGCCCTTCACGCGGTCGCGATCCAGCTCCGGCCAGCGCTTTTCCTGCGAGAAGGCAACCGTCGTGCGCACACCGCCCGGCGCCGCTTTGAAGAAGGTCTCGACCTCTTCGTCGTTCGACTGGCGGATATCCCAGTACGAAATCGCATGGCCCAGCGTCGGCGAATGCACCGTCGGCGCATCCGTGTTCAGCAGGCCGCCGCGCGCGAGTTCGCCCAGAATGCCCATGATGCCGCCCGCGCGATGCACATCCTCGATGTGAACCGTCGACACCGCCGGCGCGACCTTGCAGATGCACGGCGTCTGGCGCGAGATGCGGTCGATATCGTCCATCGTGAAATCGATGCCGCCTTCCTGCGCTGCGGCGAGGATGTGCAGGACGGTATTGGTCGATCCGCCCATGGCAACGTCCAGCGCCATGGCGTTCGCAAAAGCTTCCTTCGTCGCCACATTGCGCGGCAGGACGGAATAGTCGTCCTTCTCGTAATGCCGCTTCGCGATATCCACGATCAGCCGCCCGGCCTGCTTGAACAGCCGCTCGCGATCCTTGTGCGTCGCCACCACCGTGCCATTGCCCGGCAGCGACAGGCCCAGCGCTTCCGTCAGACAGTTCATCGAGTTCGCCGTGAACATGCCCGAGCATGATCCACACGTGGGGCAAGCCTCTGCCTCAACCGCCGCCACCTGCTCATCCGAGATACGATCATCGCCCGCCTGCATCATCGCGTCGATCAGGTCGAGCTTCATCTCTTTCGCAACGCCGGTCTTCTCGTCCTTCCAGACGACCTTGCCCGCTTCCATCGGCCCGCCCGAAACGAACACCGCCGGAATATTCAGCCGCATCGCCGCGTTCAGCATCCCCGGCGTGATCTTGTCGCAATTGGAGATGCACACCATCGCATCCGCGCAGTGCGCGTTGACCATGTACTCCACCGAGTCCGCGATCAGGTCGCGCGACGGCAGCGAGTACAGCATCCCGCCATGGCCCATTGCGATGCCGTCATCGACCGCGATCGTGTTGAACTCTTTCGCAACGCCGCCCGCCGCCTCGATCTCGCGCGCGACCAGCTGGCCCATGTCCTTGAGGTGGACGTGGCCGGGCACGAACTGCGTGAACGAATTTACGACCGCGATGATCGGCTTCGAAAAGTCGCCATCCTTCATGCCGGTCGCGCGCCAGAGAGCGCGGGCGCCGGCCATGTTGCGGCCAAAGGTGGTGGTGCGTGAACGGTAAGCGGGCATGC
>JAOATF010000224.1 GCA_030158285.1 Hyphomonadaceae bacterium
GGCATGCGCGTTCTTCACGCGCATGACGGAGGGGGTCTCGCGTTCAGCGCCCGCGGCCCGCCGCCCCATTCCCGACTGCCTATTCCCCACTGCCTCAGCGCCCCCGCGTCTGAGACCGCCCCCATTTGCGCCGCGCGCCTCCCCCCGCTATCACCACATAAACAGCGGAGCAGACCACATGAAGCGGACCGTCCTCGCCCTCGGCGCCACATTGCTGGCTGCGTGCTCCACCGCGCCCCAGCCGGCCGAGGCCCAGCCCGCTTTCAAGGCCGATGGCAAGACGCTCCGCCAGGTCTACGAATACCTGCACGCCAATCCGGAGCTGTCCTTCCAGGAGAAGAACTCCTCCGCTATCCTCGCCGCCGAGATGAAGCGCCTCGGCTTCACCGTCACCACCAATGTCGGTGATGCGTGGACCAAGGCCCGCGCCCTCAAGGAATACGGCAAGCTGGAAGAGGGCGTCGGCGGCTATGGCGTCGTCGCCGTGCTGAAAAACGGCGATGGCCCCACGCTGATGATCCGCGCCGACATGGACGGCCTGCCGCTGGTCGAGAAAACCGGCGTGGCCTACGCCTCGAAATTCCGCGACACCGCCTGGTCCGGCGAGGAATCCGGCGTCATGCACGCCTGCGGCCACGACATCCACATGACCACATGGATCGGCACGGCGCGCGAACTCGTCGCCAACAAGTCGAAATGGAAAGGCACGCTGGTGATGATCGCCCAGCCCGCCGAAGAGATCGGCCTCGGCGCGCTCGCCATGCTGGAAGACGGCCTCTTCACCCGCTTCCCCAAACCCGACCACGTCATCGCCCTGCATGACAACGCCGCGCTGCCCGCCGGCCATATCGGCATCGGCTCCGGCTATGTGATGGCCAACGTCGACTCGGTCGACCTGAAAGTCACCGGCGTCGGCGGCCACGGCGCTTATCCGCAGGAGACGAAAGACCCGATCGTCACCGCCGCCCGCATCGTCACCACGCTGCAGACGCTCGTCTCGCGCGAGATCGACCCGTCGGACTCGGCCGTCGTCACGGTCGGCGCGTTCAATGGCGGCTTCAAGCACAACATCATCCCCGACGACGTCGAGATGCAGCTCACCGTTCGCTCCTTCGCTGACACGACGCGCGACAAGCTCCTGAAGGGCATCGAACGCATCGCTCGCGCCGAGGCGCTGGCCGCCGGGCTCGATCCCGAAAAATCCATCTGGATGCGCGTGAAGGAGAATTTCACGCCGTCGCTCTACAACAACCCCGATCTCGCCGCCCGCGTCTCCGGCGTGCTGAAGACCCAGTTCCCCGCCAACGTCCTCCACGTCGCCACGCCGAGCATGGGCGGCGAAGACTTCTCCCGCTTCGGCCGCACCGCCGACAAGATCCCCGTCATGCTGCTCTGGCTCGGCGCTGTCTCGCAGGCGAAGTACGACGCAGCCCAGCAACCCGGCGCCAAGCCGCTGCCCTCGCTCCACTCCTCGGAGTTCATCCCCGATCCCGACCCGACGCTGGCCGCCGGCGTCAAGGCGATGACGGCCGCCGCGATGGAGCTGCTGAAGTAGCGCTTATTCGCTCTTCGTCGTCATCGCCTTCGTCTGCTTCTTCTCCTCACGGAAGCGCATGAAGGCGAAGATCGCCGAACCAATACCGGCCAGCGCCGCAAGAACCGCAAACAGCGGCTGCACGCCCTTGGCCCAGGACACAAGCTGGTCGAGCTGTTCGACCTCCACCGCGATCACATCGCGATAGGCATCCAGCGGCTCGGCATCGAGCGAGCCCGTCGCGTAGCCGAAGATCTCGAGCATCAGCGTATGCTCGCCCGGCTCGGTCGGCGTCACCCGCCACTGCCAGCGGTTGACCGTCCGCCCGGAGAGGCGCTGGCGTTCTACCGTCTGCGACGTGATGTCGAAACCGGCGCCGGTCAGCTGCGCCGAGACCGTGTCGGAAAGTTCAACCTCCCGCTCAACGATCTCGCCCTTGAAGCCCTCAAGCGCCTCCTTACCTGCAGTCTCGTCGGCGGTCGCATTGACCACCAGCGAGACATCAACCGGCTTGTTCAGCGCCAGCTTCTCCGGCGGACGGTTGTAGGTCACGCGGCGCGCCTTGAACTGCGCCTCGAGGCCGACCGGCGCCGGCGCCTGCGTCACGCCCGGCACAGCAGCCGGCTGCGCGGTCTGGGCCGACGGTTCGCTGGCAACGCGCGCGCCTGCAGAAGGCGCGACCGGCGCCGGCGCATTCTGGGCGGTGGCTGTCGGTTCGGCTGCGGGTGTCGCGGGCGCAGCCTGCGGCTCAGCGGCAGGCGCGGTTGAAGGCGTCGCCGGCTGCGGGCTGTCCAGCGAGTTCGGCGTGGCCGGATTGGTGGTCGAAGGCTTCAGCTGGTCTTTCGCCTTGTCGATCTCCTTGCCGACCCGCGACTTCAGCGCGTCGAGCGGGTTCTTCGGCGCGGTGCTTGCCTGAGGCTGGGCCGGCGTTTCCGGCGCGGGCGTCACGACAGGCGCGGGCGTTGCGGGCGCCGGATCGGACTTCGGCTCAACCTTGGGCTCGGTCTTCGGCGTGTTGACCGCAGGCTTGCTGGGCTTTGCCGGTGTCGGCTTGGCGGGCGTCGGTTGCGCGGGCGCAGGTTCAGCCGCCGGCGTCACGGTGATCTCCGGCTCGCGCACGATCGGTTCGCGCGGCGTGCTGATCACCGGATTGGATGATCCGCCGAACTGTCCAAGCGCCCAGACGCCTCCGGCCCCAACGGCCAGGACGCCAAGCGCAACAGCAATCACGATCCGGTTCATCCGGGTCTCCCTGAGTGGCTGGCCGAACTCTAGTCGGCTTCGCCGTCAAATCCATCGTCGTCCGCATCAAGGCTGCGGGCAGCCTTTGGCGGCGGGACAACACCCTTGCGCCGCATCACCTCGTAGAAGGCGATGGCGGCCGCATTCGAAACATTGAGGCTTTCCATGTCCGGCATCATCGGAATGCGCGCCAGAACCGAGCACGCTTTCGCGACGCCCTGCCGGATGCCCGGCCCCTCGGCGCCCAGCACGATGGCCACAGGCTCCGGACCCTTCACGGCCTCGTCCAGCGTCAGCTCCGCTTCGCCCGCCAGACCGATCACCTTCCAGCCGGCGTCGGTAAGCTCATCAATCGCCCGCGAGATATTGACCGCGCGGATCTCGTCCACCATCTCGATGGCGCCAACGGCCGCCTTCGCCAGTGCGCCGCCAAGCCCCGGCGCATTCCGTGTCTGCATCACGACGCCGCCTACGCCGAACGCCGCTGCCGACCGGAAGATCGCGCCGACATTCTGCGGATCGGTCACCTGGTCGAGAATGGCGATGGCTTTTTCCGGCCGCATGGCCGCGTCGCCGATGTCGAGCCCGTCCAGCGGCTTGCAGCGCACGGCGATGCCCTGGTGCACGGCGCCGGCGGGCAGGCGCTGGTCGATATCGCGAGGCTCCATCAGCTCCACGAAACGGGGCAGGGCCTCAAGGTCCAGCCCGGCGCGCACGGCCGCATTGCGGCTCATATACGCCTTGCCGATCCGGCGCTTCGGGTTGGCCAGCGCGGCAGAGGCGGCATGGAAGCCCCAGATCCAGGTCTCGCCATGCTCCTCGAACGACGGCTCCCGGCGGTCCGGGCGGGGGGAATGGCCGGGCCGGCCACCCTGATGCGGCTTTCCCGGGCCGCGATCGCGGGTCCACGGCTTCTCGCCGCCGGACGCGTTGCGCTCAGCGGCGGACTCGCCCTGGCCGCGACTCCGTTCGCCGTCGCGGCCGCGGTTCTGACCCTTCGGTCCGCCCGCACCTCGAAAATTGCCCGGTTTTCCTGCGTTTCCAGGCCGGTTGCGCGGTCGATCCTTCGTCACTATAAGACGGCCTCCGTTGCGGGACGCCTCCCGTTTCGGACTCGCACGCGCCGGCGTCAAGCTGGCACGTGACCCGCGAGGGCGACCCCTGGAGGGGTGGGAGAGTGGTTAAATCCAGCAGACTGTAAATCTGCCCGTCTCAGACGTACACTGGTTCGAATCCAGTCCCCTCCACCATCGTCCCGCCCGCAGGGCGGCAGGCATGCCGCCTACAGGATCTGGCAGGCTTCATCGAACGGCAGCCGGGGCAGGCGCGGGAACAGGTTTTCCTGCGTGCCGTGCCCGATATTGCAGATGAAGTTGGTGCGCCAGCCGGTGCCCTTGAAGAACTCCTCGTTGACGCCGGATTCCTTGAAGCCTGACATCGGCCCGCAATCGAGGCCAAGCGCGCGGGCGGCGATCATCAGGTAGGCCGCCTGCAGCGAGCCATTGCGGAACGCCGTCTCCATCGCCACCTCAGGCTTGGCGAACCAGTCTTTCGACTCCGGCTTGTGCGGGAACAGGAAGGGGATCTTCTCTGCGAAGTTCAGATCGTACGCCATGATCACATTGATCGGCGCAGCCAGCGTCTTGGCGCGGTTACCGCCCGACATGTGCGGGGCGAGGCGGGCGCGGGCCTCGGGCGTGGTGAGGAAGACGAAGCGGCCGGGATTGCAGTTGCTGGCGGTCGGCCCCCACTTCATCAGCTCGTAGATGTCGTGGGCCAGCGCCTGCGCGAGTGCATCCGTTTCGAACGCGTTGTAGGTGCGCGCCGTGCGGAAAAGCTGGTCCAGCGTGGCCGCGGGCAGGGCTGTTTCGGTGCGTTCGGTCATATCTGGCCTGTGGTTGGGCGAAAGCGGGTTGGCGCCGGGTAAAGCTATGCCATGCTGCCCGAAGCACAAGGCGGCGACCGATGTCCGACGACACCATCATGCTTCCCTGCCGGCCGGAACCCATCGCGGTGCCCGCATCGCAGACGGCCGTGATCGTCATCGACATGCAGAACGCCTACGCCTCGAAGGGCGGCTATCTCGATCTTGCGGGGTTCGATATCTCCGGCGCGGAGAAAGTCATCCAGAACACCAAGGCCGTGCTCGATGTGGCCCGCGCTGCCGGCATGACGGTGATCTTCTTCCAGAACGGCTGGGACTGCGACTATGTCGAAGCAGGCGGGCCGGGCTCGCCCAACTATCACAAGTCCAACGCGCTGAAGACGATGCGCAAGAACCCTGCACTGATGGGTAAGCTTCTGGCGCGCGGCGGCTGGGACTATGAACTGGTCGACGAGCTGCAGCCGCAGCCGGGCGACATCCGCCTGCACAAGACGCGCTATTCCGGCTTCTTCAACTCGCAGTTGGACTCAGTGCTCCGCTCACGCGGCATCCGCCATCTTGTATTCACCGGCATCGCCACCAATGTCTGTGTGGAATCGACTCTGCGCGACGGCTTCTTCCTCGAATACTTCGGCGTGGTTCTCGAAGACGCCACCCATCAGGCCGGACCTGAATTCGTACAGAAGGCCGCGATCTATAACATCGAGACGTTCTTTGGCTGGGTCAGCACCGTTGCCGACTTCAAGGGAGCTTTCGGTCAGGCCGAAGCCCGGCGCGAGGGATAGGACATGGCGCGTGCGTCAGGCATAGGGCTCGCCATCATCGCCGATGATGCTCGCCTGCAAGGCCTCCGCCAGTTGCCGCGCAATCGACCTGAGCTGGCAGGCGGCATCGTTGGCGAATTCGTCCGTGCCGACGAAGGAGACATCTTCCTCGTCCCAGCGAAACACACGCCGCCATGTGTTCGCCTGCGGAAAAAAGAGCTCGGCATCGCCGCCGTTATTGCGGAGGGTGAAGGTCTGCCCCGTCTCCGGAAGCGTCACGGAATAATCTCCGTCGGCCAGCCGCACGTGCGCAATACTGTTCACCGTATCGATCCATTCGGCGAGCGTGATGATGGGGCCGTCCTCGTCGCCTTGCGCGTTGCGGGTGATACGGATCATGTAAGCCATAACCCGTCCTAGCTGATCGCCGGAGGAGCCGTCCATGCCCAAGAAAATCGTCCTGCCGCCCGGCACGCACAAGCCGATCGCGCCGTTCTCGCCGGGCACAGTTGCCGATGGCATCGTCTACGTCTCCGGCACACTGGCCTTCGACAAGGACAACAAGATCCTGTTCCCGGGCGACGCCGCAGCCCAGACACGGCATATCCTCGAGGTGATCAAGAGCGTGATCGAAACCGCTGGTGGCACGATGGATGATGTCACCATGAACAACATCATGCTGAAGTCATGGGACGACTACGCCGCGATGAACACGGTCTACGCCGAATACTTCCCCGGCGACAAACCCGCCCGCTGGTGCATCGTCTGCGGCCTCGTACGGCCGGATGCGCTGGTGGAAATCGGGTCGATCGCGCATATCGGGAAGTAGTCGTGGCCACCACCGCCGACGGCCTCTGGTATGATCTTGTTCCCGGCCCGAAGGGCGCCGAGACGATCCTGCTGTCTGCCGGGCTGGGCGGATCCGCCAACTTCTGGGCGCCGCAGATGGCCGCGCTCACGGCGCGCTTCAACGTCCTGCTCTACGATCATCGCGGAACAGGGCGCAGTGTTCGCACGCTGACGGCGCCGCACGCGGTCGATGCGATGGCGGCGGACATGCGGCTCGTGATGGACGCGGCGAAGGTGAAGACCGCGCATGTCATGGGCCACGCCGCCGGCGGCCTTGCCGGCCTCGCTCTGGCGCTGAAGTCGCCGAAGCGCGTCGGCAAGCTGGTGGTGGTGAACGGTTGGTCGCGGTCAGACCCGCATATCGCTCGCTGTTTCGAGGCGCGCATCGCGCTGCTGAAGAAATCAGGAAAGCGGGCGTATGTGCGGGCGCAACCTCTGTTCCTCTATCCGGCGTCGTGGATTTCCGAAAACACGGCGCAGATCGAAGCGGAGGAGGAGCATATGGTGAAGGGCTTCCCCGCAACCGACGTGATGCTCGCGCGGATCGAGGCGCTGCTGGCGTTCGATATCGACGCTAAACTGCCGAAGATTACGGCGCCGGTGCTGATCAGTGCGTCGCATGATGACATGCTGGTGCCCTATACGTGTTCCCAGCGCTTGGCGGAGCGCCTGCCCAACGCCACACTCGATGTCTGCGCCTGGGGCGGCCACGCGATGAGCGTGACGGATCCGATGGTTTTCAACAGCGCAGTGATGGACTGGCTCACAGACCCGAAAGGCTGACGGTATGACGAACAAGATGGAAGTCGGCGTCTTCATTCCGATCGGCAATAATGGCTGGCTGCTGTCCACCACGTCGCCGCAGTACAAACCATCGTTCGAGCTGAACAAGACGGTGACGCAATCGGCCGACAAGTATGGCTTCGACTTTGCGCTCTCGATGATCAAGTTACGCGGCTTCGGTGGAAAATCGGAGTTCTGGGAGTACAACCTCGAAAGCTTCACGCTGATGGCGGGCCTCGCTGCCGTGACGGAGCGGATCAAGATATTCGCCACCGCGCCGACGCTGATCTTCCCGCCCGCCATGGTCGCGCGGATGGCCGCCACCATCGACTCGATCGCGCCGGGCCGCTTCGGCATCAACCTGATCACCGGCTGGCAGAAGGCCGAGTATGACCAGATGGGCCTGTGGCCGGGCGATAGCCACTACAAGGATCGCTATAACGTGCTGGCCGAGTACGCGACCGTCTTGCGTGAGCTGCTCGACACAGGGCGGTCCGACTTCAAGGGCAAGTACTACCAGATGGAAGATTGCCTCGTCCGGCCGAATGCGGCGGGCGTGAAGCTGATCTGTGCGGGCTCGTCTGATGAAGGGCTGGCGTTCACGGCGAAGTATGCGGATTACGCGTTCGCGCTCGGCAAGGGCGTGAATACGCCGACGGCATTCGCGCCGGTCAACAAACGACTGGAGGCGGCCGTCGCGAAGACAGGGCGGGATGTCGGCTCTTACCTGCTGATGATGGTGATCGCCGACGAAACCGACGAGAAAGCCATGGCGAAATGGCAGCTCTATCGCGATGGCGAAGACAAGGACGCTACCAAATGGCTCGCCAACCAGGCGGCGCCCAACGTTCAGGGTGGAGCTAACACCAATACCACGCAGCTCGCGGCGGCGGAGAGCGCGGTGAACCTCAACATGGGGACGCTGGTGGGCAGCTATGAGAGCGTGGCGCGGATGCTGGACGAGGTGGCGGCTGTGCCGGGGACATCCGGCGTGCTGCTGACGTTCGATGATTTCGTCGCGGGCGTGGAGAATTTCGGCAAGCGCATCCAGCCACTGATGAAGTGTCGCCAGCACGTGAAGGTGTCGGCCTAGGGCGCGACGAGAAGCTCGCTGGCGGGCAGGCGCGCGCGCGGGCTCTTGCGAGCGTTTGCGGGTCGGCGGCCGATGCGGAACGCGGTGACCAGTTTCCGCGTCGCGGGCAAGGAGGCTTCGCTCATCAACCGTGTTGCAGCGTGGGGAACGTCACCGAGAACCGACATGGGGCACAGGCATAGCCCCAGGCGCTCGATCTCCAGCCAGACGCGATGGAAGCGACGCCCGGTGTCGAGTTCCGGCTCATCGGCGGGGCGGTGGAACAGTGCGACGCAGGCGGCGCTGCGAACCTTGGCGGATTCCGCCATCAGCGGGCCGGCAACGCCGATGCCGTTGAGTAGCGGAAAGCCGCCACCGAGAACGATGCCCGCGGCAAAGGCCTCGAAGGGCGACAGCGCCATGTGTTCGGCGTTGAGGCCGTCGCGCCAATAGTTGGCGTTGCCGCGTGATAGCCGCATCCAGGAGAGAAGCTCGCCGCGATAGGCGCGGTCCTGCACGACTTCGAGGCTCACCTTGTCGTAGAAGCGGGCGAGGTCGGCGATGGCATCCGGCGCCGTGATGATGTGCAGGTCCGGGCAGGCTTCGGCGAGTCGCGCCAGCGTTTGCGTTTCGTCGCGCGCGGTCCGATCGAACATGCCCCGCCACGAGGCGCGTGTTTCAACGCAAGCCGCGAGCGGGTCAGCGGTAGCGCCGGTGACCAGCCGCAGGCGAACAACACCGTCATCGGGCTTGCTGAGCTCCGCGCCGAGGCCGCGCTCGGACAGTGCGAGCATCAGGCCTTCCAGCGCCGCGCCGATGGACTTCTGATTGTCCTTGCCGGCCGGGTCGCCGATGTGAAGGCGGCGCGCCGGGTCTTCAAGCAGCGTTATGGTGCGGTCGTCGTCAAAGCGGAAACGCGTCGGCTGGATGTTGTGAACTGACGGCGCGCGGTTGGCGGCGGATATGAGCGCGAGCTGGTCCTGCGGGGTGAGCATCAGAGCGCCTTGCGAAAGAGGTGCTGGCGATGCAGCTGACGAGCGCCGATCTTTTCCATCTGCCGCACGCTGGCGCCATTCACGTCTGCGATCCAGGTGATGCCGAGAGATCCGTAACCCGCTTTCCGCAGGCTCTCGATGGTGCGGTAGAGCATGGCGCTATTGAGGCCGCGCCCCTGATGCTGGGCAGCGACGGAATAGTAGATGATCACCGCGCGCTTGCGGGTGAAGCGGTGGCGCAGGAATTCGAACGGCGCGGTGAGTCCATACTGGCCCCGCACGCGCTTCATGAACGGGTTGAGGTCGGGAATGCACAGCACTACCCCGGCAACCTTTCCGTCGATGTGCGTGCAGGTGGAGATGCGAGGGTCTAGCACCCACATCATCTCCTTCGCGTGGAATTCATAGTCTTGCTTCGACAGCGGCACGAACATGGGGTTCTTGTCGAACCCGTCATTCAGCGCCGCGCGGGCATCCTCCAGTCGTTCCGCAAAGTGGCGGCGATCGACTGGAACCCAGTTTATGTCTTTTGCCGTCAGCGCGGCGCGGCCGTTATCTGTCAGCAGCCGCTCGGGCTGGCAGGTCTTCAGATCGATTTCCCACGTCCGCGCGGGGAAGAAGGGATCAAAGCCGGCCTCGCCCAGCAGCCGGGCAACATGCGGCGGGGAATACATCATGTCGGTATAAGGCTGGTTCTCGAAGCCGCTCGTTGTGATGCCGATCTGCTGCATGGCGGTGAGGTTGAAGTTCCCCGCCAGCTCCGTGCAGCCGTGCTCGCGTGCGAAGTTCGCGGCGGCTGCCAGCAGGAGGTTGGCGGCCTCGGTGTCGTCGGCCACATCGAAGAAGCCGAAATAGCCGCGCGAGAGGTTATGCCGCTGGTTGGACTCCCGATGCAGGTGGGAGCTGATGCGCCCGATCGGGCGCCCGTCGCGATGCGCCGTAAAGATGCGAAACGGATTGCTCGCGATGAAAAGCGGATTCTTCGTCGCGTCGAAATAGCGATCAATGTCGGGCCACATCGGCGTGACATAGAGGCTGTCGCGTCCGTAGGCGTTGACCGGCGCATCGAAGAAGGCTCGTTTGTCGCCCTCGCGCAGCTCAAGCATTGGCGGCTCCAACGCGGCTGGCGAGCTTGGCGAGGACGCCCAGCTGCACGTCGACATCCACGCCCGCGCCGACACGGGGCATGTTGACCAGCAACAGCGCAAGCGGCTGCGCCCGGACGAGCACGGCGTGGGTAGATTCGTGCTGGTCGAAGATCACGTCGAGCTGCTGGAATTCCGGCTCGGACTTGCGGCGTGTGTCCTGCGTGCTGATGACTGGGTCCGCGGCGAAGGCGGCGCGCAGGCGATCATGGTCGTATTCGCTGAGCGTGCGGCCCTCCAGCACCTTGGACCGCTGGAAGGCGGGAACCGACATGATCATGTTGAGGAAGGCCTCAAGGCTTTCCGTCGGCGCCTGCGCGAAGGCTTGCCAGAGCTGCTGGCGGTCGCTGCGGCGGCGCTGGTCGCGGGCGTACTGGATGATGCGAAAGGTCAGCAGCAAGCCGAACAGGAGAGAGACGGTCTGCACGATGGCCGGGCCTTGGGGCCAGCCGGTGACGAAGCCGAGTACGGCATAGCCCAAGGCAGTCGCGGCCATGATCCAGATCACTTCGAGCAGCGCCGACCGGCCGCCGCCACCATGCGACGTGACGCGGGAGGCAAAAGTGACGAAGACCAGCAGCGCCAGTCCGCTGGCGCGGATGGAGGTGACGCCGGCCGCGGCGAGAAAGTCCGTTGCGCCAACGGGTAGCGCCAGCAGGAGGCCGGTGAAGAAGGTGCTGATCGCATCGTTTTCGCCCGGCGAAACGCTGCGGCGCTTGCGGGCCAGCAGCAGGATGGCGATCATCAACAGGCCGCCGACCATGAAACCGCCCAGCACAACGGCAAACTCCGCCTGCATCTCGCGCGGGCGGAAGATCGCGATCCCGGCAACAATTGGCGCGCCAACCACCAGCGCAATCTTGAGCCAGCCGGGCGCGTGGCGGCGCAGCATGCCCTCGGCGAGGAACAGAGCGAACAGAGGGATGAAGGCGGCCGTTGCCTCTTCGATCCTCACCAGCCAGGGATAGTGTACCCACCACTGCACTGCGCGCACGCTGAACAGCGCCATCAGGAGCGAGAGCAGCGCGGCGAGGCGGATGCTGAGCGGCGTCGGTTCACGCCAGGCCATCTGGCCGAGCAGGTAGGCGCCCGTGCCAATGAGCGCGAGCACGTTGAGCGCGACGCTGACGGCATCGGAGTTCATGCCATCATCTTCCGGATGAAGGCGCGCACGAGGGCCAGTTTTACGGCCGAGACCGGCCACGGCAGCGGCTTTTCGATCCTGAGATCGTGCGGGTTGTAGAAGTACCCGCGATGATCCGCGCCGCCGGGCTTGCCGAGGATCAGGCGAACTGCCTCATACGCCATCATGTTGCCGGTGGTGATGACCATGGGCGCGAACGAGAACCGCTTCCGCTTGCCCGCCGCCAGCTCCGCCGCGATGCCGAGATCGACATGCTTGTGGGCGCTGGAGTGGACCAGCACCCACTCAAGCTCCTTCATGAACGAGTTGGCGCGGTCTTCATCCGTGATCTGGCGCCAGTCCTTGCCCTGTGTCGGATAGCCGAGGCGTTCCTCGGGGCGCGGATCATCGGGACGGACGACATAGACGGACGGCAGCGGCGAGGCGTAGGCGTCGATGACGCTGACGCGCTTCGCCTTTGCGGCGCGGTAAAGCGCGACGCTGGCCTGCGTATCATCAGTGCCGTTCACAAGGACGGCATGGCTGCCGGCCAGCTCATCCACCCGGTCGAGCCATTCCTTGCCGAGCACCTGCAGGTTGACCTGCGGATTGATGCGCTTCAGGGCCTCTGCGGCGCTGGCGGCCTTGTCCTTGCCGACGGTGTCTGTGAAGGCGAAGACCTGCCGGTTGAGGTTCGAGACTTCGAACACGTCCAGATCGGCGATGGTGAAATTGCCGACGCCCGCGCGCGCCAGCGACAACAGGCAGGCCGCGCCCATGCCGCCGACGCCGGGAATGAAGACGTGGGCGGCTCGGAGTTTCGCCTGCTCCTCGGCTGTGACGAAGCCGATATTGCGGGTGGAGAATTCTTCGTAGGTGAAGGTCATTCGGAGCGTCCGGCCGGGCGTAGCGAGCCCCAGGGCTTCTTGGTGTTGAACCAATGCAGCATGGGCAGCACTAGCCCTTGCAGGCTCAGCAGGCCGCCGCCGATGAACAGGCCGGGCAGGCTGGCCTTCGGTACGATATCCCAGATGTAGGCCTTGGCGGCGTTCATGTTGACTTGCCCGACCTGCAGGAAGTCGTCGCCACGGGCGTAGTCCAGCTCGCGCTCCATGCGTGCATTGAAGGCGTCGTCGCGATGCTTGGGAGCGTCAGCGAATGACTTCTTGAGATCGTCGGAACCGCCCGTGTAGGCATTCGTGATGACGAAGCGCGGCTCGTCGAACCCGGCTTCGGGGCCGACGCCGAACGCCTTGCGATGGTGGCGCATGATCTGGCGCGCCAGCAGGACGTGATCGAATGTCGGCGTCTTGCCATCGCGCCCGGGATACACATCGTCGAAGCTCTCGGTGACGATGCCGTAGACGGACGGCACCTGCGTGACGCTGGAAATCCAGAGCGGGCGCATGCCCTGGCGCAGGAAGAGCGCGAAGCAGGTGAGGCCGTAGAGAATCCACGACAGGCCCTTGCTGCGCTGGTTCGGGTCGATCATCACCAAGCCGAGGTGCAGCACATCGAGCGGGCGACCGCGCAGCGACACGGGCAGCCAGGCGAGCGCGTTGAAGGCGATCGGTTTGGTGCTGCGGCGATCGTAGAGAATCGTCAGCACAGATTCGGAGAGCTTCTTGCGATCGCCAGCGAGAACGCCGTAGTCGAGGTCGCCGCCCGGCAGGGCTTCGCGCGCGATGGCGCGGACGTCCTCGACAAGTCTCTCCAGCTCTGCGTCGGTCATCCAGCGGCCGGGTCTGTCGACGATGCGCGTCCGGATTGTCGACGAGGAATTCATCGCAATGTCGAGTTCGGTCTGCCGGAGCAGCGAAAGCCACAACATGCGTGCGTCCCCTTTCGCCCCGGCGCCACAGAATCGGCGCCGCCACAATCTAGCCGGATTTGTAGCCGCCTTCGACGCCCTGAGGCGACGGTGGACTTTGCCCCATCCGGGCGAGGTTCGACAACCGGCAAATCCTGTGTGTCAGTCTTACGGCATTTGGGACGGGTCGCTGAACATGAAAGGTCGTGGGGGCATCATCATGCGCACGGGACTGATCGCTGGCGGCGCTGCCGCTCTCTTCCTTGTCGTGGCGGGCTGCTCATCCATGGGAGATTTCTTCCGCGGGTATGCAGATGGTGAGGCTGAGGTGCTGTCGCGCTATGATGGCCAATCGTTGACGCCGCAGCAGCATGGCGCGGTGGTATTCCGCTACAGCGACTTCGGCGCGCTCAATACGGATACGCTGGAGTCATACGCCACGCCGTGGCGGCTGGCGGCGGCGGCCATCGCGTTGCGTGAAGTGGAGCTGCACGGCGGCGAGCTGTCGCTGGCGCGCACGCGCGAGGCGATGCAGCGGTATGGCTTCCTCTATCCCGAGACGGTCGGCAACTGGCCGGCGGGTATCTCCGAGACGCCGGTGCCGCTGGGCGCGCCGCTCGGCATGGCGATCGGCACGGTGAAGCGGGACATTCCGAACATCCGGCTGACGGCTGGCAATCTCACCTGCGCAGCGTGCCATTCGGGGCCGACCTATGATGCGGCGGGACTGCCCACGACGAAGGTCGCCTGGATCGGTGCGCCCAATACGTCGATCAATCTCGAGGCCTATGTGCTGGGGCTTTACGACGCTTTCCGCAGCATTGGGAATGATGAGGCGCGGCTCTACGCGGCGATGCAGACGCTGTTTCCGGATACCAGCCCGGAGGAGCTGTCGACCATCAAGAGCTATGTGATGCCCCGCGTGCGGGATCGGATGAAGGAGATCGCAGCGCTGGGCGGTAAGCCGCTACCGTTCGTCAATGGCGCGCCAGGCACGACAAATGGCGTGGCGGCGCTGCGGATGCAGCTGGGTACATTGCCGGCGGATCCCTACACGGTGGCGCGCGGGTTCACGTCCACGCCCGACCTCGGGCTGCGCGGGTATCGCTCGGCATTGCTGTATGACGGGGCCTACGTGGCCGCGGGAGAGACGCCGCAGCGGACGATGCGCAAGGCCGATGTGACGGATGCGCATTACCGCAAGCTGGCCGATATTGCCGCGTTCTTCACCGTGCCCTCGATGGGCCAGAAACCGCATCAGGCGACGTCGGCGATTGCGGATGCGAATGCCGTGTTCGGCTTTCTCAAGGACTACGCGCCGCCGCGCTTCCCCGGCCAGGTCGACAGCGCCAAGGCGGAACAGGGGCGAACGATCTTCGCGTCGACCTGTTCGGGATGTCACGGCGTCTACGACGCCAGCCTGGAGCGACCGGCCCTGCAGGAATTCCCGAACTGGATCGGCGCGTTCGATACCGATCCTGTGCGTCATGAAGCCATTGACCAAGGATCAGTGAAGGCGATCGCGGCGGGTGCGTTCGGCGACAAGCTGATCCTGCGCAATACGGCGCAGTATTCAGCCCCGCCTCTGTCTGGCCTCTGGCTGTCGGCGCCCTACCTGCACAACGGCACGGTGCCGACGCTGTGGCAGATGATGAACCCCGCCGAGCGTCCGAAGCGGTTCATGGTGGGTGGGCACGCGCTGGACTTCAACGACGTCGGCATCGCCGGCGCGACGAATGCCAGCGGGGATCTTGTATACCCCGCCGCGTACACGCCGTGGTCGTCTCCAGTGATGATCGACACGACGCAGCTGGGATACGGCAATGGCGGCCACACCGCGCCGTTCGCCGGGCTTAGCGCCGATCAGAAACGCGCGCTGATCGAGTATCTCAAGCTGCTCTAGCTTTGGGTTGCCAAGGCGCGAGTCATCGCTAACCTGCAGGCCATGATCCTGTGGGGGGAATGATGGCTCAGCCTTATGGCAAGACGCAGATCGAGATCGGGTATGTGATCTCGCAGACGTTCGCGAGTGTGGCAGCGAACTTTCCGGTATTCCTCCTGCTGTCGCTGTTGTTCGCAGCCATTCCAGCCATTCTGGTTGGATACCTGACGCAGGTTGTTCTGCTGCCGATCCTGCTGGCGTCGCCAGATCCGGGTTCATATCTCGGGACGGTCTATCTGCTGCAGATCGGGGCCGGGTTGCTGATGATGCTGCCGGCCTATGTGCTGATCGGTGCGCTGACGCACGGCTCGGTGGTATATCTGAGCGGGAGCAAGGCGAGCCTGGCGAGCTGTCTCGGAACCGGCTTCAGCCGCAGTCTCCCGCTGGTGGCGCTCGGGCTGCTGTCCGCACTGGGTATGGGCTTCTTCTTCCTGCTCCTGATCATACCGGGATTCATGGCGGCCGTCCGCTGGTCCGTCGCGGCGCCGGCGCTGGTGGTTGAGCGAACCGGTATCTTCGAGTCTTTCAAGCGATCCGGCGATCTGACGCGCGGAAGCCGCTGGCGTATTTTTTGGCTGTTGGTGATCTGGATGATCGCGAGTTACGTCTTCCAGTTGTGCATTGGGGCGCTGTTCTCCTTCGCGTTCACGTCGATGAGCATGTTCGATACAGCGGCGATCTGGCTCTATTTCGGCGTTACCGGACTTAGTAGCGCGATCAATAGCATGATCGGCGCGGCGGGCAGCGCGGCGCTGTACAGCGAGTTGCGCGAGATCAAGGACGGCGCGACGTCCACCGAGCTGGCAAAGGTCTTCGAGTAGGCTATCGGCCGCCGGAGCCGCCGCGATCGTGCTTGTCGGCGCGACGGCGTCCCATCAGCAGGCCGGACTCGAGGTGGCGACGTAACTCGACATAGTACGCGTTGAGGAACCAGTGATCCTCTTCTTGCGGCGCGCGTATCCAGCCGATCTTGATCCGGATGCGGTTGGCCACCAGCGCGATGGCCTCACGCCTGTTGGCGCGCAGCACGTCTTCCAGCACCTGCAGTTCCTTGATGCCGTAGGCGTTCAGCTGTTCGGGCGTGAACACGCCGGTGGATAGGGGTCGATCGCTGGCCCCGGTTGCGAGATCGGCGAGCAATGTTCGGCGCGGCGTCTGGATCACCCATGTGCCCGCGATGATGTCGCCAGCGCGCAGGCGGTCGCGGTTGAACAAGGGGAAGAACATGAAGACGCCGGTCCAGACCATTCCCAGCAGCATGATCATGGCATCGACCGACTGGCCGCCCGAGACCATGAAGCTCAACGGCAGGAAGACTTCGAGCTCGCGCATGGCGTTGCGCGCGAAGATGGCGTCCGCTCGCAGCACGCCGCCGCCCCGGCTGGCCACGCGGATCTTGAGCACCCGCTTGCCCGGGGTGGCGGCGCGGGGGCCGAGCTCGAACAGGAAGAAGTAGAAGTTCCGAAGGACGAAGAAGCCGACCATCCAGACAATGTAGACGAGGTTGGACGAGCCCGACTCCCGCCCCGCCGCATAGCCTGCCGCAATGGTGAGGCCGATCAGCAGGCCAAGGATGATCAGCGCGTCGATCACGAACGCGCCTGCCCGCTCGCCGGCTGTGGCGAGGCGTACGCCGACATCGACGCCTTCCGGCGTCACCATCGAACGGCTGAACCGCTCGTTGTCGTCCATCGTCGTCTTGGTCTTTGCCGCCCTAGCCATCAACGCGGCTCCGTCGCGGCAGGAAGAGGTAGGCGCCCCACAGCAGGGCCGTGCCCCCGGCGATCGCAAAGCGGATCTCGGTCACATTGATCGACTGCCGCCCGACGCCCTCCAGCACGCCGGCGATCAACAGCATGATGATGACGCCGACCATTGCCTGAGCGGCTTGTCGGCCAAAGACCGAGGCGGCTTCAAGCCGGGTGCGGTCGCCGGAGAACACCATGGAGCGCCCGATATGCAGCCCCGCGCCGCCCGCAATGGCGATGGCCAGAAGCTCTGTCACGCCGTGGATGGAGAGCCACCCAGCCATCTCAACGCCAAGGCCGCGCATAGCGAACAGGGCCACGAAAGCGCCAAGCGTGAAGCCGTTATAAGCCATCAGCAGCAGGCTCGGCAGGCCGAAGGCGAACCCGACGGCGAAGGCGAGCATCGAGACGCCCGCATTGTGGACGAAGAGGTAGGTCGCAAAGGTCGACAGCTCGTCAGTGAATCCTTCGCTGAACAGCGTCGCGCGCAGGTCCTCGGTTGATGTGGCGGGCGTGCGGCCACCGGCCAGTTCGCGCGGCACGAACGAGTAGAACCAATCCGGGTCCGCCATCACCAGCAGGTAGGCCGCGACGGCCGCGAGCAGCATGACAATGGCCGAAGCGAGGACGTCCGGCCACATGCGCTGGACAGACTGTGGCCAGCTGGCGCTGAAGAAGCCGGCGATGCGGGCGAAGGTGCGGCCGCGGGAGCCGTAGACGAAGAAATAGCCACGCGAGGCCAGCCCTTCAAGATAAGTGACCAGCGCGCGGTCTAGCGAGATGGCGCGGGCGACGGACAGGGATGACAGCGCCGATCGGTAGAGCCCCGGAAGCGCCAGCAGCTCGGCATCGTTGAGCGAGCGGGAACCGTGCCTCTCGGCGCGATCGAGCAGGGTTTCCAGCTTGCGCCAGTCGCCCTGGCGCTCCGCCCTGAACCGTCCGCTGCGAAGGGTGAGTTCCTGTCCTGACATCAGAGGCGGCTCTGGCGCTTGAGTTCGAGGTAGCGGTTTAGGAGGTGTGGTCCTAGTTGTGATACTGGTGCGTCTATCAGTACGACGCCCAGTCGCTGTAGTCGTGAGAGTACCACTTCGCGTTCCAGTAGCAGGGTGTGGGCGATGACGGAGCGGGTGGCGTCCAGCACGTGCGTGGGTTCGGCCGTGGTGACATCTTCCAGCTCCTGGTCGCGCATGGTGACGAACAGGACGAGGTGTTTGCGTACCAGCCGGCTGACATTCTCGATCATCAGCTCGGCGCTGGTGGGATCGACGAAGTCCGTGAAGATCACGATCAGGGAGCGGCGCTGGTTCTCGGCGGCCAGTTGCGACAGGCCGAGGGTGAAGTTGGTTTCTTCGGTCGAATAATCGAGCTTTGCCGCGACGCGCTGGATCCGGCCAAACGCGCTGACGCCGGCGATCGGCGCGGAGGTGATGCGCGGCTTGGCGTCGAAGCCGAACAGGCCGACGCGGTCGCCCATCTTCAGGCTGACATAGGTCAGCAGCATGGCGGCGCTGATGGCGTGGTCGATCTTCGGCATGGGGCCGATCGGCTCGCTCATCAGGCGGCCGGTATCGATGGCGAAGATGATGGTCTGGTCCTGCTCGGTGCGGAATTCCTTGGCGAGCAGCTTGGTATGGCGAGCAGACTGCTTCCAGTCGATCGTGCGCCGGTCCATGCCGGGCAGGAATTCGCGAAGGGACTCGAACTCCGATCCACCGCCGCGCTCGAAATATTCGCGTGAGCCGATGGTGGAGTCGCTGGCAAAGATGCGCAGCGCCTCGCGCTTTACCGAACCGATGTCCGGCACGATGTCGATGCGGCGGTCGACCTTCATGATGCGGCGCTTGGTGACGAGCTTCAGCGGCCCGCGCCATTCGACCCAGATACGGCTGATCAGGCCTTCGCCCCGGCGCGGCAGGCTGGCTTCGGTGGCGATGCTGATGCGGTTCGCTGCCTTGCGTGAGCGCCAGAAGCGGAAGGTGGGTTTGAGCAGGGCGTTGGTTTCGAGCCGCACATCCACATGGGTGGGCGTGGGGCCCCTGAGGAATTGCAGGTCGATCTGCGCCGGCAGGGATTTGCCGACATAGGCGACGCTTGGCGCCTGCAGGTCGAGCTCCAGCGCGCGGCGGTTCCCGCCCATCACCGCGTCCATCAGGATCAGGGCAGCGAGCGCCACGATCCAGAACAGGCCGAGCGGCCAGGCAGCCGGCGCAACGGCGCCGAGCAGCAGCGCGAGCGGCGCGCCCGCCGCCGCAAGGGCGATGGCGAGGGGAGTCGGATAGATCAACGCGGCGCCTCTGTGCGTTCGATGACGGCGCCCAGTGCTTGCTCCACCGTGCGGCCGTCGATCTCGGCGGCGGGCGAGAGCACGCAGCGATGGCGCAGCGCGGGAAGCGCGAGCTGCTTCACGTCATCAGGGATCACGAAGTCGCGGCCGTCGAGGCAGGCGCGGGACCGAGCCGCAGCCGCGAGCATGGCGGCGGCGCGCGGGCTGGCCCCGGTGGTGAGGTCGGGGTTGGTGCGGGTGCCGCGCACGAGCCGGACGATGTATTCCAGAACTTCATCGGTCAGCCGCACGGTGGCGATGAAGTTGGAGGCTTCGTTCAGCGTTGCATCGCTGGCGGCCGCCGTGACGCCCATGGATTCCACGGAAGCTGACCCCGGCCGTGCGCCGTAGGTGGCGACGATCTTCAGTTCCTCGGCCTCGCTGGGATAGTCCAGCGTGTGCTTGAACAGAAAGCGGTCGAGCTGGGCTTCGGGCAGCGCGTAGGTGCCCTGATGCTCGATCGGGTTCTGGGTGGCGACAACCATGAACCACGGGTTCAGGGCATGGCGTACGCCGTCGATGGTGATCGAGCGTTCCTGCATGGCTTCGAGCAGGGCGGCCTGAGTTTTGGGCGGCGTGCGGTTGATCTCGTCAGCGAGGATCAGGTCGTTGAACAGCGGGCCTTTGACGAGGTTGAACGTGTTGGTGCGGAAGTCGAACAGGTTTGCGCCGATGATGTCGCCGGGCATCAGGTCGGGCGTGAACTGGATGCGGCCGGCGCCGAGGCCGACGGCTCGCGCGAATGAGCGCGCCAGCAGCGTCTTGGCGACGCCGGGCACGCCTTCGAGCAGGACGTGACCGCGCGAGAACAGCGCGCACAGCAGCAGGGAGACAGTGTCGTCCTGTCCCACCACGGCCTTGGCAACTTCCTGGCGGATGCGATCCGCGAGGCCCTTAACGTCGCTTACGTTCACGCCCCAACTCCTGCTTCCATGTGTAGAGTCTGCTGATCGCCCGCATCATTGCGGTCGGATTGGTGGCTTTCGCCACGTCTGATGACAGTTGCGAGAAGGTCGGCTCGCCGCTGTTGGTGCGCGCGCGGCCGATGCTGTCGAGAATGGCGGTCTGCTGCGCCTCGCTGGCGTTCGCTGGCGCGCCGACAATGCGGGCGGACTGCCGCCGGATCATGGCGACGTAGCGCGCGCCGATGCTGCTGGAGCGCCCGGCGATGGAGATCAGTCGTGCTGAGCTATCGACCAGCGTGCTGTGGCCGAGCGGAATGTCGCGGTCTGACCGGGTGCGCAGGTTGCCGGCGAAGGCCGTGATGCCGATCAGCAGCGCAGCGAAGACGAGGCACAGCACGCCCGCCACGAAGGGCGGCATCAGGAGGAGCTGCAGGATGTTCCGCGTCCGCTCCACGCCGTGCAGCGTCATATCGAACACGATGGGGGTCGATTCCTCCATGAGAGAGTCGATCATGCCGACGCCGGCGCGGGCGGTGGCTAGAGAGGCGAGACCCTGCGTGTTGAGGAGGTCGGGATCGGAGAGGACGTAGCCCATGATATCGTCGTCGTCTTCGGGGTCGCCGAAGCTGCCCAGCACGATATTGCCGGCGGGATCGGTGATGATCGGGAATATGCCGTCACCTGAAATCGTCTGCAGGTTGCGGATCGGGCCGATCGGCATCGTCTCGCCGGTTGCGTCGTCGACGAGGGCAAAGGGGCTGTTTCCGTCGCCGCGTGAAACCTTGATGTCCTCCGACACGTCGCCAAGGATGCGTTCGACAACATTGAGGTAGAGCAAGCCGTTGGAATGCACCCATTCGGGACGCGAGAAGTCGGGGCTGGTGTTCCACTTGGGCAGGACGATGAGGTTCCAGCCCCAGACGCCCTCGAAGTCTTCGTAGGAAAGCGGGCGCGTGACCGGCGGCGTGAGGATCGCGAACTCGGGCGAGCCGGCCAGTTCGTGGAGGGGCCCGCGGCTGATGCGCACCTGATGGTCGGTATCCTGCAGCAGCTGCGCGAGGCCTGCGAACCCCACCGCCGATTTCGATAGCGCATGCTCGCCGCTGTCATCCGGGCGGCGCAGATCGTCCGCGAACGCGATCAGCACCATGAAGGCCGCAAACGCCACAACGCCGACCACAACCGCGACCAGCACCACGATGATCGAAAATGCGCCCCGCCCGGCGTTTGACTCCGCGCTCATCGCCAGGCCTCCGGCAGGGCGAAGTCGGCGTAGGATTTGCGGCAGGCCTGATAGCCGTCGCTATCGAGGGGCAGGCCGCCGAACCATGAACGCTCCACCGCGCGGACGAGCGGATCGAACGCGGCGCGCACCGGCGCGGGCAGGATGGACAGGCGGGCAATCTCGCGGCTGGTCTGGGCCGGGCGGATGGCGCGAGGCGAGCGTTGCTCGATGTCGTCGATGGAGCGGTGCAACAGCGTGCGCACGGCATCGTCGTAGAGGCCTTGCGCCGCGAGCTTGTCTGCGTCGTCCAGTAGCGCGCGGGCTTTTTCCGGCGCGGGCTGGTAGCTGGTTTCCTGCACGTCCGCGCGGGTCTGTTTCTTTTCGTCCCGGCCATAGCGGGCGCGGATGACTTCGCGCCCGATGAAGAAGGCGAGCGTGAGGACGATGGCGGCAAGGCCGCCCCAGAAGATCAGGTTGAAGACGGGGCCGAGCGCGTCGAGGAAATCGAAGAACCAGTTGTTGGAGGGCGGTCTTGGCCGCTCCTGCGGGAGGGTGAATTCCCACTGCAGGTCGCCGCGGCCGCGCAGCTTCTTGTGCGCGTCATCGAGCTCATCCGCACGGGCGACCGGCGCGAGCAAGGCTGCGACGATCAAGGCGAATGCCCGCAAACAAATCCCCCGGAAACGCAACGGTCCGCTTACCCCAGCGGTGACGCTGAGAGGAGTAGATAAGACGCCGCCACGCTTGGCAAGTGTCGGAGGGCGCTGCGTTACCTTCCGGTGGGAAGGTCTTTGTAGGCCACGCCTTTATCCACACGGACATCCTGCGGTAGGCCGAGAACGCGTTCCGCGATGATGTTGCGGAGGATCTCGTCCGTGCCGCCTGCGATGCGGAGGCCGGGCGCCCACATATAGGCGTTGTGGAACGCGCCCTGAAGGGGGGCGACGGCCGGATCGGAGATGATGCCGAAATGGTCCTCGCCTTCGATGGCGGCGTTGGCCAGATCCTGCATGCGGTTGGCGTTGAGCAGCTTGCCGATGGAGTTCTCCGGGCCGGGCGTCTGGCCTTTGGAGAGGGCCGTCATCGTTCTGTATTTGCCGAGGGTGTAGCCTTCGGCGCTGACATACCATCCTGCCAGCTTTTCGCGGAAGGCCTGGTCCTGCAGCAGCGAGCCCTTGCCGGAGGGCGAGGGCGTGTTGCGGGCGAGTTCAAGGATCTCGCCGTATTCGGGGCCGGCGGAGCCGCCGACGGCGAGGCGTTCGTTCATCAGCGTGACGAGGGCGACGTTCCAGCCATTGCCGACTTCGCCGAGGCGCTCGCTGTCGGAGATGCGGACGTCGGTGAAGTAGACCTCGTTGAAGTTCGAGCCGCCGGACATCTGGTGGATCGGACGCACTTCAACGCCGGGCGCCTTCATGTTCACGACGAACATGGTGAGGCCCTTGTGCTTTTCCTTCTCCGGATTGGTGCGGACGAGCAGGATTCCGTAATCGCAATAGTGCGCGCCGGAGGTCCACACTTTCTGGCCGTTGACGATCCAGTCGTCGCCATCGCGGACGGCTTTGGTCTTGAGGCCGGCGACGTCGGAGCCCGCGCTGGGTTCGGAGAAGAGCTGGCACCAGATTTCCTCGCCGCGCAGGGCGGGGCCGACATAGCGCTTGATCTTGTCCGCCGAGTGGAAGGCGATGACGGTGGGGATGCACATGCCGAGGCCGATGCCGAAGGGCGAGACCGGCGCCTGGAATTTCTGCTCTTCCTGGCTGAAGATCACCTGGAAGATCGGCGGCAGTTCGCGTCCGCCGACATCCTTGCGCCATGTCAGGCCGACATAGCCGGCAGCGGCTTTCTTGGCCTGATAGGCTTTTGACGCCTTGATGACGTCGCCTTCGGTTTTCATCGTCGCGCGCGAGGCGGGCGGGCCGAGGGTCTTTTCGAGCCAGGCGCGGGCTTCGGCGCGGAAGGCGGCTTCTTCGGAGCTGTCGTTGAAATCCATGATCGTTCTCCCGGTCCCTGCTTCCTAGGCCGCGTTCTTGAGTTCAAGGCGACGCACGAGCTTTTCCTTCCACACGCCCGGGCCGCCAGCTTGAACGGCGAGCAGCTTGGAGCGGCGGTAGAAGAGGTGGCAGTCCACCTCCCATGTGTAGCCCATGCCGCCATGCGCCTGGATGTTTTCCTTCGCGGCGAAATAGTAGGCGTCGCTTGCGGCGATGCGGGCGGCAGCTGCGGCGATGGGCAGTTGCGATGACTCGGTGGAGAGCGCCCACGCGCCGTAATACGCGTTGGAGCGGGCCAGCTCGATGCCGACATACATGTCCGCCAGCTTGTGCTTGATCGCCTGGAACGAGCCGATCTGGCGCGAGAAGGCGTAGCGACCTTTCGCATATTCGACCGACATGTCGAGGCAGGCCTGCGAGCCGCCGATCTGTTCGAAGGCGATCAGCACGGCGGCGCGATCGAGCACGCCTTCGGCGAGATCCCAGCCTTCGCCAGCCTTGCCGATGCGTTCGGCGGTGGCCTTCGTAAAAGTGAGGCGGGCGTGGCCGCGTGTGGGGTCGAGCGTCTGAAGCGTTTCGCGCTTCACGGCTGCCTGATTGAGATCAACCAGCACGAGCGAGAGGCCGGCGCCTTCGCGGGCGAGGACGACGGCGTGCGTGGCGATGTCGCCATCCGTCACCGGGATCTTCACGCCGGTGAGTTTCGAGCCGTCGAACTGCGCTTCGATGGAGGTGGGCGAGGGCGCGCCGGGGCCTTCGGAGACGGCGAAGGCGCCGATGACGGAGCCATCGACAACGCCGGGCAGGACCTTCGCCTGTTGCTCGGCGGAGCCGGCGGAGAGCAGGGCTTCGGTGAAGAAATAGAGTGTGGACGAGAAGGGGATCGGGGCGATGGCGCGGCCGATCTCTTCGGCGAGGACACAGAGTTCGAGGCGGCCGAGGCCGAGGCCGCCGTGTTCTTCGGGAATGGTGACGCCGAGCCAGCCTTGTGCGGCGACCGCTTTCCACAGATCGGCATCGAATGACTTTGCATCGTCGTTGAGGACGGTGCGCACGGTCTTCGTGCTGGATTTCTCGTTCAGGAATTTTCGCGCCTGGTCGCGGAGCATCTTCTGATCGTCTGAGAAGTCGAAATTCACGGGGCGGCCCTTCCTTGAATATCTGAGACTAGATGCGCGTGGTGCGGCCGGCCCAGAAGGGCTCGCGCAGCTTGCGCTTGAAGATTTTCCCCGAGTCCTCGCGGGGGAGTTCGGTACGGAAGTCGACGGATTTTGGAACCTTGAAGCCGGAGACGTGATCGCGGAGATAGGCTTTCACTGCGTCTTCGGTGAGGCTGGCGCCGGGCTGTTGCTGGACGCAGGCGTGGACGGCCTCGCCGTATTCGTCGTCGGGGATGCCGAACACGGCGCAGTCGGCGACGCCGGGCATGCGGTGGAGCGAGGCTTCGATCTCGGCGGGGTAGATGTTGACGCCGCCGGAGATGATCATGTCCTTCGAACGGTCGCACAGGTAGAGGTAGCCATCGGCATCGAAGTAGCCGAGATCGCCTGTGGCGACGAGACCGACCTTGGTGGAGGCGACGCGCTTGGCGTCGTCCTTGTGGTACGTGAAGTCCGCGATGTTGGTGAACATGGCGACGACTTCACCGACTTCGCCGGCTGCCAGCGATTTGCCATCGGCATCGACGACGCGAACATCGGCGCTCGGTTGCGCCTTGCCGACCGTGCCGGGGTGGGAGAGCCATTGTTCCGACGTGCAGAACACGACGCCGCCGGTTTCGGTGGAGCCGTAGTATTCGTTGATGACGGGCCCCCACCATTCGATCATCGCGCGCTTGACCGGCGCTGGGCATGGCGCGGCGGCGTGGACGACGAAGCGGAGGGAGGACAGGTCGTATTTCTTCCGTACATCGTCCGGCAGTTTCAGCAGCCGATTGAACATGATCGGAACCATGTGGATGTGCGTGATCTTGTGTCGTTCGATCATGCGCAGCAGGTCTTCGGGATCGAAGCGGGCCTGCAGGTGGAGCGTGACGCCCATCCGGGCGCTGACCGAGCCGTAGGCGTTGGGCGCCGAGTGATACATCGGGCCGGTCATCACGCTGACGATCTGGTCGGGCGGATGCGTCATCAGGCCGAAGATGGTGAGCAGCCCGCGCATGGAGGCTTCGAACTGTTCGGGCGTCGGCGGGGCGCGGCGGACGCCTTTCGGGTTTCCGGTGGTGCCGGAGGTGTAGATGATGGTGCCGGGGCTCTGGCGCGGTTCGGCGGACCAAGGCGCGAAGCCTTCGAGCCAGCTGGACCAGTCGGTTGTTCCGGGCGGGATAGCGGCGTTCTGCGGGACGCCATAGGCGGCGGCAATTTCGGGTGGCGTTGGAACCACGAACACTTTCACGCCGGCGGGGATGGCGGTCTTGATCGGCTCGTACAGGTCGGAGTGGATGACGACGGCCTTGGCGCCGGAGTTCTCGAACAGGTAGCGGGCTTCCTCGGTGGTGGCGTGCCAGTTCATCGGGGTGGGGTAGACGCCTAGGATGCCGGCGGCGGTGGTCGCTTCGAAGAAGGGAAAGTCGTTGCGCAAACAGAGCGCGATGATGTCGCCCGGCTTGACGCCGATGCTGTCGAGCCCCGTGGCTGCGCGGGCAGCGCGCAGGTTCAGGTCGTTCGTACTCAGGCGGCGGTCGCCGCTGACGATTTCACCCACGACGTATCTCCCTGACGATCCGGTGGTCCGGATACTATCTGTCGTCTGCTAGTGCCGGTTCGAGAAGCGTACCCCCAGGCTGCGGATCGCATGCACGAAATTATTGGGGGCGATGTCGATCTCGCCATTCCATGTGATGTCGGGGAAGCGCGTCAGCAACTGGCGATAGGCTTCTTCCAGCTGGATCTGCGCCACGCGCTTGCCGAGGCAGACATGGGGGCCATAGCCGAACGCGATGTGTTGCTTGGCGTTGGCGCGGGCAACATCGAGCGTGTCCGGGTTGGCGAACACGGCTGGATCGCGGTTGGCGGCGCCGTAATACATGACGACTTTCTCGCCGGCGGCGACCTTCTGGTCGGCAATCATGGCGTCTTCCAGCGCCGTGCGGCGCATGTAGATCACCGGGCTGACCATGCGGATGAACTCGTCCGCCGCGTTGGTGAGCAATTCGGGCTGGGCGATCAGCTTCGCTTTCTGGTCGGGGAACTCGGTCAGCAGCTTCATCGCGCCGGACAGCGTGTTGCGGGTGGTGTCGTTGCCAGCGAACACGATCAGCAGCCATGAGCCGTCGAGATATTCGTCGCTGAGCAATTGGCCATCCACCTGCGCGCGGGCGATGGCGGACAGCAGGTCCGGCTGCGGATCGTTGCGGCGCTTGTGCAGCATGTGCTGGCCGTAGGCGAACATCTCCTCGATGTTCGAATTGAAGTCGGCGACGAACTGCATGAGCTCGATGCTGGGCGTGGTCGCCATCTCGGCCTGATCGTTGGCGAGGTTCTGCGCCATCTCGAGATAGTGCATCCATTGCAGGAATTTGGCGCGGTCGGGCTCGGGGACGCCGAGGATTTCGCAGAGGGTGAACAGGGGCAGGCGCGAGGAGAATTCTTCCACGAGGTCGCATTCGCCCTTGGCCGCCATGCCGTCGACCAGGCGGGTGACTTCGGCTTGCACCCTGGCGGTCAGCGTCTTGAGGTAGCTCACCGTGAAAAACGGCATGTGTTCGCGGCGCAGCTGCATGTGATGCGGCGCGTCGAGGTTGATCATCGTGTCCTGAGAGGCGCGGCCGAGCAGGACGTGGCCCTGTTCCGGGCGCGGGGTGTTCATCAGGATGCCGCCGCGCTGGGACGAGAACACGGCCGGGTCGCCGTTGACGCGCATGACGTCGGCGTGGCGGGTCACGGTCCAGAAGCCGGGCAGGTCGCCGGGTTCGGGATGCCAGCAGACGGGGGCGGCTTCACGCAGGCGGGCGAAGGCGTCGAACGGCTGGCCGTTACGGAACACGCGGGCATCGTTGAAATTGAGATTGTCGAGGCGCTTGTAGGCCTCGCCATACGCCGGTCCCGGCGTGCCTTCGACGGCCGTCTGGCTGATCAGCTGCACGCGGTCTCTCCACCATCTGTCGATGTTGGCGGGACGTTGCGACCCGACTGGCTGACGCGCAA
>JAOATF010000225.1 GCA_030158285.1 Hyphomonadaceae bacterium
AACTCATGAATCACATCAGCTCACCGAATTGAACCCTGAATGTCGATTGGTCCTAACCGTTCACTCCGCCGGCAGCGCAAACACCTGCACGGCGGGCTCGGCTTTCTTCTCGGTGTAACCACCGCGATTGACCCGGAAAGCCTTGTACCGACGCAGCATGTCGCTGACATGGTTGTTGAGCATGCCAGTCACCACCGCCACATACTGCGTCTTGCCGACCGTGTAGGTGATCACGCTGGAACTCGGCGCCTTGTCGAGCGCCGCGCTCCACAACAGCTCGCCATCGCGATCGTCGAACGCCTTCAGCGCCGGATCGAGATCGCCTGCGAACACGATGCCGCCCGCCGTCGACAATGCCGATGTGGAAACCGGCGCATCGAGATCATGCCGCCAGGCCAGCTTGTGCCCGCTGAGATCCATCGCCTGCAGCCGGCCCATCTTGCCATCCGCCACCGCATCCGGGTGATCCGCCGACGCGAAGCCCGCGCCCGGCGCGCTCAACAACGTGCCGACCTTGCCCGTCATCTGCATGCACCACTCCGTCAGCGGCACGTACAGCAGGCCCGTGTTCTTGCTGATCGAAGTGGGCGGCCACGACCGCGCACCGGATGGACCGGGGCAGTAGACCGTCGGCCGGTCCGTCTCGGGCAACCGCCCCGGATCGAGCGTCTTCGCGCCCGTCACCGGGTCAATCGCCGTGATGATGTTCTGCGTGCCCGCATCGATCGAGAACAGGTATTTCCCGGTCGCCGCATCCAGCGCATCGAGCACGGCCATCTTGCCCATGTTCATCACGACCTTGCGGTCGCGGCCCTGGAATTTCACCGTCGCGATCTGGCGCTCGAACACCCAGTCGAGATCCCACTGGTCGTTCGCCATGTGCTGGTAATGCCAGACCAGCTTTCCGGTGTCCGGGTTCAGCGCGATGGTGCTGTTGGTGTAGAGCGCATCCTGCGTTGTGCCTGCGATGCCGGACGGATGCCGCATCGGCCCCGTGTCGTAGGTGGGCGCGACGCCGTAATAGATCAGGTTCAGCTCGGGATCATACGTCCCCTGATGCCAGACGGATCCGCCTGCGCGCTTGTCCAGCGGCAGGCCATTCCACGACTCCCCATGGGGCTCTCCCGGTCTTGCGATGGTATTGAAGCGCCACAGCTCCTTCCCGGTCTCGAGGTCGAGCGCCACGATAAACCCGCCGCCGGGCACGAAGCTGGTGGTCACGCCCTGGATCACTTTATTGCCCACAACGAATGGCGCGCTGCGTAGCCCCAGCGTCGGCCCCTTCACCGCCGGCGCCACCACGTCGATGGCATGATCCCACACCGTCGCGCCCGTTCGCGCATCCAGCGCCAGCACATGCAGGTCAGACGTCGGCACCAGCACGCGCCCACCTGAGAGGCCGAGCCCCATCTTCATCGTGGACGCCGTGTCCTTCGGCGTATGCACATGCTCCCAGAGCTTCTCGCCGGTGGCGGCATTGAGCGCCAGCACGGTGTCCGGCGCCGTGTGCAGGAACATCACGCCGTCATGCACCAGCGGCGTCGGCATGCTGAGCCCGTCTTTCAACGGCGCGCGCCATGCCGGCGCGAGACTCTTCACATTGTCCCGATTGATACGCGTGAGCGGGCTGAAATTCTGCCCGTCATACGTGCGCCCCCATTGCAACCAGTCTCCCGGCGCAGGACCGCGCAGCGCGGCGGACGTCACCGGCCGCATGCTGTCCAGCAAGGCCTCGGGAGTCGCCGGCGGCACATACTCGGGACTGTTCACGCAGGCTGCCAGCGCAGCGATGCCAAACCAAGCGAGAGCACGAAGTCGCGACACGCGCATTGCCTTCCCCCTGTCTGATGCTCACTTGCGGAGCTGTGCAGACAACCTAGACCTCCTTTACGTGCTGGGAAGCCCTGCCCTAGCGTCCACGTCGATCACGCCTTGCTCGCCGCTGCGCTCGGACGCGTGTTCACACGGTCAAACCAGGCGGCGATGTTCTTGTTGTCGCGATTGATTGCCTGACCAACCGTCTGCCCGAAATCCAGCATGCAGTAGAGCAGGATGTCGGCGAGTGTGAACTTGGCGCCAGCAATGAAATCACGTCCGGCAATCAAGCCGTCGAGCCAGGTGATCCGCTCCTGCGCCAACGTCTTCAGGTCTGCCGCAGCCTGCGGCATCAACCGAACCCGATCCTTGAACAGGTTGAACCCTTCCGCAGCGCGGAATCCGTTCAGCATCGGCTCCGCAATGTGGAGATCCACCCGCCGTGTCCACATGCGCGTCATCGCGCGCTCTTCGGCATTCGCGCCGATCAGCGCCGGCGCAGGCTGACATTCCTCAAGGTATTCGCAGATCACCGTGATCTCGGCGAGAAAGCGCCCATCATCCAGCTCCAGCGTCGGCGTCTGGCCAGCAGGGTTACGCCCCACATGCGCCGACTGCCTGTTCTCGCCCGCGAGCAGGTCCACCTCGACACGCGGAATATCAATGCCCTTTTCCGCCATGAACATCTTCACGACGCGCGGATTGGGCCCGATCGAGTTGTAGAACTTCATGAAACACTCCGGCGCTGCAGCGACACAGGCCGAAGTTCAGCACATCACTCCGCCGGTTGCACCACTGTCGTGGCGGCAGGCTGCGCAGGCGGACGTTTGCTGCGCCACTCCGCCATCAGGCGCGCGCGCTCCTGTTTGCCCTTGAACAGGAAATCGCCCGGCAGGCCGAGGCGAAGGCTGGCATCGTAAGGCGGCGTTCCCGGGATAGGCTTGCGATTGAGGTACGCACCGAGCGTCTTCACGACCATGCGGTCGGCGATGCTGAAGTCGTACTTGCGGCCGAGGCCCAGCTTCTGACGTACGATCGGCGGCAAGAGCGACACGGAGGCACGCGCCATCGCGCGGCTGAGATACTTCGGCGTATCCGGCGCAGCCGCGCCGGACATGATGATGCCGAGGAACTCCTCGTTGATCTCGTGAGACTCGAAACGCTCCACCAGCGGCTTCATCATGTCGAAGAAGTCCGCCGTCGACATGGGCGAGCGCTGCACGCCATAGAGCTTCGCGCCCGGCGCGGCCTCTGCGTAGTAAAGCTGCTTGTCCGCCTCGGAGACCTTTTCGCAGAACGTGTCGTACGCCGTGAGGAAGCCGTAGGCCGCCGTGGCGCTGACCCAGTCGAGCAGTTCAACATCGAGCGCGCGATAGGCCTCGCCCTTCGGCGTCGTGCCATTCACACGCGCATGCATGTTGGTGACGCCCTGGATCACGCGCTCTGCCGCGCGCTTGGGGCCGTAGACGCCGACCATCGCCGCCGTGCCGGTGCGCTTCGAACGCCCGATCGGGTCCTGCTTGTAGATCGAGTGGTCCCAGACGCCGGAGCGGATACGCGCATCCGCGAACTCCAGCAGCACGGCGCAGACCCCGCCCACCGCCATGGCGACGGGGTTCTTGTAGACCCGCCAGTGCATCGAGTCTGGATCGAGGCCGGATGGCTCGCCCTGCGGATTGCGGAAGTCGACCTTCCAGCCCAGATAGGATTCAGGTTGGCTCATCGCCTGCTCCTCCTACGGCCACCCCCAAATACGGCAAATGCCGATATCGGTAGACCCGCCGGGACGCACAACCTGTCAGAGGTGATAGGTCGCTGCGTCCCGCGGGCCCGAAGGCCGTCCCCCTTGCCCCGGTTACTCCCGGTCGATCCGCGCCCGCGGCCGCGTCACTGCGGCGGTCAGGCCCATGCGTTCCATCTCGCGCGCGCCGGTGAGGATGTTGACCACCGAATGGTTGCCCTCATGGCACGCGTATTCATAGATACGGTCCGGTGAGCGGCGGAATGTCAACTCGCCCTTCCAGGGTTGCGTATAGGCAACCGGGTCCGTCACCGAGAACTCGTAGAAGATCTCGTCCGCGCCCACGAGCGTGAAACGCTCCGTCACTTTCGCATCCGGCGCGATGTAGGCGAAGAACCCGAAGTCCACCCGCACGGCTTCCTTGGGTTTGAAGCCCACGGTTTCCGTAACGAGCGTATCGCCTTCCCAGCGTCCGACCGTCGTGCCGAGATACTGACGCACCGCCGGCGGGTTGTGTTCGCCCTCCATGCGGATGATGCGCGTGTCGTGCACCATCTCGATATTGATCGCGATCGCGTCCGGCGTCTGGATGATCTGCTGGTGGTTGTTGTACAGCGCGTTCAGCATCGGCGGCCCGCCGGTCGAGGCAAAACCGATCAGGCAGCGCTCAATCGGAATGCGCTCTTCGGGGTTGTCGAACGAATTGTAGGTCGACACCTCCTTCATCATCGCGCTGCGGCCAGCCGGCGTGTAAGGCACTTTCCCGTTCGGCGGGTCAGTCAGCCAGGACGAGCGGTATTCGCCCTTCACCTTGCCGACCTTGGTGCCTGGATCGATCCAGAAATAGTTGTAACCCTCGGGATCCTCGCCCTTGGCGGGCGCGCCCTTGCTCTGGTCTGTCGGGGCGCTGTCCGCCGCCGAGATCTTCGCAGCCGACGTTTCCCACTCATGCGCTTGCGCATCGCTCAGCACGAGATCCTTGAATTCCGGCACCCGCTCCAGCCGCGTCAGCGACGAGTTGGTCCACACGCCCTGGAAGTCCGGCTTGCCCTCTGGCGTCCGCGGGATCGCCCCACCCGCCTGAGCATGGGCCACGCCGGACAGAAGTACGGTTCCGCAGGCAAGCGCCTGAAGCAGCGTTTTCATCGTTTCCTCCTGTGTGCCGGTATTCCGGCTCCACCAAAAAGCTCTCACGGCGGCTTTCCGTGCGCGAGAGGCCTCCGCCACGGCGCCCTGCTCATGTTTTCGTCAAGTGACGCAGCGTTCTCGCGTCTCACGTGTCGAGATTTGACGCTCGACTCGCCCCGTGCAGAGTTCCCGCGGCAAAACGGGGCACTCGATGAACTGGCGACTCAAGCTCATTCCCGCCATCGCGCTGGCGCTCGGCGCATGCGCGACAACGGCGGAGCCATCCGCACAGACAACGCCGCAAACCGCCGCGTCGGAACCGATGAAGCCGATGCAGCCGCGCATCGCCTATCCGAAAGACCCCTACCCCTCGACCTACAACCCGCTCCCGCCGGAAGACGTGCTGATCCGCAACGCCACAGTCTATGACGGCCTGGGCGGCGAGATCGTCAGCGGCTCGGTGCTGCTCCAGGGCGGCAAGATCACCGCCGTCGGCTCGGAAGCCGCGATGACCATGCCCGCCGGCATCAGGACCATCGACGCCGCCGGCAAATGGGTCACCCCCGGCATTATCGACATCCACTCCCATCTCGGCGCCTATCCCTCGCCGGGCCTCGGCGCGCATCAGGACGGCAATGAAGTCTCCGGTCCCGTGACGGCCGAAGTGTGGGTCGAGCATTCGATCTGGCCGCATGACCCCGGCTTCACCCGCGCCATGGCGGGCGGCATCACGGCGATGCAGATCCTGCCCGGCTCAGCCAACCTGTTTGGTGGACGGGGCGTAATCATCAAGGCGGTCCCGGCCCGCACGGCGCAGGGCATGAAGTTCCCGGACGCGCCCTACACGCTGAAAATGGCCTGCGGCGAGAACCCGAAGCGCGTCTACGGCTATGGCGGCGGCCGCTTCCCGGGCGGCGCACCCTTCTCCCGCATGGGCAACGTCGCCGGCTACCGCGAAGCCTGGCAACGCGCCACCGAGTACAAGCGCAAATGGGACAAGTACAACTCCGACTACGACGCGTGGGAGAAGAAGGTCAAATCGCCGTCTGAAAAGAAGGACGACAAGGGTGCCGGCGATCCGCCCACCGCGCCCGACCGCAACCTCGAGCTCGATACGCTGATGGGCGTGCTCAATGGCGAGATCCTCGTCCAGCAGCACTGCTACCGCGCTGACGAGATGGCGCAGATCATCGATCTGTCGAAGGAGTTCGGCTACAAGGTCTCGGCCTTCCACCACGGCGTCGAAGCCTACAAGATTGCGGACCTGCTGGCCGAGAACGGCATCTGCGGCGCGCTCTGGGCCGACTGGTGGGGCTTCAAGGCGGAAGCCTATGATGGCATCCGCGAGAACCTGCCGATCGTGCACAAGACCAAGGGCGGCTGCGCTATCGTCCATTCCGACGACGCCAACGGCATCCAGCGCCTCAACCAGGAAGCTGCCAAGGCGCTGGCCGATGGCCGCAAGGCCGGCATCGACATCTCCAAGGCCGAAGCGTGGACATGGCTGTCCCGCAACCCGGCCAAGGCGCTCGGCATCCTCGACAAGACCGGCACGCT
>JAOATF010000226.1:0-22066 GCA_030158285.1 Hyphomonadaceae bacterium
CGAACTAGCCAGAAGCCCGCCGACCAGCCCCGCCGGAAACCGGATGGGGCAGAGATCGCCCCGTCTCCCGGCTCAAGAGGAGACTACCCGTGACGCAGACATCCCAGACCGCAGAGCGCGACGCTGGCGTTGGCATTGGCACGAAGACCGTGGCTGTCATTGGCGCGACCGGAGCGGTGGGCGCGGAGATGCTGCGCTGCCTCGAGGAGTCGTCCTATCCGACGGGGACGCTGAAGGCGTTCGCCTCCGAGCGGTCGGCCGGCAAGCGGTTCAAGTTCCGCGGCAAGGATGTGGAGATGCAGGTGCTGACGGATGACGCCTTTGCCGGCGTCGACGTGGCGCTGTTCGCCTCCGAGAGCGACATTTCCAAACAGTACGTTCCCGTTGCGGTGAAGGCCGGCGCGGTGGCGATCGACAACTCCTCGGCGTTCCGGATGGACGCGAGCGTGCCGCTGGTGGTGCCGGAAGTGAACGGCGACCTCATCACGCTGCAACAGAAGATCTACGCCAACCCGAACTGCGTCGCGGCGATCATGGTGATGGCGCTGTGGCCGCTGCACAGGGAAGGCAAGCTGAAGCGCGTCATCGCATCGACCTACCAGTCGGCGTCGGGCGCCGGCCGCCCCGCGATGGACGAGCTGGAGGAATCCACGCGCGCTTACCTGAAAGGCGAGGCGTATCCGCCGAAAGTGCTGCCGCACCCCTACGCGTTCAACCTGTTCAGCCACAACACGACGATCGGCGCCGATGGCTACAATGGCGAAGAGCAGAAGGTTGTCGCCGAGCTGCGCAAGATCATGGGCCTGCCGGAACTGCGCGTGGGCGTGACCTGCGTGCGCGTGCCGGTGCTGCGCGCGCACTCGATGGCGATCACCGCGGAGTTCGCGGACAAGGTGTCGGTGGATGCGGCGCGTGCGGTGCTGGCCAAGGCGCCGGGCGTGAAGATCGTGGATGATCGCGAGAAGAACCACTTCCCGATGCCGATTGAATCGGGCGGCCAGAACGATGTGCTGGTCGGCCGCATCCGCGAGGACATTTCGGACCCGACCGGGCATTCTCTGGCGTTGTTCATCTCCGGCGACCAGCTGCTGAAGGGCGCGGCGCTGAACGCCGTGCAGATTGCGGAAAGACTAGCGTGAAAAAGATCCCGACAATTTTCGAACGTGACTGGGACGGCGACAGGTCGCGCGTCGTCAACAAGCCACATCCTGACTGCGCCTGGGTCTTTGCCGGCGAAGGCGCAGCAACGCGCAAGCTCGACGGCCAGTGCTGCATGATCCGTGACGGAAAACTCTTCAAGCGCCGCGAGATCAAGAAGGGGCAGGCCGCGCCGCCAGAGTTTGAACTGGCCGGATTCGACGAAGAGACCGGCAAGACGGTCGGCTGGCTTCCGGTGACGGATGCTGCGGAGGACAAATGGTTTGTCGAGGCGTTCAACAACACCTCTTACAAATCGGACGGCACCTACGAGGCTGTTGGTCCCCACCATCAAGGCGGGGTCGATGGCGACGGTGTGGACACCCTTCTCAAGCACAGCGAGGCGGCCGTGTTCGTGGACGCGCCGCGCACGTTCGAGGGGCTGCAGGACTGGCTCGCGGGCAAGAATATAGAGGGTCTGGTCTGGCATCATCCCGATGGCCGGATGGCAAAGATCAAACTGCGTGACTTTGGACTCAGACGCTCTGGTTGAGTGACACCAAACTGCGTTTGAAGGTATTTGTAGTGTAGGCGTTGAACGATGCGTAACGACCGGATTGATGCGGGCTTCGGCGATGTGCTGGAAAAGCCGGGGACGATTGGAGCAGGCGGCATGAGCCCTTCTGATGGATCGACGGCGGCGGGTGGCTGGGCGCCCGATAGCTGGCGGAAGAAACCGGCGCTGCACATTCCGGCGGACTATCCGGACATGGGCAAGCTGGCGGCTGTCGAGAAGCAGCTGTCGACCTATCCGCCGCTGGTGTTTGCGGGTGAGGCGCGGACGCTGACGCACAAGCTGGGCGAAGTGGCCGAGGGTCGTGCTTTCCTGCTGCAGGGCGGGGACTGCGCGGAGAGTTTCAAGGAGTTCCACCCGAACAACATCCGCGACACGTTCCGGCTCATCCTGCAGATGGCGGTGGTGCTGACATTTGCGGGCAAGAAGTCGGTCGTGAAGGTGGGGCGGATTGCGGGGCAGTTCGCCAAGCCGCGTTCGGCGCCGACCGAGACCATCGATGGCGTGACGCTGCCGAGCTATCGCGGTGACAACATCAACGGGATGGAGTTCACGCCGGAAGCGCGCATTCCCGATCCGCAACGCCTGCTGCAGGCCTACCTGCAATCGGCGGCGACGCTGAACCTGCTGCGCGCGTTTGCGCAGGGCGGCTATGCCAGCCTCGACAACATTCACCGGTGGATGCTGGGGTTTGTGGAACAGTCCCCCACGGCAGACCGCTACAAGGCAATGGCGGCGCGAATTACGGACGCGATGGAATTCATGGAGTCGTGCGGGATTACCCCCGAGACGACGCCGGCGCTGTCGCAGACGGATTTCTACACCAGCCATGAAGCGCTGCTGCTCGGCTATGAGCAGGCGATGACGCGGGAAGATTCGACGCGCCCGGGCGAGTTCTACGACACCTCGGCGCACATGATCTGGATCGGCGACCGCACGCGGCAGCCGGATGGCGCTCACGTCGAGTTCTGCCGGGGCGTGAAGAACCCGATCGGCATGAAGTGCGGGCCGAGCCTGTCGCCGGACGACATGCTGCGCCTGATCGACATCCTCAACCCGGACAACATTCCGGGTCGCCTGACGCTGATCGCGCGGTTCGGGTCGGACAAGGTGGCGGAAGGGCTGCCGAAGCTGGTGAAGGCGGTGCAGAAGGCTGGCGCCAAAGTGGTGTGGTCGTCGGACCCGATGCACGGCAACGTCGAGAAGACCAACACCGGCTACAAGACGCGCCCGTTCGAGCGCATCCTCGGTGAGGTGAAGGACTTCATCGATGTGGTGGAGAGCGAAGGCGCGCATGCGGGCGGCATTCACCTCGAGATGACCGGGCAGGATGTGACCGAGTGCACGGGCGGCGGTCGCGAGATCACGGCGATGGACCTGCAGGACAGGTATCACACGCATTGCGATCCGCGGCTGAACAACGAACAGGCGCTGGACCTGGCGTTCCTGCTGGCTGAGAAGCTGGCGGGGAAGCGGTAGGGAGAGTCCGGCTGCTTCGCAGCCAGCCCCCTCCGTCGCTGCGCGCCACCTCCCCCGCCTTCGGCGAGGGAGGACTTCCCCTTACGGTCTGACGGCGTGTGGTCCTGCACCAGCGAAGCTGGCGGATGCCCAAGCTGGAACCGTAGCGAACCGTGATTTCCTGATGATAGACATGCGCAGGACCTTACGAGGGATTGCCGCGCATGATCACGCTTTGGGGCGAGGGCCGGGGGTTCCGGGTGGCGTGGGCGCTTGAGGAGATGGGGCTGCCTTATCGCCTGCGACAGGTGGACATGCTGGCGGGCGTCGAGAACGATCCGGAGTTTCTGGCGATCAATCCGGCGGGGTTCATTCCGGCGCTGCAGGACGGCGAGACCGTGATGGTCGAGTCGGTCGCGATCATGGAATACCTGATGGCGCGCCATGGGCCGACGCCGCTGGCGCCTGATCCGCGCGATCCGGCGTTCGGGCAGTACCAGCAGTTCCTGCATCTGGGCGAGGCGGGGCTGGCGGCGTCGATGTTCTTTGTGGTGGTGGCCAAGATACTTGCGCCGGAGGACCAGAAGGACAACTGGGGTACGCGCAAGGCGATGTCGACGTTCGAGAGCCGGCGGAAGCTGGTGGCGCTGCAGCTGGCGAAATCACCGTACATGGCGGGCGACCGGTTCACGGCGGCGGATATCTCGATCTCCTACGCGCTGGAGTTTGCGCGGCGTGCGGGCGGCGTGCCGCTGACGGAGGCCGAGGCGGCGTACCTGAAGCGCACGACGGCGCGCGAGGGATACAGGCGCGCGATGGATAAGTGCGCGGCGGTGAAGGCGTGGGCGAAGTCGCTGGGTGAAGATATCTCGTGGTGAGCGGAGGGCCGATGAGGCGGATTGCGCTGGCGTTTGCGTGTCTTGGGCTTCTCGCGGCGTGCGGTGAGCCGCAGGCGGTTGTCAGCGATCCGGCGGCTGTCAACGATCAGGCAGTGGGACCAGTGGTTGAGGCGCAAGTCCCGCACGCGACGCCTCCGGCGTCGGTGACCTACCCGCAAGCGACGGGGCCGGTGGCCAACTATTTCACGGCGGATATGCCGGTGACGTATCGGGGGCTCTGGCACTGGTCGAAGGGGCCGCGGGCGTGCGCGGTGGGAAGTATGATAAGCGTCGAGGCGCGCACGATCGTTTTGAGCGACATTGCCTATCACCTTGGCGATATCGAGGTGAACCAGTCCAGAGGCCAGATCATCGATGTGGTTGCGACGACGCTCTCCGGCACGCGCGTGTTGATGAAGCTGTCGACGGATGGCGGTTGGTTGCACATGACGACGATGGGGCCGCCGCTGGATCTGGATCTGTCGGACCTGCCGAAGGAGTTTGGGCGATGCGCATGATGGGTGTGCTTGCGCCGCTGATCCTGCTGGCGGCTTGCGATGAACCACCGCCAGCGGCGACGTTGATGGAGACGCCGGCGCAGTATCTGGGCGTCTGGGAAGCGAGCCTTGCGGATTGCGAGGCGGGGAGCGGACCTTCGCGGGTGGAAGTCGCGGCGGATGAGCTGGTGTTTCCGGACAGCCGGCTGGCGGTGACGGGCGCGCTGCCGGATGGCGACATGGCGGTGCGCGTCGACGGCGAGCTGACGACGACGATGGGCGGTGGGCCGGGGTCGATCCGGCTGGAATTGTCGGACGGCGGCAGGACGCTGATGGTGGTCAACGGTTCGACGCTCGTGCCTCGCGTGAAGTGTCCGGGGTGAAGTGTCCGTAACGGACTGGCGCCCGAGGTGGACTTGGGGGGCGGCGGCGCGTATCCCGGCGGAAGTCAGGATAGCAACGGAGTCGCGCCATGGTTCGGATTCTGCTCGGAACGGCGGCGGCCATCGCGCTGGCGGCCTGCGCCTCGACGCCGAAGGGGCCGGCGGACATGATCCTTGGCAAATGGACCTGCACGGCGGAGCAGGAAGGCATGTCGGTGAACGCCACCACTAACTATGCGAAGGACGGCACGACATCGGGCGTCGCCACGGTGGGCGTGCAGGCGCCGGGTTCGAAGATCGAGATTACGGCAGATGTGGTGTCGACCTGGGGCTTTGCGGCGGATGGCAAGCTCAAGGAGACGGTGACGTCCATGAAGGTGAAATCGGCGATGATGGGCGGCGAGGCGATGGCGCCGGCGATGGTCGCGGCCATGGTGCAGCCGATGGTGGACGAGATGGTGGTCGGGCAGGGCTCGACCTCCACGGTGGTTTTCAACGGCGCGACCATGACCTCGACGGACGAGGAACTGGGCGCGGTGACGACCTGCAAGCGATAGGGGCGACCTGGAGGGGCTGACATGAAGAAGCTGATCGCACTGGCGGCATTGTCGTTCGCCGTAGCTGGAAGCGCGCACGCGCAGACGCCATCGCAGAAACTTGTTGGCGGGACCTGGGTGTGCGTCGCGTTGAACGACGGCATGCAAGTCATCTCGAAGCAGAGCTACACCGCGAACGGCGGCAGCGAAATCACCGTGATGGTGTTCGGCGAATCCGAGGGTACAGGGGTCACCATCGCGGCCGAAGGTGTGGGCACGTGGAGCTTTGCGGGAGACCGGCTGGACGAGAACCTGTCGGTCATGACGGCGACGTTTGCGGAAATTGGCGGCGAGCCGGGACTGGATATCGCGCAGGAACTGCTCGACAGCACAATGGTGGACGTCCCGCTATCGAACACGGCGACATTCGCAGGGCCGACGCTGCAGATGATCGACGGCGATGGCGTAGTGACGAACTGCGTCCGGTAATCCTGCGCGATGGCGAAGAAGTTCAAGCTTAAGGCGGAGGAGCTGAAGCCGCTGGCCACCGGGCGCGGCGCGTGCCTGGCGACGGACATGATCCTCGTGCGCGGCAAGCCCGTGGGCTTCATGTACCGGGAAGAGCCGGACAACGAGCAGGATAGCGGCTGGCGCTTCATGTGCGGCCTGGAGGGCCAGGACTACATGGATGATCCCGACAATCTGGGCATCTATGACGTGAACACCATCGCCAATTACGACCCCACCATCATCCCCCTGCTGGACGAGCCGCCGGGCAGCGTTTTCGAGCGGACGCCGGGCGCCGCGAATTTCCGGCCGGTTGACGACTGGACGCCGCCGGAGGATTAACGCGTCCCCGATACGATCAGATAACACGACGACCAGAGGCGCACGGCAGATGCGCCATGGAGCATCCCCATGACCACCAATACCAAGGCGCGCTTGCCCGAATGGGCGCGGCCAAGTGAAATCCTCGACCTGACGCGGCTGGCGACGCCGGTCGCGCTGTCGCGCGCGTCGTTCATGCTGATGGGCCTGACGGACGCCATCATCCTGGCGTGGTACGCGCCGGGACAGTTGCCGCTGGTGCTGAACGGTTGGCTGCCGAGCGGTGTGACCATGGGCTTCGGCATGGGGCTGATGCTTGGCGTGTCGGTGATGACGGCGGAGCTGAGCGGGCAGGGCAAGGCCGACGAGACCGGGCGCATCGTGCGGCGCGGGCTGTGGGTGGGCGCGCTTTATGGCTTGCTGGTGACGCTGCTGGTGGTGGCGGGCGCCGAGTGGCTGGTGCGTGGGTTCGGCTTCGACGAGGAGCTGGTCGAGCCGATCGTGCACACGACGCAGATCCTTGCGCTGGGCACGCTGGGCCACATGCTGGGCATGGCGTGCTCGATGTATCTGGAGGCGTTGCGCAAGCCGAACCTGGTGACGGCGGTGTCGATGTCGGCCGTGGTGCTGAACGCCGTGATTGGCCTGATCCTCGTGCCGCAGTATGGCGCGGTGGGTGTGGCGTGGGCGACGACGGGTTCGCGCTGGTACATGATGGTCGTCTTCCTTCTGCTGATCGCCTTCATGACGCCGGCTTACAAGCGCTCGCCCAAGGGGCCGGCGGGTGAGTTCGTACGGCAGAACAAGGTCGGTATCGGGACGGGCATCGCCAACGCGGCCGAGTGGGGCGCGTTCAACATGACCTTCATCATCGCGACGCTGGTCTCCATCGATGCGGGCACGATCTATGGCCTCGCGGTGCAGATGATGGGCGTGATCTTCATGATCTATGTCGGCCTCGGCACGGCAACGAGTGTGCGCGTGGCGGAACGCTATGGTCGCAAGGAAGGCGCGGGCGTGCGCGATGCATCGCGGCTGGGCATTGCGGCGTCGATCCTTCTGGGGCTCGTGCTGGCGGCGGCGCTGGTGTTGTTGCGGGACGTGGTGGCGCACTGGCTGCTGACGGGGCCGGATGCGCAGGCGAGCGGCGAGCAGCATTCGACGAGCCTGATGCCGACGCTGGCGCTGATGCTGGCGTTTGCGGCGGGCGTGACGCTGTTCGACGGGCTGCAGGTGGTGGGCGCGATGGGCCTGCGCGCGCAGGGCGTGGTGTGGCTGCCGACGATCATCCATGTGGGCAGCTATGTCGGCATCATGCTGCCGCTGTGCGTGTGGCTGGCGTTCACGCCGGAGACGGCGCCGCCGGCCAACAACCTTTTGGGGGCGGTGATGTTCTGGCCGGCGCACTGGCCGGGCGCGAAGGGCCTGGGCGTGTGGGGCGTGTTCATCGGCATCAGCGTGGCGTCGGTCGCGGCGGGGACGGCGCAGGTGCTGTCGCTGGAGTGGAAGAGCCGTACGGCGGGCGTGCGCGCGGAAAAGGAAGGCGCATCTGCGCCGGTGATTGCGCACTAGTTGGTTCAACTACGGTGTCGTTCTCGGGCTTGACCCGAGAACCTTTCTTTGTCGCGCAATCGCCTGCGTGGTGGTCCAAGAAAGATTCCCGGGTCGAGCCCGAGAATGACTCAACGCTCTACTTCAGATCCTTCATCGCGGCTGCGGGCTTGAAGGCCACTGAGGTTCGCGCGGGGATCTTGATCGTCATGCCGGTCGCGGGGTTTCTGCCGTCGCGGGCGGCGCGGGTTTTGGTCACGAAGGCGCCGAAGCCGGAGATCGACACCTGCTCGCCGCGCTTGAGGTTTGCGGTGATGGTATCGAACACGGAGTCCACAACGCGCGTCGCTTCGGTCAGCTTGATCGCGTTGGAATCCGCAATCGACTTGATGAGGTCGGACTTGTTCACGTGCCCCCTCCTGAGGTTGCAGCTGTCATCCGACAGCTCGCCGTCAGATCGGGCTCCGATCGGGACGATTCTTCAACCCTGAATCTCTTGGGGGGCGAGGGATTCCGGGGACTAAGTCCCCAGAATCCAACCTTCCTCTAACGTCACCGCCGCCTTTTGCGCGTCGGTGAGCTTGGCTTCCGTAGCGAACAGTGCGGGCAACTTTCCGTTCGCGTCACGCTCCGCAAACCACTCCGCCATTGTACGCACTTGCGCCTCGTCGCGGATCTCGGTTGCGCCGAGTTGCGGCGTGACGAGCGCGGGATAGACCTCCGCCACGACGATGCGCGTATCGCCGAGCGCTTCCTCGTCGAGCTTCGCGAGCGGCAGTTCGAACGGCCAGATTTTCATCGCGGGGAATTTTTCGCGCAGGCGCTCGAGCGCGGGCACGCCGGTGAGCGTCTGGCCGCCGACGGCGCCGGCATACGCGATCTTCCACACCGGCTGCGGACGCACCTTGCGGGTGTCAGCAACGTTGTTCTCGGTGATGCGGAATTCGCCGATGTCCTTCGGGCCGTGCTCGCGCGACTTCTTCAGCGACAGCGTCGTCAGCTCGTCCTTCTTCGAGCAGCCCCAGAACGGGAAGGGGCCGTCGGAGATGCGACGGTTCATCTGCGCGGCGAGCGAGAAGCGGTTGTTCGCGTTGTCGGGCTTGTCCTTCATTTCCTTGAGCAGGAAATCGCGCATGGCGCGCCAGGGGGCGTCGCCCTTGAGCTTCAGCGCGCTGGACGTGCCCGACGGGAAGCCCATCGGGAAGTCGCCGCCCAACAGGACGCGATCGCCGCGCTTCAGGCAGCGGGCGAGAAGGTCCGACAGTTCTTCCACGGCCTTGGCGCGCGTGGGCGGGTTCGACGCCTTGAAGGCCAGCTTCAGGCGCGAGTCCGGCGTGAGTGCGCCGATCCAGATGGAGTCGGCGCCGGTGGCGGGTTTGGAGGCGGCGCTCCAATCAACCATCACGTAGCTATCGAACAGGCGGGCCATAGGCTGGGCTCTTCTTCTGACATACGACCGCGATAAGCGCGGCAGGGTTAGGCGTTATCTGGAACAGGAAGGGCGGGGTTCAATCCCTTAGGGGACCTCGGCCCGCGTCGGATATGGGGACGCTAGCAGGCTTTGACGAGCATGTTTGCAGTCTTCCTTCGCTCAACATGGGCCGAAGGCGCCGTGCGCCTTCCGCTCAATCCTTCGATGCGGTTGCTCGTAGCCGGTTGGGCGCGGCGAATCCAGAGGGGAATGGACAGACGGTCGCAGGTGATTCCAGTTAAGAATGCGGGCGCAAAAGGCCGGCTCACGCCCCGTTACAGAATGCTGCGATCACCGACTGTAACAGGCCATCACGCCGCACCCGGACGTGACTCAATAAATCTCATGAAATCATCGCACTACAGATTGAAATGTAGCGTAACCATCCTTGATGGTCCCGCCGATTGTGCGGGTGCGTAAATTGGCTATCTGCTGCCGGTAAGCCGCAAGGCCCTGTGTTGGAGGGTGTGTGTTGAAGCGTATCGAACCGTCGACGAGAACGGCCACTGCGATCGGCAGTCACCAGGGCAAGGTCCGGGTTGGCGTCATCGGTGCAGGCGTGTTCGGCGGCTATCACGCCCAGAAATTCGCAGCCAGCGACTACGCCGAATTCGTCGGCATGTTCGACCTCAACACGGAAGCCGCCGGCAAGCAGATCGCCAAGATCGGCAAGGGCGAGGTGTTTGCCTCGTTCGAAGCGCTGGCTGACGCCTGCGACGCGCTCGTCATCGCCACCCCCGCCTCCAGCCACGCCATGCTGACCCGCAAGGCGCTGGAAGCCGGCAAGCATGCGCTCGTCGAGAAGCCCCTCGCGCTGACGGGCGTGGAAGCCCGCGCGCTGGCCAAGCTGGCTCTCGACCGCGACCTCGTCCTTTCGGTCGGCCACCAGGAGCGCCTGGTGTTCGAAGCCATGGGTCTCTTCTCGACCGGCGAGCGCCCCAAGCGCATCGAAGCTGTCCGCAATGGCCCGGCGTCGCCGGAAGGCCGCTGCGAAGACGTGTCGGTCGTGTTCGACCTGATGATCCACGACCTCGACCTCACGGCCGAACTGTTCGGCGGCGACGTGAAGGGCGCGGATGGTTCGGGCTTCAGCGCTCACACCCGCCTGCTGGACCATGCGACGGCGGAACTGCTGTTCGCCGGCAATGGCCACGCCAAGCTGACCGCCTCCCGCTGCGCCGAGAAGCGCGAGCGCTGGATGCGCATCGAATACGCCTCGGGCGTGGTCGAGATCGATTTCATCACCCGCCAGGTGAAGAACACCACCGCGTTCGACATCCGCGCCGACGTGTCGGCCATCCTGCCGGACCCGCTGAAAGCCGCCGATGAAGCCTTCATCGCCGCCGTTCAGGGCCGAGCCGCTCCGGTGATCACCGGTGGCGTTGGCGCCCGCGCCGCCGCCATGGCGGAGCTGGTGGAAGGTTGCGCGCTGGCCGTGACGGTTGCTGCCTAAAACCCAGACCTGTTGTCCTTTGCAAGTGTGGGGGCGGTCTTGACGCCAACCCTGCGTCGCGCCTGCAACGATGATGCGGACGCCATCGCATGGACGATCCTCATGTCGCAGCGTGGCCATCGTCCGCGCGGCTGGTTCGACATTGCGCTGGGGCGGCCGGAGACGGAGTGCCTCGCTTTCATCCGGAGCATAGCCGTCGGGCCCGTGCAGTCGCAGTGGCACGTCTCGCGGTTCTGGATTGCCGAGGTCGACGGACAGATCGCGGCGGCGCTGTGCGCGCTGCCGGGCAGCGCAGCGCGCGCAACGACGCGTGCGGCGCTGCGGGAGGCGATGCAGGCCAATGGCGTGGATGCCGGCGAGCAGGCGGCGATCTGGCAGCGCGGCGCCTACATCACGGAATGCTGGGAGCCGTGCGCCGATGACCACTGGTTCGTCGAACACGTCGCGACCCGGCCCTCGCACCGGGGCATGGGACTTGTGCAGGCGCTGCTGGCGCATGCGCTGAGTGAAGGCGCGGCTGCTGGATATGCCCGTGCGTCCATCCCCTTCCTGATCGGTAATGACGCCGCCGAGCGGACTTACGCCAAGGCGGGCTTTGCCCTTGCGCGCGAGAAGCGGAACGCCGGATTCGAGGCGGTCACCGGCTCGCCCGGTTTCCGGTGGTTTGAGCGGGGGACGGTCGCGACAATCGCGACCTAGGCTTTCCGGCAAACGCCTGTTAAGCAGCGCGCGATGTCGCATAGCCCTTGCGATTACAGTGGTAAGGCCCAGATCAACCCCGCGGCCTGAACCGCCTTCTCAACCCCAGTCCAGACCAACCAGAGGAGCCTCCCCATGGCGAAGAAGCCGACGGCTCGCACGGAATTCGTGTTTTTCAACGTCACCTATGAAGACGGCAGCCAGAAGTCGAACCGCAAGGTTCCCGCCGACGTGGTCGAGGACCCGTACGACAAGGACGGCGCCATCCGGAAGGCGATCGAGGCCCAGGACCTGGTGATTTCGGAGAAATCCGGCCTGCCGCCGCTGGGCATCAAGTCGATCACGCGGGCGAAATAGACCGGCCAGGCTGACGCCACGGCGCCGATTGCTCCGGGTTCCATGAGGTCTAATCTCCCTCCACCGATCAGGGGAGGGCTGCATGCCGGATCTGGGGTCTACCGAAATCACGATGCTTTGGGCGAGCACCTTGCTGGGGCTAGTCTATCTGTTGGCGGCTGTCGTGCCGAGCGTTCTCTCGCGTGGCATGCCGTGGGCAATGGGGCCGCGCGACGGGGAATGGCCCGCTGTGGGGACCACCGCAGCGCGGCTGGACCGGGCGTGGAAGAACTTTCTCGAGACATTCCCGTTGTTTGCGGCGGCGATCCTGATCGAGGCGCAGGTTCCGCAGGACAGCGAGGTCGCGGCCCTGGGCGCCCAGCTCTACTTCTGGGGCCGGGTGGCGTTCCTGCCGATCTATGCGGTTGGGCTGCCATTTGTGCGCACAGTAGCGTGGACGGTTTCGCTGGCGGGCATCGTGATGGTGCTGCTGGCCGCCATGCCAGGCGTGTAGCGGATTATTCGCCAGCTGACTGATACGTCAGGCTTGCCGGTCCCCCCGGCGAGGATCATGCTCCTGTCATAAAAGCTGCCGGTAAAGGCGGCGGGCGGGAGGAGCCCATGATGCGGTTGACCAGACGGTCGCTGCTGTCGGCCATACCCGCGCTCGGCTTTGCCGGGCAGGCGCTGGCCCAGCAACCCGTAGCTCCGACCGGAACGCGTATTGTTCCGCAGCAGACCGAACGCGACATGGACTACACGCTGGACGCGTGGGTCGATGCGTTCGGGCGTCCGACAGCGAAAGTGATGATCAACGGCGCGGGGCCGTTCCAGTTCATGGTCGACACCGGATCGACGACCACCGTGATCGCAGCGCGCCATCAGGCGGCGATGGGCGCGGTGGTGGTGGGCGAGGTGCTGGTGGCGGGCACCACGGGCACGGCGGTGATGCCGGTGGCGCGGCTGGACTCGGTGCAGACGGGCGTGGTGACGAAATCGGGCCTGCGCGTTGCGGTGTTGAGTGATGACGGGCTGGCGCAGGCCGATGGTATTCTTGGCGCCGATGTGTTTGCCGGGCGCCGGCTGAGCTTCAACATCAAGGAGAAGGTCGTCCGCATCGAGCCGAGCCAGCGCCAGACGCGGATCGCGCCGATGGGCAACATGCGCGTGCGCAACGGGCTGCTGGCCGAGATCGAGGGCAAGGTGGGCACGGTGTCGGCCAAGCTGATGCTGGATACCGGCGCGCAGAACTGCATCGCCAACATGGCGCTGAGCGACGCGCTGAAGAAGGCGCATCCAAGGCTGACGCGCGTGGACAATGTGCGGGTCTATGGCGTGACCGGGCACAAGGTGGTGGGGCAGTTCATTGCGCTGCCGAAGGTGAACCTCAAGGCGTTCTCGGTGGTGGATGCCGGGTGTGTGGCCGCGGCGGCGCCGATCTTCGACCTGTGGGACCTCAACACCGAACCCGCGATGATCGTGGGCGTGAACCTGCTGTCGCGGCTCGATTCCTTCTCGATCGACTACGGGGCCAAGGTATTTGACGCCAAGGCCATGGCCGAGCTGATCGCCCGTAATCCCTCGGCCCTCGGCTAGGGCGTTCGGCCGGGGTTTGGGCCCCGGGTGGGGGGCCTCGCTTGCCAAGCGGGGCCGGATGGGTACATGCATCCCGCGACCCTCTCCGATACCCGGAAACCTGAGATATGACCGTCAAAGTCCGCTTTGCGCCTTCGCCCACGGGCAAGCTGCACGTGGGGAATATCCGTACCGCGCTGGTGAACTGGCTGTTCGCCAAGGAGCAGGGTGGCGTGTTCGTGCTGCGGATCGACGACACCGACCTCGAGCGGTCGACCAAGGAGAATGAGGACGGCATCCGCGCCGACCTCACCTGGCTGGGCATGACGTGGGACGAGACGTTCAAGCAGTCCGAGAAGTTCGCGCGCTATTCCGAGGCGGCCGAGGAGCTGAAGGCCAAGGGCCTGCTCTATGCCTGCTATGAAACGCCGGAGGAGCTGGAGCGCCGGAAGAAGATCGCGCAGTCGCGCGGCAAGCCGCCGGTCTATGACCGCGCCGCGCTGGAGCTGACCGACGCAGACCGCAAGGAGCTGGAAGCGCAGGGCCGCAAGCCGCACTGGCGCTTCAAGCTGTCGGGCGGGCGCGCGGAATGGAACGACCTGGTGCGCGGGCAACAGTCGATCGACACGTCTTCGGTGTCGGACCCGGTTCTGATCCGTGAAGATGGCTCGTTCCTCTACACGATGCCATCGGTGGTGGACGATATCGACGCGAAGATCACGCATGTGATCCGCGGCGAGGATCACGTCACCAATTCCGGTGCGCAGATCGAGATCTTCCTCGCCTTCGGCGCCAAGCCGCCGGAGATGGCGCACATGCCGCTGCTGATCGGCGCGGATGGGCAGGGGCTGTCGAAGCGGCTGGGGTCGCTGTCGGCGGAACAGCTGCGCAATGACGGGTATGAGCCGATGGCGCTGCTGTCGCTGCTCTCCAAGATCGGCACGTCCGATCCGGTGGAAGCGCGCGACAGCCTGCAGCAGCTGGCGATGGAGTTCTCTTTCTCGAAGATGGGCCGCGCGCCGGCGCGCTTCGATGAAGCGGAACTGGACGGGCTGAATGCCCAGCTTGTGCATGCGATGAGCTTCGAGACGGTGAAACCCCGACTTGCGAAACTGCCCTATGGCGACAAGGCGACGCCGGAGTTCTGGGATGCTGTGCGCGGCAATCTCAAGGGTGTGCCCGAAGCGGCGCTGTGGCTGACGGTTATCTATGGCGGCGGCCTGACCGGGCCTGAGCTGGATGCCGACGATCAGGCGTTCATCGGCGAGGCGGCGAAGCTGTTCCCCGAGGGCGAGGTTACGCTCGAAACCTGGAAGGCCTGGGTGGATGCTGTGAAGGCGAAGACTGGCCGCAAGGGCAAACAGCTGTTCCAGCCGCTGCGCCGCGTGCTGACCGATCAGGAGCACGGGCCGGAGATGGACCGCATGCTGCTGCTGATCGGCGGCGACAAGGCGCGTGCGCGGCTGGTGCAGGCGGCGCCGTAGACTACCGCGGGAGGTTTGGGGGAGCTTCATGACCGCCGATGAGTTTGTCGCGCTTGCGGGCAAACATGTTGTGCATGTGACGCTGGAGGAGAATCTTTCCGGCATTGCGGCGTATGGCCTGTTGCGGCCGAATACGCTTGCGGAGAAGGCGAGGGCGCCAGCGAGCGCCCTGGTGTTGCGGGATGAGCGCCTTCAGCTCGCGGTTGGTAACCACACGGCGCGATTGAACAGTCAGGGTGCGCTGCGGTTCGGCATCAAGACTGCAGCGGCGTTCCTGGATGGTCACACGATTGAAAGCTGGAGCGCCCAGCTCGATAATCGCATCTTCTTCTGGCCAGAGCGCGAAGGAGCTGCGTTTGAGCAGAGCCATGACGCACATCCGACGTCAAAGCTCAGGTTCGACGCGCGCCGGTTCTTTTTGGCCCTGCGGCCGCATATCGATCTTGCGCCGATCAACACCGGCGCGGCGAGGCGCAAGCCCGCGCGGCGCGGCGACTGGATCTATGTTGCGGCGGAGCGGCCCGTCGATGACTTCCGGCTCAATCGCGTAAAGCTGGGATTCAAGAAGACGCCGGACGCGATCGGTGAGATTTCGGTGCGGGCCGATATGGCGGCGAGTCTTCTCGACACTCTGCGCGTGTGACTGAGGTTACGCCGCGCCCTGATCCTTGTAGTTTGTCTGCTCCGCCAGAAAGCTCGCGTTGGCTTCGCGGATTTTTGCGGCGGCGTCATCGTACAGGAAAGGCAGGAAGGCATAGCGCTTGCCGCTTGTGACTTGAGTCACGGCGTGGAGCAGCGAGCAGGAGAAGATGACGGCGCAGCCGGTGGCGGGCTTGAAGGTGCGCTTGCCGTATTCGGGGAAGCAGATCTCGCCGCCGTCGAAATCATCGTTGAGGTTGATCGACACGGCGAAGCGGCGATGGGCTGTGCCCTTGGTGGTGTTGTCGCGATGGGGACGGAAGTGTGCCTCGTCCTTCGCGTCGTAGCAGGCGACGAGGTTGCGCTCCATCCGCGTGACATCGAACTGGTGCACCTTCATGATTTCAGGCGCGATGCGGCGGCGGACGATGCTCTGGATATGGGCGATGTCGACATCGGTTTCGAGCAGGAAGTCGCGGCGGGTCTTGTGCGAAACATCGTGGATGACGTGCGTCTTGCCGTCGATGTCGCGCATGAAGCCGGAGAGATCGCGGTTCTGCGCTTCGTAGAGGCTGATGAGATACTTGCAGAGATCGGGCTCGAAGACGCGGTCCAGCACGATCACGGGCGCCTGCACGTCCATGCCGGCGATGCGGCCCGGTGCGGGCAGGGACGCGGCGAGATCGAGCGCCTCGGCTATGTCGCCGCCATCGGCGCGGAACGGGATGACCTGCACGACACGCAGGGTGGGGTCGATCACCACCCACTTGCCCGCGAAGCCCGTGTCGCCCGCGTCGATGGGCCAGGCGCCGTATTGCTTCGCGATTGCGTGGTCGAAGTCCCAGAAGAAACGATAGCCCGGGAGGATCGTTTGCAGGCGTTTGCCGCTTTCGTCGGCGGGGTCGTTGGAGACGCCGAAGAAGGATGCGCCGACGTCATCGAACAGCTGGCGGCGCTGGGCGGCAGCTTTCACAGCGGCGCGGCCATGCGCATTGTTCCATGAGCCGATGAAGCAGAGCACGAGCTTGCGGCCGGCCGAGGTGTCGAACAGGTAGCGCGGGCTCGACGACGAGCGTGTGAAGAAGCGCGGGGCCGGTTCGCCCGGGTGCAGGTTCACATATCTGGGCACGATCGTCGTCCTCGCAGTGCGGCCCGCGATGCGCGCCGGAAAGCTCCCCTTGAGGGCCGGACGCTAGCCGAGCCCGCTTAAGATTTCGTCGAGGCGAGCGTAACCCTGTTCCATGCCATCCGTCATGCCCGTGGCTGCAGCGCCGTCGCGGGCCTCTTTCGAGGCGTAGAGCACGGTGAGGACCAGGGTCGTTCGGCCCGATTTTTCGGTGAAAACCTGGCTGGTGACGGTCTCCCCGCCGGTCCAGTCGTCGTCGAATTTCTCGCGGGCGCCGATCTTCTGGGGGTGGGCGACCTCCGTGAAGACGCCGCCCATGCCCATCTTCAGGCCGCGGCCCTTGTCGACCCATTCGTAGCGGTAACGGCCATCGACCCGCAGGTCGATCTCGCAGACCGGCATCTCCCAGCCCGGGGGGCCAAGGAGCCAGAGGCGCACCAGCTCGGGCTTTGTGTGGCAGTCCCACACCAGCGTGCGCGGGGCATCGAAGGCGCGCGTGATGCGGATCTCGCGGTCAGAGGGCAGGGAGAGCTCGATCGGCATGGACGTCTCAGCCTCCCTGTTCGGCGGCGAAGAGTTTGTCGAGGCGTTCGTAGCCCATCTCCATGCCATCGGTCATGCCGGTGGAGACGGCGGCGTCGCGGATCTCTTTCGTTGCGAACTTCATGATCATCTCCAGCGAGGTGATGCCGTTCGCTTCGGTGAACATCGTGCGGATGATGGCGGGTTGGGAGATGTCCATTGCGCCGCCGATGTCGCCGGGATCGTAGTATTCGGCGTGGACGATCTTCGCGGGCATCGCGACGTCGCGATAATCGCCGTGGAAGCCGAACTGTGCGCCGGTCTCATCCGACTTCCAGCGCCAGAGATATTTGCCGCCGGTGCGGACATCCATGTCGCAGACCGGCATCGACCAGCCCGGCGGGCCGAGCATCCAGCGGCGGACGAGTTCGGGTTTGGTGTGTGCGTCCCACACCAGCGTGCGTGGGGCCTTGAAGTCGCGGGTGACGCGCACTTCGGTGTCGCTGGGCAGCGAGACCTGCGCCTTTTCCATTGTCCTGACCATGTCAGCCTCCCTGGTGTTCTGCGAAAATCGTGTCGAGGGTCTGGTAGTTCACTTCCATGCCGTCGGTCATGCCGGTGGAGACGGCGGCGTCGCGCGCCTCTTTCGTGCCGAAGTCCATGACGGTGACGAGCGTGGTGATGCCGTTCGTTTCAGCGTAGGTGGCGCGGATCACGCAGCGATTGTCGACCGGCATGGCGCTGGTGTAACCGTCGGGGTCATAGAACTGATCGTAGGAGAGCTTCGAGGGTTCGTTCACTTCATCGAACGTGCCGAAGAAGCCGAATTCCTCGCCATTCGCGTCCTGGCGCCAGCGCCAGCGATATGTGCCGCCGACGCGGACATCCATCTCGCACACCGGCATCGACCAGCCGGGGTAGCCGAGCAGCCAGCGGCGGGCGAGCTTGGGATCGATATGCGCTTGCCAGACCAGCGTGCGCGGGGCGTGGAAGTTGCGTGTGACGCGGACTTCCGTGTCGCTGGGCAGCGAGACCTGGGCGGTGAACTTTTCCTTTGTCGACATGGCGGAGCCTTTCGATTTGGGGACGCAGGGTCAGCCGGTAAAAGCGGCTTCGAGATCGGCGACGATGATCTTCTTCATCTTGAGCATCGCCTGCAGGGCGCGGTTCGCTTTCTCGCGGTCGGGATCGCCGAGGTAGCGGCCCAGCGCATCAGGGATGATCTGCCAGGAGACGCCCCACTTGTCCTGCAGCCAGCCGCAATTGTCTTCACGCCCATCATTGCTGAGGAACTTGTTCCAGTAGAGATCGACCTCTGCCTGGTCCTTGCACTTCACGAAGAGGGAGATGCCGGGCGTGAACTTGAAGTGCGAGCCGCCGTTGAACATCAGGATCTCGGTTCCGTTGGCGACGATGGTAGCCGACATCGGATTGGCAGACTTGATCTCCGAGTTCGGGAAGACGGAGACGTAGAATTTCGCGGCGTCCTCGACGGGGCCGTCGAACATGAGGAAGGGGGAGATTTTCTGGACGGATGCCATCGCGGGCGCTCCTAATGGCGTTTGCGTTTTGATTTCGGGGGCTTGGCCTGCAGCTGGCCGAGCAGTTCATCGAGGGCGCTGTAACGGCGCTCCCACAGCTGGCGGTAGGCTTCGAGCCAGGCGTTGGCTTCCGCGAGCGGGGCTGCCTGGATGGTGCGTGGGCGGCGCTGGGCGGATTGCGCTGTCGAGATGAGGCCGGCGCGTTCCAGCACCTTGAGGTGTTTCGAGATGGCGGGCTGGCTCATGGCGAAGGGTTCGGCCAGCTGGGCGACCGAGGCCTCGCCATCCGCCAGGCGCGCGAGGATGGCGCGGCGCGTGGGGTCGGCGAGGGCGGCGAAGGTGGCGTCGAGACGTTCGGAAGGGGTCATCTGCTGATATCCATAACCACACGGTTATAATAACCATGGAGTTATGGACGTCAAGCGCGGCCGGCGCCTTTTTCTCAGGGGCGGCGTGGGGTCTGCTTTGCCGAGACGGCGCGGATGATCAGGTCGCCCTTGGCCTTGGGGACCAGCTGCCAGCCGGCCTGAAGGACGGCGGCGGTGATCAGCTGGTCGACGGCAGGGGATTTCAGCTCCGCCAGCGTAGAGAAGCGCATGGAGCGTATCCGGGGCCCCTTGCCCGAAAGGAGATGCTCCGGGTCTTCCAGTGTGCCGCCATACATCAGGAACAGGTTGGCCCAGCGCGGATAGAACGCGATCGACAAAGGCAGCGTGCTGGCCTTGTCATCCGGACCGAAACCGACGGCCAGGGCGTTGTAATTGTCGTAGACCAGACAGATTGCGCCCGGCAGGCGTTTTCGCATGTGCGCGATCGCGTCCCGCCCGAGTTTTGACAGCTCGGGCGAATACTTTTGCAGGAAGCCATCCAGTTGCTGCTGGGCAGTGGCCATGGCGACAGGTTAGTCTTTATACGGCCGGGTGCGCCAGCCATGCGGAACCAATCTTCCTGTCGCTCATTACTTGGCGAAATGGGAGATCTGGGCATGACAACTGCAAGGCGCTATTCGGCGGAAATGAACAAGACGGCCAACGCGATGGCCGGCAGGGTGGCGGAAGAAATGTCGGATTTTTCAGGCAAGGCCAAACGCGCATTCGATGACGCTAGCGATATCGCCAGCGACGTTGCATCGGGCGCGGTGCGCGGCGGCAAGAAGGCCGCCAAGTTCGTGGTGAAGGAAGTGCGCGAGCATCCGCTGCGCACGCTGGCGATCGGCGCGGCGGTTGGCGCTGTGGTGGCGGCTGTCATCATGCTGCGCAACAGAAGCGACGACGAATAACCAGCTTCAATCAGAGTATCTGATCGCGGCTCCGCTTGCTGCCTTGCGCCTTTGGCGTGAGGTAGACAGGCGGAGCCCGATTGCGTTTGGGGCCTAGGCGGCCATGCGCGCGGCGGCTGCGAGGGCCACACCTTCGGCGACCTTGATGCCGTCGATGGCGGCGGAGAGAATGCCGCCGGCATAGCCTGCGCCTTCGCCGGCTGGGTAGAGGCCCTTCACATTCAGTGACTGGAAATCCGCGCCGCGGGTGATGCGCAGGGGGCTGGAGGTGCGGGTTTCGACGCCGGTCATGACGGCTTCGTCCATCGAATAGCCTTCGATCTGGCGGCCGAAGACCTGTAGCGCCTCGCGCATGGCGGTGGTGGCGTATTCGGGCAGGCAGAGGTTGAGATCGGTGGGGGTAACGCCGGGCCTGTAGGACGGCACGACAGAACCGAGCGCGGTGGAGGGCTGGTTCTTCAGGAAGTCGCCGACGAGCTGGGCGGGGGCGAACCAGGAGGAGCCGCCAGCCAGATAAGCCTGTTCTTCCCAGTGGCGCTGGAAGGCGATGCCGGCGAGCGGGTTGGTGCGATAATCGCCGGGGAAGTCTTCGGGCGTGACGCCGACGACGATGCCGGAGTTGGCGTTGCGCTCTTTCCGCGAATACTGGCTCATACCGTTGGTGACGAGGCGGCCTTGTTCGGAAGCAGCGGCGACCACCGTTCCGCCGGGGCACATGCAGAAGGAATAGACCGAGCGGCCATTGGTGGCGTGGTGGGCCAGCTTGTAATCGGCCGCGCCGAGGATGGGGTGGCCCGCGCTCTTGCCGAAGCGGGCGCAGTCGATGATCGATTGCGGGTGTTCGATGCGGACGCCGATGGAGAATGGCTTCGGCTCCATGAAGACGCCTTGTGCGTGCAGCATCTCGAACGTGTCGCGCGAGGAGTGGCCGAGGGCGAGGACGACGTGGTCGGTCTCGATTGTCTCGCCGGACTGCAACACGACGCCCTTGATGGCGCGCTCGCCATTGCGTTCGTGCAGGAGGATGTCGGTGACCTGCTGCTGGAAGCGGATCTCGCCGCCGAGGGCGATGATCTTCTCGCGCATGTGCTCGATCATTGAGACGAGGCGGAAGGTGCCGATGTGGGGTTTGGAGACGAAGAGGATTTCCTCGGGCGCACCGGCTTCGACGAACTCCTTCAGGACCTTGCGGCCGAGATGGCGCGGGTCTTTCACCTGCGAATAGAGTTTTCCGTCCGAGAACGTGCCGGCGCCGCCTTCGCCGAACTGGGCGTTGGAGGCGGGGTTCAGCTCGGCCTTGCGCCAGAAGCGGAAGGTATCGACCGTGCGCTCGCGGACGATCTTGCCGCGCTCGAGCACGATGGGGTTGAAGCCCATCTCGGCGAGGATGAGCGCTGCGAAGAGGCCGCAGGGGCCGAGGCCGACGACGACGGGGCGATTCTGGCCGGGCGTCGCCTGAACGGGCGGTTTGTAGCTGAGATCTGGCGTGCGGCCGATCTGCTTGTCTTTCTCCAGACGCTTCAACACGGCGGCTTCGTCGCGGACGTCGCAGTCGATGGTGTAGATCAGCTGGATGGCGGACGTCTTGCGGGCGTCGTAGGCGCGCTTGAAGACGGTGAAGGCGATGAGCGCTGCATCGGAAAGCGCGAGGCGTTTGAGGATCGCCTGGCGGAGGGCCGGCTCGGCATGATCGAGCGGCAGCTTCAGTTCCTGGATGCGGAGCATCGGTTAATTCCCGTTGGGGGTGGCGCCATGCTCACCAGACCAAGGCCGCCATATAGGCGGAGTTGCGCGGGGGCGCAAATCTGGGCCGCGAGTAGCTTCAACGATGGAGCGCCCCTCTCCCCCTTGTGGGGAGAGGGTAGGATGAGGGGGCGGTTCAGCGGGCGGGATGGTTGAGAGTCGCTGGCGTTTGGAAACGCTGAGAGGCCCCCCACCTCCTGCCTCCTCCCCACAAGGGGGAGGAGGGTAAGCCTTCGCGACGTCGGTGGGTGGTTCAGTCTTCGAGAAGGGTGATCAGGCGCTCGCGGGCTTCGAGGAAATCTTCCCGGAATTGCTGGACGACCTGCGCGCAGGACATGGCCTGGTCCATCAGGCCG
>JAOATF010000226.1:22076-26730 GCA_030158285.1 Hyphomonadaceae bacterium
CGCTTGAGGATCGCCTGGCGGAGGGCCGGCTCGGGATGGTCGAGCGGCAGCTTCAGTTCCTGGATGCGGAGCATCTTCGCGTTCCCCTGGGGGTGGCACATCGCTCACCAGACCATGGGCGGCCATATAAGGGAGGTCGGGCCGTGAGGCAAATCCCGATGGTTTACTCTTCCAGCAGCGTGATCAGCCGCTCGCGGGCTTCCAGAAAATCCTCGCGAAATTGCTGGACGACCTGGGCGCAGGACATGGCCTGGTCCATCAGGCCGACGCCCTGGCCGACCCAGTAGGTGGCGAGCTGGCTGGCGCCCTGGTGGCCGATCTCGGCCATCTTGTTGATGCGGCGGAGGGCGGGTTCCGAGACGAAGGACTGCAGCGGCATAGGCAGCGGGACGGGGGCGTCCTCGCGTTCCCACGCGTCGGTCCACGGGGAGCGGAGCTGGCGCGAATGCTTGCCGGTGCGCGAGCGGGAGCGGACGGTGTCGCGCGAGGAGGCGGCGAGCATCTTCTGCTTGATGATCTCGGAGGGCTCGGCCTCGGAGGTGGTGAGCCAGACCGAGCCGCACCACGCGCCCGCTGCGCCCATGGCCATGGCGGCGGCCATCTGTGCGCCGGTGGCGATGCCGCCCGCGGCGAGGATCGGGGTGTTGGCGCCCATGGCGGTGACGGCGCGGTGAACTTCGGGGATGAGGACCATGGTGGAGACGTCGCCGCAATGGCCGCCAGCTTCTCCGCCGGCGACCACGAGAATGTCGACGCCAGCCTGAACCTGTGCGACCGCGTGCTCCTTCGCGCCCACGAGGGCGGCGACGGGCACGCCGTGGCGTTTGCCCATTTCCAGCATGATGGCGGGCGGCACGCCGAGGGCGTTGGCGATGAGCTTGATGGGGAACTGGAAGGCGACCTCCAGCGAATTGGCGGCGCCTTCGGCGCGCATGTTGCGGGCGAAGCCGACGCTGCGCTGGCGATCTTCATCCAGATCGCCGGGGTCTATGCCGTGGGTGGTGAGGATGCCGTTGGCAAAATCCTTGTGTTCCTGCGGCACGGCGGCGAGCAGGGCTTCGCGGCTGAAGGCGTCCGATTTGCCTTCCATCTTGTTGGGCACGATGAGATCGACGCCGTAGGGCTTGCCGCCGCAATGCTGGTCGATCCAGGTGAGTTCCTCGCGCAGCTTGTCGGGCGGGAGGTTCACGGCGCCGAAGACGCCCATGCCGCCGGCGCGGGAGACGGCGGCGACCACATCACGGCAGTGGCTGAAGGCCAGCAGCGGGAATTCGATGCCGAGCATCACGCAGATGGGAGATTTCATGGTGTGATCCTGCCGCTGACGTTTGCGGCAGGTTGGGACGCGTGGGGCGACGCGTCAATTTTGACGTGGGGGAAGGTGGGGGCCGCGCTACCTCAACGACGCATTGATCTTCGCCAGCGCGTCCGCGCCGGGGGTCAGGTCGGATGTGCCGAGCTGGTTCAGGGGCTTGGCGGTCGTGCCGAGGCGGTCGTGGAGGTCGGTGGCTTCGGGATCGACATAGAGGAGGCCGGTGACGATTTCGCCTTCGGCGTGGCGTTCCTGCAGGTAGTTGGCGGCGCCGATCTTGTCGGTGGCGTCGTAGTCGGTGTGGAGCTTGCGCAGGCGGAGGGTGGAGCCGTCATGCTGCGTGACTTCGCGGACTTCGCCGGGGCGGTAGTCTGCGGTGATCGGCGTGCGGCCGAGGATCACGTCGAGACGGTTCACGGCTTCGTTGTGTTCACGGACATAGTCGAAGCTCTTGGTCGAGCCGGCGTGGTTGTTGAAGGCGACGCAGGGGCTGATGACGTCGATGAAGGCGGGGCCATGGTGGCTGAGCGCGCCCTTGATGAGGGGGACGAGCTGGTCCTTGTCGCCGGAGAAAGAGCGGCCGACATAGGTGGCGCCGAGCTGCAGGGCGAGGGCGACGAGATCGATGCCGCTTTCGGTGTTCTCGATACCCTTCTTGGATTTGGAGCCCTTGTCGGACGTGGCTGAGAATTGCCCTTTGGTGAGGCCGTAGACGCCGTTGTTCTCGACAATGTAGCTCATGTTCACGCCGCGGCGGATCGAGTGCGCGAACTGGCCGAGGCCGATGGAGGCGCTGTCTCCATCGCCGGAGACGCCGAGATAGATGAGGTCGCGGTTGGCGAGGTTGGCGCCTGTTAGAACGGACGGCATGCGGCCGTGGACGCTGTTGAAGCCGTGGGACTGGCCGAGGAAATAGTCCGGTGTTTTCGAGGAGCAGCCGATGCCGGACATCTTTGCGAGGCGATGCGGTTCTATGCCCAGCTCCCACGCGGACTGGATGATGGCGGCGCTGATCGAGTCGTGGCCGCAGCCGGCGCAGAGCGTGGAGACACGGCCTTCATAGTCGCGGCGTGTGAAGCCGAGTTCGTTCTTCGGCAGGCTGGGGTGATGCAGCTTCGGCTTGAGAATGTAGGTCATTGCTTGTCCGCCTTGCTGGTCACCTGGCGTGTTGCCTTGCGGGCTTCGAGGCGCTTGCCGATCGCGTCGAACAGGAATCGCGCCGTGATGGGCGTGCCGTCATAGTGGAGGATGGAAGTGAGGTGGCTGGCGTCGATGCCACCTTCGATCATCAGCAGGGAGCGCAGCTGTGCGTCTCGGTTCTGTTCCACCACGCAGATCTCGTCGTGGGCGTGGATGAAGTCGTAGACGTCCTGTGAGAATGGGAAGGCGCGGACGCGCATGGCGTTGATGTGGTGGCCGGCGGCTTCGAGGGCTTCGAGCGCCTCGTGCATGGCGGGGGTGGTGGAGCCGAAATAGATCGCGCCGATCCTGGTCTTCTTCTTCGCTTCGCGTGTGATCGGGCCGGGGACGAGCGTTGCGGCGGTGTGGAATTTCTTGAGCAGGCGTTCCATGTTGTCCTGGTAGTCGACGCCCTTTTCGGAATAGCCGGCCATGCGGTTGCGCGATGTGCCGCGTGTGAAATAGGCGCCTTTGTCCGGGTGGGTGCCGGGATAGGTGCGGAACGGGATGCCGTCGCCATCGACATCCGTGTAGCGGCCGAAGAAGGTTCCGGCTTCGAGCATCTCCGCCGTCATGACCTTGCCGCGGTCGATCTGTCTCTTGTCGTCCCACTGGAAGGGCTCGACCAGCCATTCCTGCATGCCGATGTCGAGATCGAGCATGACGAAGACGGTGGTTTGCAGACGGTCTGACAGGTCGAATGCCTGTGCGCCCATGGTGAAGCATTCACCGGGGTCGGCGGGGAGCAGGAGTGGGTGCTTGGTGTCGCCGTGGCTGGCGTAGGCGGCGAGGAGAAGGTCTGACTGCTGCGTGCGGGTGGGCATGCCGGTGGAGGGGCCGCCGCGTTGCACGTCGAAGATCACGGCGGGGATTTCGGCGAAGTAGGAGAGGCCGATGAACTCGTTCATCAGGGAGATGCCGGGGCCGGAGGTGCAGGTGAAGGAACGTGCGCCATTCCAGCCGGCGCCGACGACCACGCCGATGGAGGCGATCTCGTCTTCGCACTGGACGATGGCGAAGTTGTTCGAGCCATCGGGGTTCATGCGGAAGTCTTCGCAATAGCCGGTGAAGGCTTCGGCCAGCGAGGTGGAGGGGGTGATGGGATACCAGGCGCAGACAGTGGCGCCGCCATAGACCGCGCCGAGGGCGGCAGCGGCATTGCCTTCGACGAAGATACGATTACCGACGGCGTCGGATTTCTGGAGCTGCAGGCCGATGGGCTTCAGGTGCTTCTGCGCATAGTCGCGGCCGAGGTTGAAGGCGGCGAGGTTGGCGGGGATCAGCTTGGGCTTGGCGGCGAACTCTTCTTTCAGAAGCTGTTCGATGACAGCCGGGTCGATGTTGATGAGCCAAGACAGCGCGCCGACATAGCAGATGTTCTTGAACAGCTGGCGTTCGCGCGGGATCTTGTAGGCCTCGTTGCAGATGGCGGTCAGCGGGACGCCGATGACGTAGATATCATCGCGGAATTTCGAGGCGGGGAGCGGCTTGGTTGAATCGTAGAAGAGATAGCCGCCGGGGCTGATCTCCTTCACGTCGTCATCCCAGGTCTGCGGATTGAGCGGCACCGCAAGGTCGACGCCACCGCGGCGGCCGAGATGGCCTGCGCCGGAGACGCGGACTTCATACCATGTTGGCAGGCCCTGGATGTTGGACGGGAAGATGTTGCGCGCTGCCACCGGCACGCCCATGCGGATGATCGACTTGGCGAAGAGCCCGTTGGCGGAGGCCGAGCCCGAGCCGTTCACGTTGGCGAACTTCACGACGAAATCGTTGACGGCGGCCAGCGGGGCAGGCTTCGCCGAGGCAGCTTGCGTTAGCGTGCCAATGCTTACCGTATCTGGCATTTGGAACCTGCCTGCTTGATGTCGATCAGGTATTTCTGCATGTCCCACGCGCCTGTCGGGCATCTTTCGGCGCAGAGGCCGCAGTGGAGGCAGACGTCTTCGTCCTTCACCATCACGCGACCGGTGGGCAGGCCATCGGCGACATAGAGATCCTGTGCGAAGTTGAAGGCGGGAGCTTTCAGGCGTTCGCGCAGGTCCGCCTCGGCGCCATCCTCGGTGAAGGTGATGCAGTCCATCGGGCAGATGTCGACGCAGGCATCACACTCGATGCAGACCTTTGGCGTGAAGACCGTCTGCACGTCGCAGTTGAGGCAGC
>JAOATF010000227.1 GCA_030158285.1 Hyphomonadaceae bacterium
AATGGTATCTGCTGCCGTTCTACGCGATCCTGCGCGCCATCACGTTCGACATCGGTCCGATCGAGGCCAAGCTGCTCGGCGTGCTCGCGATGTTCGGCTCGATCGGCATCCTGTTCCTGGTGCCGTGGCTGGATACGTCGAAGGTGCGCTCGATGCGCTACCGTCCGCTCGCCCAGCAGGCGTTCGTGCTGTTCGTCCTGGCCTCGATTGGCCTCGGCTTCTGCGGCGCGAATGACCCGGACAAGTTCGTGTTCAACTTCGGCCCGGACAAGGTCGCGCTGACCTACACCGAAGCCGCCACCGGCAAGACGGTCCGCGAAGTGTCGGACAATTACGATGCGCTCGTCGCCAAGAAAGCCGCGCTGGCCGAACCGGCCCGCAGCGAGGCCTCGATCGAGATTCACTCGGAAGGCTTCAAGTGGCTGTGGCTCTCGCAGATCCTGGGCCTGTACTACTTCGCGTACTTCCTCGTGATCCTGCCGCTGCTCGGCATCATCGAGAAACCGAAGGCGCGTCCGCCGTCGATTGCTGAAAGCGTTCGTGGGCATAAAGCAGCCGTTCCGGCTGCCGCCGTGGCCGCGGAATAGGGGAGAGACAGATGCGCTTTGCCAAGCTCGCCCTTTCCAGCGCCGCAGTGATTGCCGCCGCCGCGTTCGGCGTCACCGCGCTCGCCCAGCAACCCACCGCCCCGGCGCCGGCCCAGCCCGCGCCGACGGTTGAACAACCCGCTGCAGCGGCGCCGGTTGATCCGAATGCTCCGGCGGCTGCTCCTGCTGTTGAAGCTCCGGCTGCTGCGCCGGTTGTCGAACCTGCTCCGGCCCCGGCTGAGCACGCTGCTGCTGAAGGCCACGCGGCCTCGGCTGGCGGCGGCCATGGCGAGCGTGAGCCGAAAGGCGGCTGGCCGCACGACGGCCTGTTCGGTTCGTTCGACCAGAACGCGCTGCAACGCGGCTTCAAGGTCTACAAGAACGTCTGCTCGTCGTGCCACGGCATGAAGCTGCTGTCGTTCCGCAACCTCGGCGATGTCGGCGGCCCGTTCTATGACGCGCGCTACCCGAACCCGAACGACAACCCGATGGTCAAGAAGATCGCCAGCGAGTTCTCGGTCACCAAGGTCGATCCGGACTCGGGCGGCATGGTCGCCGTTCCGGGCATCCCGCCGGACAAGTTCCCGAGCCCGTACGCCAACGCCATCGCCGCTTCGGTGGCGAACGGTGGCGCGATCCCGCCGGACCTGTCGGTGATGGGCAAGGCGCGCGCGGGCGGGGCGAGCTACATCTACAACCTGATGCTCGGTTTCGTGCCGCCGCCGCAAGGCCTGAAGGTCAGCGCGGGCCAGCACTACAACGACAGCTTCCACGGCGATACGGCCGGCCAATGGTCGGGCGATCCGCGTCACAAGCCGGCGGGCGGCTTCCTCGCCATGGCGCCGCCGCTGTCGGACTTCGACATCAAGATGCAGCGTGACTGTTCGGAGCACACCGCCGGTGGCGCTGCTTGCGACAAGAACACGTTCGACGACGGCAAGCCGACCACGCTGGAACAGCAGGCTCACGATGTGGCCGTGTTCCTCGCCTGGGCAAGCGATCCGAAAGCGACGGCGCGCAAGCAGATGGGCGCTGCGGTGATCCCGTACCTGCTCATCCTCGCGCTTCTGGCGTTCCTGTCGTATCGCCGCCTGTGGCGGAACGTCGAACACTAGATCGACCTGTTTCTGGCGGGCGCGCGATGGAATTTGCGCGTCCGCCAGTTCAATCCTAATAATGGCATCTTCCGCGGACGGAGCTTCGGTTTCGTTGCAGCGGCATCGAATACGCCTTCGGGCGTATGCCGGGACCTGTGCCGCCGTTCGGGCTGTTCGGTTTGGCGCTGGTCCCGGCTCAGTTTTCCGGGCCCCGGTGTGCGAGGGCAGGCGGTTCCGGGATGACCCCAATGCCTCTTGAATCCGGCAGATTGGCAGACGGATACGTGGCGCGGCTGGCTTCTCCCGATGAGGCGGGGCTGGTGCGCGAGGTGATGCTGCGCTGCTGGACGGGAACCGTCGCGGAGAATTCCAGCGCCTATCGCGAGACGATCGCCGACATCGCCGGACAGATCACGCGCGGCGGCGCCGTGTTGCTGTGGCGAGGGGATGAGGCCGTGGGCGGCGGACGCTTCCATCCCGTTGCTGGGCCCGCGGGCGACGCGCGGCCGTGGACAGAGATCAAGCGCGTGGGCGTGGCGCGCGAGCTACGCAGTCGGGGTCTCGGCGCGCCGCTGGTTGGTGCGATCGAGGATGCAGCGCGAGCGCGTGGCGCAGTGGGCGCGCAGCTCGGCGTGCGTGAGGACCAGCCGAGGCTGGTGCAGTTCTGGGAAAGCCTCGGCTACGTCCGCGCCGACGATGTGCAGCTCCACACGGTGAACCCGCTGACGCCGCCGCCTTTCACGATGCGGAAGTGGTTTTGATTAGGCGCGACGAGTGGGTTGCGGCCGGATTTGGCCCACTGCGGACATTCGCGAATTAACCGAGTCGGCCAGCAGCGGCGCTGTCCCACCAATTCAGAAAGGACTTGAGATACTGCGTCGACTCGCGACCGGCAGGTTCAATCAACTGCAAGAGATCGTCACGTGATAGCGTCTTCAGCTGATGCCGCCAGCTGAGGACAAAGTGTCGAATCAGCACGTACTGAAATCCCAAGCCGATAAATTGTCGCCAGTCTTCGTGGACAGCGCTCGCGAAGAAATTTTCGACCCTATCGGAAGTGGCGTTCTTCTGCTGCCGATTGACCATCTCGAAAATTTCGTTCGCCAACTCTTCAGCTTCCGCATCATTCTGCGGAGGGCGACGATCAGTAGACCGCTCTAAAACGACAGATAGTCGCCCGATGGAAAAATCGTCCGCAGGCGAAGCTCCCCAGGTCGTTGGCCAGAAAACGTCGTGCGCCTGGATCGTCCGCTCAAGAGACGGGATGTAGAAGCCGCCCTGCACGTCAAGACTAGCAGGTTTGCCGTCCCCTGCGGGAACCAGTCCCACCAGAGCTGCGCCAACGGGCGTCCATGAGTCCGAAGGTGTGCCGTTAGGAATTGCGAGAGCACCGAAACTGAAATGAAGAACTCTCAGCCCGTGCAACTCAGTGGCTCGAACCAACCTATCCAAGACCGTGTTTCGGGATGCCATGGCCAACTATATGCGGCTTGAAGAAGGGGCGACAGGTGAGTTGCGCTTTGCACGCTGAATGACTGCATTTAGCGATTTCTTGCCAGCCGACCGACGCTTTGCAGGATGCAGATCTTCCGCCCGCGAGACCTGACTCAGTGTTGGCCCTGATGCTCCAAGTGGATAGATTGACGTCGACTCTGCGCATCATCCCGGACCTCGCATGACCAAATGGACGCTCGGCATCATTGGTGGCTCCGGCCTCTATCAGGTCCCCGGGATTGAGGGTGGCCGGTGGGAGGCGATCACGTCGCCGTGGGGCGAGCCTTCCGATCATGTTTATCGCGGCACGCTGCATGGCGTGGACGTGGTGTTCCTGCCGCGGCATGGGCGCGGGCATCGGCTGGGGCCGACGCAGCTGAACTATCGCGCGAACATCGATGTGATGAAGCGCGCGGGCGTCACGGACATTCTCTCATTGTCGGCGTGCGGGTCTCTCAAGGAAGAGATGGCGCCGGGCGACTTTGTGGTGGTGGACCAGTTCATCGATCGCACGTTTGCGCGCGACAAGAGCTTCTTCGGCGAGGGCGTGGTGGCGCACGTCTCCATGGCGCATCCGGTGTCCTCGCGGCTGGCGGGATTCGCGGCGGAAGAATCTGCGGCGCTGGGGGTGAAAACCCACCGGGGCGGAACCTATCTGGCGATGGAAGGGCCGCAGTTTTCTTCGCTGGCGGAATCCAAGCTTTACCGGTCGTGGGGGTGCGCCGTGATCGGCATGACCAACATGCCGGAGGCCAAGCTCGCGCGTGAGGCGGAGATCCCTTACGCGACCGTGGCGATGGTCACGGATTATGATTGCTGGCACGAGGAAGTGGCGGCCGTGTCGGTGACGGATGTGCTGAAAGTGCTGCATGGCAATGCCGAGAAGGCGGCGGCGCTGGTCTCACGCGTGGCGCAGCGGATGGCGGCAACGCCCCGTGACCTGGACCCGGACGGTATCGACACCTGCCTTGATCATGCGATCATCACGGGCAAGGACCACCGCGATGCTGCCCTTACGGCGATGCTGGATGCGGTCGCCGGGCGGGTGTTAAGGGCTTGACGGAACACGCCTTGTCCGCCGACATCCCAGCCGCGGGCGGAAACCCAGGTTCATGATCCCCGAGAATTTTGCCTTGTTCCTCGTGCTGACGACGCTCGTCAGCCTCGCCCCCGGTCCGAACGTGATGTTCATCATGTCGACGGCGGCGCTGCGCGGGAATCGCGCGGGCATGATGGCGGGGTTCGGCATCCAGGTTGCCAATCTGGTCTATTTCGCACTGACGGCGTTGGGCATCGGCGTGCTGTTGCAGACATCGCCGGTGGCGTTCTGGGTGGTGAAGTGGCTGGGCGCGACTTTCCTCGCCGTGTTCGGCGTGATGGCCATCGTGCGCAGCTTCCAGAACCAGCCGCTGATCGAGACGGGCGAACCCATGCCGGTGATGGCTGTGGGGCGTGGCGCGTTCCTCGACGGGCTGATGATCGGCTTTGGCAATCCCAAGACGATCTTCTGGTTCCTCAGCTTCCTGCCTCAGTTCATCGATCTCAAAGGTGATGTGCTGGGGCAGACGATCCTGCTGGGCGGCATCGGCGCCGTGATCGATCTTGGCGCGCAGTGGCTGTACACGCACATCGGCGGCCGGCTGTCGCGCTTCCTTGCCAAGCCGACGATCCGCAAATGGTTCGAGCGGGCGGTGGGGATGGTGTTCCTTGGCCTTGCGCTGCTGGTGGTGTTCACCTTCAAGAAGCACTGAGTGTTTGAGGATTGGGCGGAGTTTAAGCGATGACACGGCCGCGGCTGCATATCGGCGATCACAACTATTCGTCGTGGTCGATGCGCCCGTGGCTGGCGCTGCGCCATGGCGGCATTGCGTTCGAGGAAGTGATGCACGCGCTGCCCGAGATGGGCGGCAAGCCGGTGTTCGGCGCGATCTCTCCCAACGCACGCGTGCCGGCGCTCGATCTGGGCGATGGCGTGGTGGTGGCGGAGAGCTTGGCCATCTGCGAGTGGGCGGCGGAACAGCAGCCGACCTTGTGGCCGAAGGATCCTGATGCCCGGGCGCTGGCGCGGGCGGCGGCGGCGATCATGCATTCCGGTTTCCCGAACCTGCGCAATGACGCGCCGATGAACATCAAGCGCCGCACGGATGCGGGGCGGATGACGGTTGATGGGCTGGCCGACGCGGCCAAGGTAGACGCGCTGTGGAGCGAATGGCTGGCGCGTTCGGGCGGGCCGTTCCTGTTCGGGAACTGGTCGATTGCGGATGCGATGTATGCGCCCGTGGTGACGCGTTTCGTCACCTACGCCATTCCGCGCTCTGCGGTGGCGCAGGGCTATATCGATCGCATGTGGGCCGAGCCGCACTTTGCCGCGTGGGTGGAGGGCGCGGGCAAGGAAACGCGGACGCTGCCGCGCTCCGATCAGGCCTGATCTTCAGAACGCCGTGTAGGACAGGAACACGCCAAGGCTGGCCTGGTCTGCCGAGCCGCGCAGGGCGACGAGCGGATTGTCGGCTGCGTCTTCGGTGAGGCGGTCGTACCCGGCGACGACAACTGCGGTCCACGCATCGTTGAGCGGGATGATTGCCGTGGCGCCGAGGCCGTAGGAATGCAGGCCGCCGCCGGCGTCGAACTGCGGAAGGCCGGAGGCGGCGGACTGCGCGGCGTTCACGCTGAAATAGGCGCTGTTGTATGTGTCATCGGCAAGGCGGGCGCGCGGGCCGACGGACCAGATGATCGGTGGGCCGAACAGGAAATCGCGGCCGGACCATTTCACGCCGAGGTCTGCAACGAAGCCGTCATGGCCGGTGAAGGCCTTGCGGGCTTCGGCGCTGAAGGTGAGCGGGCCGGCTTCATAGTCGATGAAGCCGCCGGCTTCGAGGCTGGTGTCGACATCGCCGAGGCCGACGAGGTCGGTGGTGTCGTCGCCGTTGATGGCGAAGGGCTGGTCGCCGTTTTCGTCGCGCGAGAATTTCACGCGCAGGATCGGGCCGGCGCGCAGGGCGTCTTCCTTGATGACACGATAGCCGACGCCTTCCTGAAC
>JAOATF010000228.1 GCA_030158285.1 Hyphomonadaceae bacterium
CAGGTGAGTCTGTTTCCCTTGGATTTGTACAGCGAGTTTCCCTCATTCTCGGGGATTCGCGGTTGGCCTAGCTGCGGCTGAGGCCTGCGTCTTTCAGGCGGCCGAGATAGGCAGCCATGCGGGAGGTTTTTTCGGCGGCGAGTTCGGCGAGGTAGGCCCAGGTGTAGAGGCCGGTGTTGTGGCCGTCGGAGAACTGGATGCGGAGGGCATAGCGGCCGACGGGCTCCGCGCCGGTGACCGAGACGTTCTGCTTGCGGGCGGGCGGGGGCGGGTTCTCGTTGCCGTGGCCTTTGGTTTCGGCGCTGGGGCTTTCGACGCGGAGGAGCTCGTAGGAGATGGAGGCTTCGCTGCCGTCATCGAAGCGGATGAGGAGTTCGGCGCGGGCCCTGTTGAAGCGGAGTTCGGCGGGGAAGGGGGCGGTCATGTGGAGCAGTCCCTTTGGGGCAGCAGCCCCCTCCGGCGCTTCGCGCCACCTCCCCCGCTTTGCGGTGGAGGACGCTTTTTACTTGGGGGCGCCGATGTCGCGGGCTTCGTCGCGGAGCATGACGGGGACGCCGTTGCGGATCGGGAAGGCGAGGCCGGCGGCGCGGCTGACGAGTTCGTTGGCCTCGCGGTCATAGGTCAGCGCCGAGCGGGTGACGGGGCAGACAAGGACTTCGAGGAGGCGCGGGTCGACGCCCGCATCCGGAGTGTCCGAGGGGGTTGAACTTGGCTGGTTCATCATGGCCGCCACTTCGATGCGCTTTCTGCGTTGCTACCTGGCTATGTTGCTATTGAACGTAGCCACCGCCCTGACCGGGGCGCTCCATCTGTAGCAGAGTTATCAGAGCCGCGCACCTGTCCTCAAGTGTCCGGGCCTCGAGGAGCGCCTGCTTCTCGGCATTCGAAAACGGACAGCCGGCCGACAGCGAGTTGATGAGCGTATGCAGCGGGGCTGATTCGACAGCTTCCCAGTCGGCCTTGAACTCGCCGCGCTTGAGATAGGTGGTGAGCGCCTCGAGCAGGCGGGCGCGAGCGGCATCATCGAGATCGGCCGGCGTGAGATCCTCGGCGAAGGGCGTCCAGTCGGCCTTCACCATGCGATAGGGGCTCGACATGGGCAGGTCTTCGAGGGCCCGGAAGCGGCAGATGCCGGTGAGGACGATGAGATAGCGGCCATCGTCGGTTTCCTGCAGCGCCGTAATGCGGCCGGCGCAGCCGACTTGCGACAGGGGCGGGCGATCATCGTCGAGGGGGGCGTTGGGGCCGAACATGAAGGCCGGCTGGATCATGCCGATCATGCGGTGGCTGGCGAGGGCGGCGTCCACCATCGCCAGATAGCGCGGCTCGAACACGTTCAGGGGCAGGACGCTGCGCGGGAACAGCAGGGCGCCGCCCAGCGGGAACACCGGAATTGCAGGCGGAAGATCGATGATTTTGCGATAGACACGCGGCAAGACCAGCTGTCCTCGATGTGTTGCGACCCCACCCGACGCAGACGGAGGTCTAACATGAAATGGGTGAGGCGGCGACCTGTTCCAGTGGGTGGAACCGCCGCCGCCCGAAAGCGTGGCCGGCAATCAGCTGAACGCGTGGACCAGCAGGGCGCCCGCGATGGCCAGGTAGGTCAGCATCGTGCCCAGCGTGCCTACGAGGCGGCCGAGCGAGAAACCGCTGGAGCTGGACAGGCCCACGGCGTGGACGATGCGCGAGACCACCAGAACGAGGCCGCACATGTGGATGTACCAAGCCGGCATGCCGAGCAGGCCGAGCGCCACGATGCCGGCCATCAGGACAGGGACATCTTCCACGGCGTTGAGCTGGACCCGCGTGACGCGGCTGAATTCCGGCGTGGTCTCACCCGACGGCACTTTCAGCTTTCCGCGCTGGCCGCCGACATACATCTTGAGGCCCAGCATCACCAGGATGAGCAAGCCAACGTTCATAGCCGCAGCCTGCGCCGGGCTCATCGCCGTGAAAATATCCATTGCATCCTCCCCAGAGTGTCCGTCAGGCCGTCCGCCTGTGCGACGGGAGATAGGCATGCGTGGCGTGGGAAGGGAAGCGGTGGGGTTGCGGGATGACAAGCCGGGGCCGCCGCTCTACCACCGTGACCAACAGGGAGAACCGCATGGCGGAGACTTCATCAGGGGGCGACAGGCTGTTCCGGTCTATTGCGGCTGCGAAGCCGAAGCTGGTGACGGGGGTGCCGGATGGCATGCTCGCGGAGACAATCAAGCTCTGCGAGGAGACGCCGGACTTTCCCTACATCGCGTGTGCGCGGGAGGAAGAATGCATCGGCGTAGCCTGTGGCGCGGCGATGGCGGGCGAGCGCGCGATCGTGATGGTGCAGAATGCCGGGATGCTGAACTCGCTCGGCGCCTATGCGACGATGGGGTTGCGCTATGGCCTGCCGTTTGTGGTGATCGTGACCAACCGCGGCGCGCTGGCCGATCCCAACGGATACGACATCGAGAAGCGCGAGGCGTTCGACGCGGGCGTGCGGCCGATGGCGCGGGTGTTCGATTTCGACGCGGGCAACCTGCCGGATGATCTCATCCCGGCGGCATTCAAATGGGCGGAGGCGGCGCGCAAGCCGGTGATCCTCGCCCTGGAGAAACGCCTCCAAGGTGAAACAAGAATGGGCGGGGAGGCCGCGCCATGAGCAGCCCCGTGAACACCAGCAATCTTCCCTCGCAGAAGGATGCGATCGCAGCGGCGATTGCGCTTTATCCGAAGCGGCCGTTCGCGGTGTCGGATGTGGCGTCCCAGTCGGGGTGGCTGAAGGCGGCGGGACATGATGCCCGCAACCTCTATGTCTCCGGGCCGATGGGGCTGGCGACGTCGGTGGCGCTGGGGCTGGCGGCAAGCCGGCCGAACGAGCAGGTGCTGGCGATTGCCGGCGATGGCGCGCTGGCGATGAATCTCACCTCGCTGGCGACAATCGCGGGGATGAAGCCGGACAATCTGGCGATCCTGCTGGTGGACAATCGCGTCTATGAGTTCACGGCCTCGGTGCAATCGCCAACGCGTGATCTCGACTGGATCGCGGTGGGGCGTGCGTTCTTCGGCGAAGGGCAGTGCGTGCGCCTGTCAGAGCTGACGGCAGAGCGCTGGGCCGGTGTGAAACGGCCGGCGCTGATCGTGGCGGATGTGGCGCCGTCGGCAGCCAAGCCGCCGCCGCTGGGGCTGACGCCGGCGATGATCCGTGCGGAGTTTCTGGGGGCGAGCCGGGGTTAGGCGGGAGAGTCCCCGTGTGGCGTCCCCCATCCGGCGCTTCGCGCCACCTTCCCCGTAAACGGGGAAGGATGTTCTACCGGAACAGGATCGCCGACAGTCTGCGGCGGCCTTCCTTCGTGACGTCGGCTTTGGGGCCGGCGGCGTCGAAGATTTTCAGGAGCTGCTCTTTCGCGGCGCCTTCCTTCCAGTTGAGGTTCTTCTCGAGGATGGCGAGCAGCTGGTCGGCGGCTTCCTCGTGCTTGCCTTGCGCGGAGTAGACGCCGGCGAGGTCGAAGCGGGCGTCCCAGTCGGTCGGCGTGTTGGTGACGCGCGTTTTCAGGTCGAGCGTCTCGTCGGGCTGCGAGGTGTGGCTGACGAGATCGAGGGCTGCAAAGATCGGCGAGGCGGAGGGATGCTTGCGGTTGGCTTCCGGGATCATCTCGGCGATCTGCTGAGCGCGCTCGACATCGCCGGCTTTCAGATAGCAACGAGCGAGGCCCGCGATGGCTTCGATGTTCTCCGGCTCCTGATCGAGGACAGCCGCGTACATCTCGGCGGCGGCCGGGAAGTCGGCATTGTCGGAGGCGTCTTCAGCGGCGGCGAGCAGCTCCGGCACGGTCGGGCCCGCGTCAGGGCCAGCGGCGCCCTTGATCTTGGTGATGAAGGCGCGGACCTGGCTCTCGGGCAGGGCGCCCATGAAGAGGTCGATCGGCTGTCCGTTCTTGAAGGCGACGACGGTGGGGATCGATTGCGAGCCGGTCATGCGCGCGATCTGGGAGAAGACGCCGGGGTTCTTGTCGACGTCGATCTTCACCATTTTCACGGCGCCCTTGTTCTCGTCGACGATCTTCTCGAGCATCGGGCCGAGCGTGCGGCAGGGACCGCACCAGGTTGCCCAGAAGTCGACGATGACGGGGACTTCTTTGGAGGGCTCGATCACGTCGGCGAGGAAGGTCTGGTCCGTGCCGTCGCTGACATGGGGGCTTTTGGGGCCGCCAGCCGGGGGACGTCCTGCGCCTGCGCCGATGATGTCCACGGGGACTTGCTCCTGTCGTTCGTCCGGTCGTTTGGGCCGGAAACGGGTTCCGGCCCTAGATGGGTCCTCGGCCCCGAAAGGGCAACGCCTTAGGCGATGCCCAGTTTCGTGAAGTCGATTGGGGTGACGGTATGGCCCGTGTGGGCCGCAAAGCCAAGGAAGTCCGCCCGGGAAATGGCTGTGGTCATGTCGCAGCGCAGGGGGTGGAAATTGAGGGTTTCGTGGTCCAGCAGGGCCTGATCCGCGACCAGCCGGACCCGGCTCGCCGTGTCGTTCATGATGGCCAGCCCCGTGACCGATCCCGGCGTGACGGCCAACGCGTCCCACAGCAGGGGGGCGTCGGTGAAGCTGAGCCGCTGGCAGCCGAGCGCGCGGTGCAGCTGGTTGAGCGGCAGGACGGTGGAGTGAAGCGCGCAGACCAGCACCAGCTGGCCCGACTTGTCCTTCATGAAGAGGTTCTTGGTGTGGCCGCCCGGCATGTCGACCTTCACGCTGGCGCTTTCGGCGACGGTGAACACCTTGGCGTGGGTGTGGGTAGTGGTCTTGATGCCCAGCTGGTCGAGCAGGGCGAAGACGGGCTTTTCCGGTTCGCGGGAAAAATCGTCCGGGGCGGGCATCGGGCCCCGCTCGGACGCGAGTGTGCTTTGCTCTGTCATGAGGGCTGGTCTAGATGTCGGAAGACGTGACGGGAAGGACCTCTCATGCGCCTCGACTGCTACAAGATCCATGACTGGGCGCCGGAGATCGTGCCGGGGCAGGGCCGGCGCGCCTGGATGGATGCGTTCCAGGACCGGCACCCCTATCGCTGCCTGCCGCTGACCATGGCGAACTGCACGGGCTGGGAAATCCTCTGTCCGATCGGCATGACCATCGAGTGGGATGGCGGCATGCTGGAGGCCGCCATCAAGATCACCGGCGATGAACCGTGGCCGCCGGTGAAGAACATTGCCGACAGCCATTTCCGGCGCGGGATCGTGACCTTCCATACCGGCCACCTGTTCCGCACCGAGCCGGGCTGGCGCGTGTGGACGATGGGTCCGCCCAATGAGCCAAAGGACGGCATCTATCCGCTGCAGGGGTTGGTCGAGACGGAATGGCTGCCATTCCCGTTCACGATGAACTGGCAGATGACGCGGCCGGGCAAGGTGCGCTTCGAGAAAGGCGAGCCGTTCTGCTTCATCACGCTGGTGCAGGACCAGGCGCTGGAAGAGGTGCAGCCCAGCCTGCGGTTGCTGGCTGACAACCCGAAGCTCAATGACGAGTTCAAGGCGTGGGCGGAAAGCCGCGGCGACTTCAACAAGCGCCTGCTCAATCGCGAGAGCGAGGCGATGAAGGCGCGCTGGCAGCGCCACTACATGAAGGGCGAGAAGGTCGGCGGGGGCGAAGCGGAAACGCACCAGACCAAGCGCAAGCTGAAGACGCCGAAGCCGGCGGCAAAACCGCTGCCGGGACTGGGCGGGGAGTAGGCCTGCGAAATTCCTTAATTTCACAGCTGGCTAGCTGGGGACCAGATGGGCGCGAGAAGGTTCAGCGAGCCCCTTGCGCCCGGCCCGGCTTTCGGCTTATAGACCGCCCTCCCGAGGCCTCAGGGCCTTTTTACCCAGCGAGCGGGCGTAGCTCAGGGGTAGAGCACGACCTTGCCAAGGTCGGGGTCGGGCGTTCGAATCGCCTCGCCCGCTCCAAGGTAACCTTCTGCAAAATCGATGGTGTGGCCGCCGCTTCCAGCGGCGAGCCGCCATTTTTCCAGGCTTCGGCCCCGCTCCAGTGACGGACGCGGGTTCGCGGTCTATTTCGCCAGTCATGAAGGTCATCATCGCCGGCGGCGGGATCGGGGGGCTCAGTGCGGCTATCGCGCTGAGCAAGGTCGGCATCGAGGTCGAGGTGATTGAGCGCGCGCCGGCGCTGGGCGAGGTGGGCGCGGGGCTGCAGCTGTCTCCGAACGCGACCAAGGCGCTGGCGGCGCTGGGCGTGCTCGAGGCGGTGGCGGCGGTATCCTCCATGCCGCAGACGCTGGAGATGCGGCTGGGGCGGACGGGGGAGAAAGTGTTCTCCATTCCGATCGCAAAGGAGGCGCGCGACCGCTATGGCGCGCCTTACCTGCATATCCATCGCGCTGACCTGATCGAGGTGTTGCGGCGGGCGGCGGAGTTCGCGGGCGTGCACATGCGGCTGGGCGCGCGCGTCTCGGCCTATGTGCGGGATGATGACGGGCTACGCGTCGGACTGGATACGGGCGCGATCGTACCGTGCGACTTGCTGGTGGGCGCTGATGGCGTGCGCTCGACGGTGCGCAAGCAGATGCTGGGCGAGGAAGACCCGCGCTATACCGGCGCCGTCGCGTGGCGGCTGACCGTGCCGGCGGATGTGGCGCCGGACCTGCCGCATTCAGCGATCGTGTGGGCGGGGCCCGGGCGGCATGCCGTGACCTATCGCATCCGGCGCAATGAGCTGATCAATTTTGTCGGCGTGGTTGAAACCGACAAGTGGCGCGGCGAAAGCTGGGACCAGGCGGGCGACCTCCTGGAACTGGCTGACGAGTTCGGCGAGTGGGCGCAGCCGATACCCGACATCATCGCGGCGTGCGGCGAGTGTTTCGTCTGGGCGCTGTTCGACCGTGATCCGCTGGCGCGCTGGCATGACGAGCGTGTCGTGCTGCTTGGCGATGCGTGCCATCCGATGCCGCCCTTCCAGGCGCAGGGTGCGGCGATGGCGATCGAGGATGCGATCGTGCTGGCCAAGTGCCTGCAGGCGCACGGCATTTCGGCGACTGCGCTGGGAACTTACGAGAAGCTACGCAAGCCGCGCACTTCGAAGGTGCTGGCGAGTGCGCGGGCCAATATGGGCGTGTTCCACCGCTCAAACGCCTTTACGCAGGCCGCGACCTATGGGCCGATGAAGCTGGCGGACAGGCTGTTCCCGTCCTTCGTGCGATCACGGCAGGATTGGATCTACGGCTACGATGTGCGTCAGGTGCAGGTCGGGAGATGAGGATGCGTGCGTCTGGTCTGCTTGTCGTTCTGGCGCTGGCGAGCTGCGGGCCGGAAGAGCGGACACGGGCCGCGTCTGACAATGTGGTGGCGGGCGTGGTCGACAAGGGCGCGGCGTGGCCGCTGCTGCTGGCGCACTGCCTGCGCGCGACATCGTGCGATCCGATGAGCGATTTCGGAACGGGCGTGGGCGAGGCGTCGAACGTGATCGGATCGGTGGCGTGGTCTGCGCAATCGAAAGCGCGGGTGACGGAAGGCGCCGCAGACTATGGCGCGAAGGCCGAGGTCAACCTGTTCGGCCAGCGCGCCGTGGGCGGCAAGGCAGGGCGGCCGCTGACCATTGACGAACTGCCGGACAATCTGGGTGGCGCAAAAGCCAAGCGCACCACGCTGTCGATCGAGTACCGCGCGCCATCGGGCGCGTTCGAGCCCTACGGGCTGCAGGTGATCTCGCCGCATCTGACGGGGCTGGCGGACGGCCTGGACGAGGCAGTGCTGGAGATCAAGGGATCGGCGGGGCTGCTGTTCTCCGACACGGCAGGCGCGATGGATGCGCCGGTGACGCGCGTGAATGGCGGCTACGCGCCGCCGAAATCGACAATCTTTTTCCTGTCGCGCAACCTGCGCGACGAGCCGCTGCCGGATTTGCTGGCGGCGATCGCGAAGGGCGAGACGCTGTCGGTGCGGCTGGTCTCGAAGGGTGAGACCGTGATGGTGGACGCGCTCTACACGGACGGATTTGGTGCGGCGCTGGAGCAGGCAGGCGCGGCGGTGAACGATCCGGTGATCTCGCGGCCGGTCGTGGAGCGCTGTGCAAGATTCGCGGACAAGCCGGATGAGTTCTGGAAGCTCGCAGATGTGACGCCGGCGCTGCTGGTCTGCGATCCGCGACTGGCGGAGCGGCGGCGCTAGTTCAGCGCCGCCGCCCGCGCGCTGCAATCCGCGACCGGAATGCGGAGCGTGCTAGCGGTGTAGTCTTCGCCGGCCTTGTCGGCATAGGCGAGCGAATAGCCGGCCGAGGCCTGCTCGGTGGTGACGCCTTCGGCGATCAGCTTGTCGAGGCCGGCGCGGTCGAGCGCCTGATGGTCGCGCAGGAGGATCGAGGCCTTGTCGGGGTGGCTGTCCTTGATGCGCTCGTTGAATTCGGCGCCGAGCACGCCGGAGCAGTAGAGATCGTCCTTGGCGGCCTGCGAGCCTTTGGCGAAGTAGTCGATGCCGCTGAGGTCGTAGATCTTGCCTGTGTCGGTGGCGCCGCCGGCGCTGTTGAGCGTGCTGCGCGGAGCGATCGGTGCAACGTCCGGAATTTCGACGCGGGGAAATTCGAGGGCCGACTCTGGAACTTCAATGCGCGGCAGGCTGGCGATGCGCTTTTCCATGATCTCGCGCTCGCTGGGCTGCGTGGCGCGCCAGATCATGCCGCCGCCGAAAACGACGATGGCGACAAGCCCGATCATCTGGCGCGGTTGCAGCTTCATCGGTCTACTCCGGCATCGGCACGGCGGCCGCGCGCGTGTTGCAGTCGGCGAGCGAGATGCGAACCGTCTTGGCGCGCATGTCCTTTTCGACCTGCGCGGCGTAAGCGTCCGAGATGGCGCGCGCCTGCGTGGCGTGAATGGCTTTTGCCTCGACCATCTTGTTGATGCCCGCCTCGCCGATGATGAAGCCAAGCGCCTGCGCCTTGCGCAGCAGCGCCTCGTCGACCGGGGCGAGGGCGTCAGACAGGTCGGGGTTCTCTTCATAGATCAGGGCGGAGCAGTAAAGATCATCGCGCGCGTCCTGCGTGCCGACGGCCAGCAGGTCTGCCGGAAGCGGTGGGACGCCGGGCGGCTGGGGAGCAGCGGCGGGCTGTTCCTGCACAGTGAGCTGGGCGGTGGTTGCGGGCGCGGCGTCGCGCTGCTGGCTGCCACATCCGGCGAGGCTGCCGGCAAGACTGGCAATCGCGGCCAGCGTCAGCATGGCGGTCTGGAGGTTCATCCGGCGTCGTCTCCCTGTTCGCGCCTGTGATAGCGCAGCCGGGGCCGGTAGCAACCGGCGGGAACCCCGGCCGACTCATTGGCTGACTCAACTGTGCGAGAGGCCTATAGAGCCGCCGGATGGAACTCTGGGTCTGGCTCAATTTCACGCTGCTTTTCCTTGCCGGCGGGCTGACGCCCGGGCCGGCGGTGATCCTCGTGACCACGGCGTCGATCCGCTACGGCTTCTGGGCGTCGATGGCGCCGGCGGTGGGGATCTGCGCCGCCAACCTGGTGTGGATCACGCTGGCGTCGTCGGGCGTGGCGGTGGTCGCCAAGAATTTCCCGGAGGCGTTTCTCGCCTTCAAGCTGCTGGGTATCGCCTTCATCGTCTGGCTGGCGTGGCGGACGGCGTTCGGCGCGCCGGTGGACCTGTTGCGCAAGGAGCCGCCACCGCGTGGCAAGCTGTTCGCGCATGGCGTCGGCCTGCAGCTCGCGAACCCCAACGCGCTGGTCTATTTCGGCGGGCTGTTGCCGACCTATTTCAACCCTGACCATGACATGATCCCGCAGGTCGTCATCAGCATGGCGACGGTGACGGTGTGCGAGATGTTCGGGCTGGTGGTCTATGCGACGGGCGCGGATGCGCTGGCGCGCCGCTTCCAGTCGCCCGCGTTTGCGACGGGGTTCTTCAGGATCGCGGCGCTGGCGATGGTGATATCGGCGGCGTTCGCGGTCTACCTGACGTGGTCAACCACAGGACGTTAGAGACGGGACGCTAGATCAGTCGCCCATCTGGCCGGTGCGGATCGGCAGGTCCATCGGGCGCACGTCCGGCACGGTGTCGCTGCGCGAGCTGGCGTTCACCATGCAGCGATCACGCTCAACCGGATCGTTCTCGAAATGAGAGAGGCAGACCTGTTCCTGGTTCAGCTCGGCTTCCGGCTTGCCCGGTGTGGCGCACGCAGCAGCGGCAAGGCCAAAAAGCGCAATGATCAGGGCGGGGCGAAGACGCGTCATCATGGTCTCTCCTCTGGAGCCAACGCTGTACTCCCAACCCGGTTGCCCGCCTAGTGCGCGCCTGCCACGAGCGGGCGGTCAATCAGCACGGCCAACAGCAGGGCCGGCTCGCCAATGGCTTCCCAGCCATGGCTGGTGCCGCGCTGGATGACGATCTGGCCCGGTTTTATTCGCGTACGGGTATTGTCGAGGATGAGATCAACCTCGCCGCGAAGCAGGCAGATGACATCGATCGAGGCGGTCTTGTGCATCGCCGGGGATTTCGACTGGTCGGTGATGTGATCGGCAGCATCGAACGTCGCAAAACGTTCGCGGGCGGCCGCGTTCAGCGCCTCGCGCGGCACGCCGGCGGGGGCGGGCGGAATCACGAACCAGCGCACCTTCACCTTGCCGCCGGCGGGCGAGAGCACGCAGCGATCTGGTCCAAGGTCTTTGTGGTCCTGCGAATTGAGCGGGCCGGAGGCAACATCGTGCCAGATGTCGAACAGGCCGCCGACATTGGGATCGCCGTTCATCGCGGACGGCGGGCCATCGATGATGACGATGCTGTCGCCGGAGGCATCATCGGCGGTGATCACACGGCGCATGATTGCGGAGAAATCCGTCATCCCTGGTCTCCCTCTATGTCTGGCGAGCCTGTCGTCCGGCGCTGCTCTTTCGCGAAGGTAGCGATTGCGCGGCGCTGCGCCAGCAGTGATCATGCGTGGCCGCCAACATAATGCGGCGCCGGACAATCGGGAGCGTGTCGCGAGGCGATGAGCGAGGGGCAGGCCGGGCAACTCGCGACGTCGGGCTGGGCGTTCTACCTGGCCGGCAACCGGCAGGGTGCGCTGCGCGACTTCCGGGCGGCGCTGGCGATCGACCCGGACCATGTGAATGCGCTGACGGGCCTCGCCCAGGCTCATATGGCGCTGAACCAGCTGCCGGCGGCCGGCGAGGTGGCGAAGCACCTCCTGAAGGTCGCGCCGGACCTTGCGCAGGCGCACCGGATACAGGGCGAGGTGATGCGGCGCAGGCGGCGGCTGGGCGAGGCGGAAGAGCATATACGCAAGGCGATCAAGCTCGATCCGGATGAGCCCATTGGCTATCACTATCTCGCCGTCATCCAGTTCGAGCAGAAGCAGTATCGCAGCGCGCTCGCGACGGTGGAGGAAGCACGCAAGCTGGCGCCCTGGTATGCTGTGCTGGCGGCGCAGAAGGCGCTGATCCTGCTGCACTTCAAGGGACCGAAGGCGGCCGAGCCGTTTGCCGACGAGGCGCTGCGGCTGCGGGGCGACGATGCCTATGTGCTGATCAATGTCGCGCGCGTGATGCTGATGCGGGGCAAGCTCGAGAAGGCGCACGACCTGCTGGAGGAAGTGCTGCGGCGCGACGCCAATGATGAAGAGGCGATCTCGCTTTACCTGCTGTCGGATCCGAGGCGCTACAAGCTGTTGCGGCTCAGGGTGCAGATGCCGTTCTGGCGCAAGGCCAACGGCGTGTTGGGCTGGATCGTGTGGATCGCGCTTATCGTCCTGCTGGTCGGCGTGTTGCTGGTCGCCGCGATTGCGGGGCGCGTGCCGGCGATTTTCATTGCGGTTGCCTATCAGCTGTTCTGGCGGGCGCAGTATGCCGGGCACCGCAGGCAGGTGAAGGCGCACTTCGCGCAGGCGCGGCTCAAGCCGGACTACTGAATCAGGGCGGCGTCTGGCGCTCTTTTTCGCTGCTGTTCTGCGCCACGGCGGCGAGACAATCGCGGCGCGCAGAATCCTCGATCAGGGCGTTGCAGTCGCGGCGCGCGGCATCGTCATAGGTGGCCTGCCAGTTCAGGCATCCCGAAGAGGCAAGGCAGGCGAGGGCGGCGAGCGTGATCCGGATCATTCGTCTTCGTCCTTGTCCTGTTTCTGGTTCTTGAACAGCGGCGGATAGCTGGGGCCGGTGCGGCTGGCGAGATGATCGTCGCGCTCGATCTCCGCACGCCGTACTTCGTAAGGCGTGTCGGGGATCTTGTCGCGATGATAGGGATCGATGCGTTTGGCCGTCTGTGTTTCGCCGGAGGGACCGGGCCAGCGCCGCGCGGTTTCGGGATTGAGGACGCAGGCCGACGCGCCCGCACAGAGCAGCCCGGCAATCGCAATCCGCGTGATCTGCATGTCTATGTCCCCCGTCTGGCGCCCCGTTCGAGCTTCTGGATCTCCTTGTGGCGCGGACACCTTACCTCATGATCGTTGACCATGCCCATGGCCTGCATGCACGCATAGACGATGACCGGGCCACAGAATTTGAAGCCGCGCTTGCTCATGTCCTTGGCGATCTGCTCGGACAGGGCGGTCTTGGCCTGCACATTCTTCCAGTGGTCGAGCTTGTTCACGATCGGCTTGCCGCCCACGAAGCCCCAGACGTAGTCGGAGAAATCCTCGCCGCGCTCGGCCATGTCGAGATAGACCTGCGCGTTCTTGATGGTGGCTGCGATCTTGATCGGGCTGCGGATGATCCCCGGGTTCTTCATCGCCCTGTCGATGCGCTTCTGTGTCCAGCGCGCGATCTTTTCCGGCTCGAAGCCGTCGAACTCCTCGCGCATGGTCTCGCGCTTGCGCAGGATGGTGATCCAGGAGAGGCCGGCCTGGTGCCCGTCGAGCTGGAATTTCTCCCAGAGCGCGCGGCTGTCGCGCTCGGGCACGCCCCACTCTTCGTCGTGATAGCTGCGGTACAGCTCATCGTGCGCCGGGGCCCAGCCGCAGGGAATGTCGTCGAGCTTTTTCATCAGGGCTGGTCTTCCTCAGGCACGGGCTTCCTTGCCCTCGGCGAGCGCGGTGAGTTCGGCCGCCAGCCAGTCCCGCTGGTCGAAGGCGAGGGATACGCCATTGGCGGTGATCGCGTCCCCGGCGGCTTTTGCTTCCGCGAGGCGGTCGATGCGCACACGGGCGAGGCCTTCGCCGCCGGAAAAAGACGTCAGCAGTCCGATTTCGAAATCGGCGGCCAGGATCGGCGCAGGCGCAGAGACAGTGCCGGTAAAACTCACCTTCAGCGTGCGGCGTCGTGCAGTGCCGCGCCGCTTCATGCGCGAGGCGACTTCCTGGCCGACGAAACAGCCTTTGCGGAAATCGACGCCATCCATCAGGTCCATGTTGATGTCGGCGGGGAAGACGTCTTCCGCGCCAAAGTCGATGCCCTGTTCGGCGAGGCCGGCAGCGATGCGGGCGGCGTGATACGGGGCGGGATCAGCTGCCTCGCCGCGCGGAACAATGCGGCGGCGGGGCGCGCGCGGATCGCGTGGATCGGGCAAGCCCTCGAACACGCTGACGCCAAGGTCCGCACGTTCCCCGATCGAAACAGGCGCGCGCAGCTTCATCAGGGTCAGGCGCCGGATGAGGGCAGGCGCGGCCATGCTCGCGCAGTCGATGAGAATGTCCTCGCCCGCGCGCGTCAGCAGCATGTCGGCGATGATCTTTCCCTGCGGCGTCAGGAGTGCGCCATAGCGGAATGCCGCGTCCGTCAGGCCCACAGTCGACGCCGTCACAATACCGTTCAGGAAGGTATCGGCGTCGGCGTCGCTAACCGAAATGATCGTGCGGCTGGAAAGGAAAAGCGGCTGCTGCATGTCTGACAGTTAGTCACGATGTGGCGTCGCGGAAAGACATCCCGGGACGGGAGTTCCTGCGGCGCGGGTCTAAACTCTATGTCACGCATCCGGGGCCCGCTTTTCAAGATGTCGCACTTATGCGATAGGAAGCCCGTCGAATTCTGAAAGGTTCGGTTGCTCTCCTTGCTCTAAAGACGGGTTTACCCGCCGGATCGAGCACCGGATCTAGCCTTCCGAACACCCGGTTTTGACGGCCCCCTTGGGTGCGGCTCCAAGCACCCTTTTAATGCTCCGTGAGTCCCCCCGGTCTTGCGGACACCATCGAAAGACTTGATCTACATGGCTACCGGCACTGTTAAATGGTTCAACGAGCAAAAAGGCTTCGGCTTCATCCAGCCGGAATCTGGCGGCGCTGATGTGTTCGTTCACATCTCTGCTGTCCAACGCGCAGGCCTCGTCGGCCTGAACGAAGGTCAGCGCGTGAGCTTTGAACTCGAGAAGGACAAGCGTTCGGGCAAGATGGCCGCGACGCAGATTCAGAGCCTCTAAGCGGCTCGCGCCGTTGAACTAGCGGCGCACGTGATAGACTTTGGAACGGGTCGGCCTTCGGGCCGGCCCGTTTTTCATTTGGGGTCAGGTGGTGGGGATCAGCCGATCTCTTCGTCGATCAGGCCATGGGTCTTAAGCTCCGCGGCAAGCGCCGTGCCGGGGCGGACGAAGACGCGGGTGAAGCCTTTGGCGCCGAGGCGATCGAGGGCGTCCTTGTAGCTTTCATGGCCCGCACGATCGAACTCACCATCATAAGTCGAGGCATCCGCGTCGATGGCGAGCCAGGGGCGGCCCTTGGCAACGTGCTTGAAGAAGCCGGCGTTGAGGTGGCGGGCTTCGGCTTCGCACAGGCCATGTTCGATGGTGACGCCATTGTCGGCGAGGCGCTGTGCGCCATGCGCGCCGAGCGGGTGGGGGTCGTCGATCGCGATCACCACGCGCGTAACGCCTGCCGCGATCAGCAGCTGCGAGCAGGAGGCTGATCCGCCCGAGCGCTGGTTGCACGGCTCCAGCGTGACATAGGCGGTCGCGCCTTTCGCACGGTCGCCAGCAGCAGCCAGCGCCTGTTCTTCGGCATGGGGTCGCCCGCCATTCCCCGTCGCGCCTTCGCCGACAATCTGGCCGCCTGCCACGATCACGCAGCCGACGCTGGGATTGGGCGACGTGCGGCCGAGCTGGGCGCGCGCGAGATCAAGCGCGCGGGTCATGAAGCGCTCGTCGTCCTCGAGTGAGTGACGAGCGCTCATGGCTCAGATTTTCGGCAGCGGCTTGGCGCGCGCCGTGTCGAGATAGCGCGCGGACTTTACATTGAGCGCGCCGTCGAGATCGATCAGCAGCGGGTTGCCGGTCGGGATCTCGACTTCGGTGATTTCGGCGTCAGGCACCTTGAACAGGTGTTTGACGATGGCGCGCAGGCTGTTGCCATGGGCGGCGACCAGCACGTTCTCACCCGCCGCCAGCTTCGGCGCGATCTCGGCATCCCAGTAGGGCAGCACGCGGTCCAGCGTCGTCTTGAGGCTTTCCGTGTTCGGAATGGCGAGGCCCTGATAGCGGCGGTCTTTCGAGAGGTCGAACTCGCCACCGGCCACCATGTCCGGCGGCGGGATGTCGTAGGAGCGGCGCCAGACCTTCACCTGGTCATCGCCGTGCTTGGCCGCCGTCTCTTTCTTGTTGAGGCCGGTGAGGCCGCCATAGTGGCGCTCGTTGAGATGCCAGTCTTTCGTCACCGGCAGCCAGAGGCGGTCCATGGTGTCGAGCGCGAGATAGAGCGTGCGGATGGCGCGGCGCTGGACCGAGGTGTAGGCGCGGACAAAGTCGATGCCGGTGTCTTTCAGAAGGCGGCCCGAAGCCTTGGCTTCTTCTTCGCCCACGGCGGTCAGTTCGACATCCCACCAGCCGGTGAACCTGTCTTCGAGGTTCCATTGGCTTTGGCCGTGACGGATCAGCGCCAGTTGCGCCATGCTCGAACTCCCGCAGCAAATCTGCGGGTTCTCAAGCACGTTCGGAGCCGCGAGGGAAGCGGGCGCTCAGGCCGGATCGATGTAAACCTCGCCATCGAGGTCATCGAGCTTGCCCTGCAGGTGGGCGCGCACGTCCTGTACGGCCTGGTTGTAGATATCGGGCCCGAGGGTGCGGACCATCAGGTCGAGGATTTCGGCGGCGCGGAAGTCGCTGAGCTTCTCGTCGAACTCGGTTGAGAACAGCTTCTGCAGGTGCGCGGTGGCGCGCTGGCGGCGCGCCGGATCAAGCTCGATCTTCATCGCATTTGCCCTGGTTCGGCAGCCCTTAGTTCGGCGTGGAAGCGACCACGAAATCGTCCGCCACCTGCGCGCCCGAATTGTTCTCGCGGCGCTTGTAGGCTTCCAGCAGCGAGGCGTAGGGCGGGGCGTACTGCCAGCCATAGGCCGCCGTGTTCAGCTTGATCTCGAAGTGCAGGTGCAGCGTCGTCGGCGTGCCGCCAAAGTCGTTCGAGACGTAGCCGAGCAGGTCGCCCTTCTTCACCGTCTGGTTGGTCGCGACCATCAGCTTCTTCATGTTGAGGTGAAGGTAGCGATAGATGCGGCCGCCCGAGTCTGCGCGCAGCGTGATCGAATAGCTGCCGACGTTGGAGATGACGCCATCTTCCACGGCGACGACTTCATAGCGCGAACGCTCAGCGGCCTTGGTTTTCACTTCCGCCTTGCAGCCGTCCGGCGTGCCGACGCGGATGTCCTGGCCGAGGTGGGCGCCCTTCTTGGGGCACCATGGGGTGGTGTTTTCGGTCGAGCGGGACTCGCAATAATTGTCGCGCCACGGGGCCGTGAAGTTGCGCACGTCGCACTGGTCGCCGCCCTTGATGCCGCCGCCCCAGCGATAGACCTGCGTCTGCGCAACCGCAGGCGCCGACTTGATCGGGAACAGCATGTCGGGGACCAGCGCCGTCATCTCCGTCGAACCCGTGCCGCTGGCGGGGGCAAGGTTGCTCGCGCGGAAGAAGTAGAAGGATGCGGGCACGACAACCGGCGGTGTCGGTGTGGTTGTTGGCGGTGTGGTCACAGGAGGTGTCGTGACCGGCGGCGTGGTCGGCGTTGTCGGTTCCGTCGGGCCGGTCGGCGCGGGCGTTTCAGGCGTGGTGACCGGCGGTGTCGGTGTGGGTTCGTTGGAGGCCGTCTCGGTCGGCACCGGCAGCGGCGGCAGGGGCTCGCCCGTCTCGGCGCTTTCCAGCGGCTTGCCGTCGCCCGTGTCGATGGCGGGGTTTTCCGGCTTCACGTCGAACGGCGTGCCGTCTTCGCTCGGCGCGCCGACATTGCCATTGGGGTTGGGCACTGCACCGCCGAACGGATCGCTGGGGTTGAGCGGATCAACCGGAATCAGCGGCGGCGGCGGCGGCGGAAGCGAAGGATCTTCCGGAACAGCCTCTTCCTTGGCGGCGATGTTCACCCATGGCCACAGCAGCACGCTGCCATTGTCGCAAGCGCCGAGCAGCATAACGCCTGCCAGCAGCGCCAGTCCCGTCCGCATCGACGACCGTTTCATCCCGCCACTCCCACTCACCGTCCCAAAGTGTTCTCAGCGCGCCACTTCTAGCGTGACTGCGCCACGAACAGGCTCTCCGCGAATTCCCTGGCTTGCGCCTCGGTGATGCAGCCTTCGGGGCTGTCGATTTCGCGGCATTCAAACTCGATCAGATAGTCTGCGCCATAGCGCGAGAAAGACAGCTGGGCGCTGCCATCGGATGTCTGGAATTTCATGTCGGATTTGTCGGTCGCCGCCGGCGCCGGGGCGCCAACCGCGTAGGCCTTCTGCGAGCCGTTCACGATCACGTCGTAACGCGGCAGATGGTAGTTCGCGAAGTATCCGTCCTTGGTGACGCGCGGCGGCGAGGGCCGGTCGCTTGCGGTCTGCACGATTACCGGCAGCAGCATCGGCACGACCAGCGGGTCGGTGCCGGCGGATTGCGGCACGACCACATCACTCGGGCGCTTGGCCATGTCGGCGCGGGCCGCTTCCCAGTTCACCTGGGTCTCGACGACGGGCACTTGCGGCGCGGAGGCCGTCTGCACGGTCTGCTCGTCGCCGGCAGGGACGGTCGCAGTCGGGCCCGGAGCTTTTTCCTCCGTGCAGGCGACGAGGGCCAGGGCGCCAACGCCAGCCAGAAGCAGAGCTTTCATCATTGTCCTCCGGGATGAGCCGTCATGTTCGGCTCTGCATAGGTAATATCGGACGCCGCGGCCAGCTTGGACACGATCGTCTTCATCTCGGGCAGTCTTTCGGCCACAAGCGCCGAACCATCGTGCACCAGCACCAGTTCGTTGGAATAGGTCACGCGGTCGAGCTTGAGCTTGGCGAATTCGGGGCGGTTGGCTTTCCACGTCTCGAACTTGGCGCGGGCCGTGCCCTGGTCGCGCCAGAACGCGTCGATGATGTCCTTGATCGGCTTGTCGTCCTTGAACTTCACCACGATCTCCATGCCCATCTGTACGCCACCCTGGCCGGGTTGCTCGTCGGACTGGATGCTGACGGCGCCGGGGATCGGATCCGGCGCGGAGGCGGGCGCCGGTGTCGACATGGCAGGCGGGTTGAGCGCTGACGGCGCCGGGTTTTCAGGCGCGCTGGCGATCAGGGATACGCCGATGATGGATGTGATGATGCCAATCGCGGCCGCTGTCGGCCCTGCGGCCTTCATGCGGTTCGCGCCGGGACCGTGCCCCGAAACGTCAGCCACTGCCATTCTCCCTCTCCTCCTGGGACATGCCGTTGGGCAAATGAGCGTTTCACGCTTATCCAGCCACCGGAAATGTCCCCCCCACGCACATAACGCCTATTGGAGCTGTGCGTTCGACAGATTCAGCATCCTGCCGCCACATGGCCGATAACACATGTTCGGCTGGCCCTCGATGGGGGTGGAACCCGGATAGGCCGAACACAGCCCCGAACACTGCAGGTTCGTGCGCGGTGTCGTGGCCTGCAGCAGCCGCGTTTTCAGCTCCGAGGGCACTGCGGTGGGGAACTTGGTTTTCAGCAGCGCCAGCGCCGCCGAGACATGCGGGGCCGCCATCGAGGTGCCGTTTTCGTAGGCGTAATAGCACTGCGCCACCTTGGCGCCGGGCTTGGCCGGGTCGGTGCAGTTCTTCATGTATTTGGTCGACAGGACGCCGTCGGGACGGCCGTCCTTGTCGTCATCGCGCGACATGTCACCGCCGGGCGCCATGATCGTCACGTTCGCCCCGAAGTTCGAATAGGGCGTCAGCACGCCGCGCGCATCGTTGGCGGCGACCGAGATCACGTTCTGGCAGCCCCCCGGGGCAAAGTATTGCGTGTCGACGCGGGCATTGCCTGCGGCCGAGACGACGATGGCGCCAGCGGCGACGGCGTCGTTGATGGCAGCCTGCATCGAGGCGGGGCAGGGGCCGAACAGGCCGATCGACATGTTGATGATGTCGGCGGGCTTGGAGTTCCAGACTTCGTGGCCCTGTGCATCGCGGCCGGGCACTGTGCCGGCGGCCCAGCGGATCGCGTCGTTGATGTCCGACAGCTTGCCGCCGCAGCGGCCGAGCGCGCGCACGGGAACGATGGTGACGTTCCACGCGCCGCCGGCGACGCCCGCCGAATTATTCGTGGACGCAACGCCGATCGTGCCCGCGACGTGCGTGCCGTGGAAACTATCCGACGTGGCAGCGTCGTTCGGATCGCACTTGTCGCCCGGATCGTTCGGGTCGGTGTCGCGGCCATCGCCGTCATTGCCCATGATCGGATCGGAGACCATGTCGAAGCCCGGCGCGAGGTTGGGCGAACCCTTGATGTCCGGGTGGTTCATCTGCAGGCCGGTATCGACGACGGCGACCACGACGTCGCGCGAGCCGGTGTCCTTGGCGCGGTCCCAGAACGAGTTGAAGCTGGCGCCACCTGCGGACTGGCCAACGGCCGTGCCATTGTCGCGGAAGTGCCATTGCAGGCTGTAGAGCGGATCGTTCGGCTTGTAGCCGGCGACCGTCACCGGCTTGGCGGCCGGCGGCTTCTTCATCATCTGGTTGGTGAAGATGAAGTCCTTCTCGACATATTCGTAATCACCCGTTTCCTGCAGCACCTTCACCACGCATTCGGTGGCAAGGACCGGGTCGGCCTTCATCTTCGCCATGTCGGGCACGCCCGCGCATTCTTCCTGGCCGCGGCGCTTCTGCGGCGCAAACAGCGCGCGCATCGTTTCGACCTTCTGCAGGTCGATGCGGCCTTCGCGGAATTGCGTCGGGTTGACGCCGATGGTGATGCGCATCTGGCCGCCTTCGCCCGGCGTGACGATGCCGGAGAGGCCAAGCTTTTCCAGCTGCCGGCCGGCCTTGTCGCGGACGGCGACGGCGCTGTCGACATCGAGACGCGCGCGGACCTGCAGCGGTTTCGGGATCGGCGCGGTGGCGTCAGCCGCCTTGCGGGCGATCGAGTCGCCGATGTCCTGCGCGGTCAGGGTGGAGGCCTTCATCGCGGCGTCGGCGGACTTGCGCGCCTCGCGCAGGATTTCCGGCTTCAGCTGCACGCCGCTGTCGCGCACCGCTTCCTTCAGCGCCTTGGGGGCGATGACCTGCGCCTGCTGGCGAAGCTCGCCGGCCGAGGGCAGCTTCACCTGCGCACGGGGCAGGTTGACACCCGGCTTGAGGATGGCGGGCGCGCCATCCTTGGTGGTGCGGTTGGCTTCCGGCGCCGGCGCGGTGGGCGCCTCGGCAGCGACCGGCGGGCCGGCGGGGATTTCGAACGATTCCGGCACGGGCGCGTCGTCGGTGTTGAGGGCGCTGGCCGCCGACGGTTCAGGCGTGGCGGTAAGGGCGAAGGATTCCGGCTCGAGCACCGGCTCGGTGATCTGCGCCTTGGGCATCGCGATGATGGAGCCGACGGCATAGAAGCGCTGGGTCTGCAGCAGCTCATCGACATTGATCGGGGTGAGCTCGATCGGCGCCTGCATCGGCGCGAAGAGGGCGCGGTCATCCACGGAGGCGGCGGCGAGGATCTGCTCGTCGGTCACCACCAGGACGGGAGCGTCTTCCTCCTTGCCGCCACTGACCTGATTCAGGGCATCTCCGGCCAGTTTCCCCACCTCGGCGAGCCGGTCGCACCCGGCGGACGACAGCAGGGCTGCCGCCAGCGCAAAACCCGTCACGTACCGTTTAATGGCCATCACCCCGCCTCGCACGCTGATCTGTTCTGCGGCGTGTTTACCATGTGAATCCCACATGGCGAATGCCTGCTCCACATTGGAGAATTGCCTGAACGGCAAGGTTTCAACGAACCGTCACAGGCAATTGTGGCGGGCCGCCTGAATTGGTCCCCAAAGAGCCCCATCACCGCCAAACCCCGGCGCAACCGGCGGGCGTTCCATTCGGTCTGGAGGACGGGGCGAAACGCCCCGGGGCCGGAACGAATAGCCCGGCACGGAGGATGCACAGTCAGCACCATGTCAGGCGGTACAAACAGCAAGTTCATGTCCCGGTTCGTGGCCCTGCTCTTCATGGGGCTGGCCTTTGCCGGCTGCGCGATGATCCTCTCCAATGGCGAGCGGTCGCTCTTCGCCGATGTTGGAACCGAGCAGATCCCGCGCTAAGCCAGTCGCCGCGGGCGGCTGACAGGACTCCATCCAGATCAGTGCGTCCCTCCTTCGCACGACATCATGTGTCGCGCGCAGGCTGCAGGAGCCGGGATGGACTATCGTCGCATCATCCTTCTGACGGGCGCGGGCGTCTCTGCCGAAAGCGGCATGGGCACGTTCCGCGACAAGGACGGCATCTGGACGCGCCACAGCCTCGAGGATGTGGCGACGCCCGAAGGCTTCACGCGCAATCCCCGGCTGGTCCATGATTTCTACAATGCACGACGCCGGTCGCTGCGCGAGGCTGCACCCAACCCGGCGCACCGGGCGCTGGCGCGGCTGGAGGGGGCGGTGAAAAAGGCCGGCGGCGATCTCCTGCTGGTGACGCAGAATGTCGACGACCTGCACGAGAAGGCGGGCTCGCGTTCGTTGCTGCACATGCATGGCGAGCTCAAGCAGGTGATGTGCGCGTCGTGCGGTATCAAGGGCGCGTGGGACGAGGACCTGTTCACCGACACCGAATGCTGGCGCTGCGGCGCCTCGGCGTTGCGGCCCGACGTCGTGTGGTTCGGCGAGATGCCCTACGGGATGGATGCGATCTACCAGAAGCTCGGCGCGTGCGACCTCTTCGTGTCGATCGGAACGTCGGGCGAAGTCTATCCGGCGGCGGGTTTCGTCAACGAGGCGCGACGGGCAGGGGCGCACACGGTGGAGCTCAACCTCGAACCCTCGGCCAATGCGTGGGAGTTCAGCGAGGGCCGCTATGGTCTTGCCTCGCAGGTCGTCGATGAGTGGGCGAGCGACCTGATCCGCAAGATCGCGGTGTAGGCGTCAGGGTGTAGGCGAGAGCGCCACGACCAGCGACGTCGCGAACAGGGCGATGACCACAGGCGTCATCGTGTAGCGCTCGGACTTCGAGCGCGAGATCGCGTTCATCAGGATGCCGAGCGCCGAATACCCCGTGATCACCCACGCGCCGATGTCGCTGATGCTGCGCATCGGGAAGATCGTGGTGAGCCCGGCGCGCTCGGCGATGATGGCGCTGAACAGGGCGTAGAGCCCGATCGAGATCACGCTGCCAATACGAAAGCCGGTGGGCAGGCGCTCATGGCCGCCACCCCAGGCGAAGCGCCCGAGCGGTGCGCCAAGCGCCAGGGCCAGCTGGAACACGGCCAGCAGCGCCATCAGCGTGCAGAAAATCAGGGCGGCGGTTTGAGGCGTCATGCGCGATAGGCGCGTGAGGACACTCGCGCGTCAATGCAGTGATGCTGACGCTGCGTGAACTTGAACGCCGGAAAAATCGGTGTTTACGTGCGCGGAAACTAGGGAGTACTCTTCATGCCCGCTAGCGCGATCACCACACGTTTCGAAACCATCGTTGCAACGGGTCAGGGCGACCCGGCGGCGCTGGCGCGTGCGGCCAGGCAGGGCGACGTCGCTGCAGCGACCGACCTCGCGGCGCTACTGACGCGCGCGGGCTGGGTCGAGCCCGGCACGATCCGCGATGTCTATGATGCGGCGACGGCCGGGTGGTTCGGCGAGGATCATCCCCAGGTCGATCTCACGCGCGGGACGGGCAAGGCGCTGCCGGCGCTGTGGCCGAAATACTGGGAGTTCATCGACGACACCTCGAAGATGGATCCGGGCGGCTTCACCATGCGCGTGGCCGCGCTTGGCCAGTATGTCGAGCAAGGCTTCGACGTGCGCGCGGGGCAGGCGAGCCTCGATTTCGACGGCGTGCCGGATGCTGTGGCGCAAGGCTGGCCGCCGAAGTTCACGATGGAAGAACTGGCGGCGCTGCCGGAAGGCTCGCTGGGCAATGAATTCTATCGCCAGATCGTCGACAACAATTTCGATCTCGAAGTGCTGGACCGCGACACGCTCGGGCTCGCCGCGATGCGGCCGCCGCTCGACTATCTCAATGCGCGCTCGCTGCAGTGCCATGACCTCTGGCACATTGTCGGCGGCTATCACCTGACGGCGCTGCACGAGACGGCGATTTCAGGCTTCCAGCTCGCGCAGTTCGGCCACAACTATTCGGCGCAGTACCTCGCCTTCATCATCGCGAAGACGACGCTGAACCGTCCCGAAGGCATTCCGCTGGTGCTGGAAGTGACGCTGACCGGCTGGCGTCATGGCCGCGATACGCCGTCACTGCTGGGCATCGACTGGAAGCAAGAGTGGGACAAGCCGGCCGAGAAAGTGCGCGAGCGTCTTGGCGTGGAAGCCTACAAGTCGCACATCCCCGCCGATCTCGTCGAGCAGCTCGAGCGCGCCGGCATGGTTCACGGCCTGCGCTGATCAGCGTTTAGCGCGGTCCATCGCCTCGAAAATATGGCTGCCCCAGCAGCCTAGCGCTGCGCGGCCGCCGGCATGTGCGACAGCGGCCGCGAAGTCGGCGGCGTTGCTGGCGGCGTGAGTTGTGTCGGCTTCCAATTGCGCTGTCGTGAAGAAGGAAATGCCGGGGGCGCCTTTCTGCTTGGGCGCGCGCAAGGCGCCAGCTTCGGGCATCGGGCGAAGCTCAATCCTGTAGTGCAGCGTCCTGTCGGCATCCTGCAGATCGGCATTGTCAGGTGTCAGTTCAAGTCCGGCGATGTGGACGGGCAGGCAGGCTTCCATCTTGTGAACGCTGCGGCCGGGCGGCGCCTGCCAGCTCGCTGTCGTCCAGCCCGACACCTGCGGAAAGCCGCTGAAGATTTCGTGGGCCGTAAGCGACGTCGCCCCACTCCCGACTTCTGTGCCGAGCTGGTTGTCGATCTCCACCTCGATCGCGCGCGGCGCCGACGAGCAGGCGCACAGGGCGAGGCACGCAAGTGAAATGGATGTCCGGAGCATGCCGTCCCTCCCGTGGCTGCGTTGCCGGAGAGACGACGGGTTCGGGTCGGATTTGTGGCGTCAGTCGTCGCTGTCGTTGATCGCGTCGATATCCTCGTCCGACCAGCCGAAATGGTGGCCGAGTTCGTGGATCACGACGTGGGCGACCAGTTCTTCCAGTGTGATGTCGGGGGTCTCGATCCACTCGTTGAGAATGGGCAGACGATAAAGCCAGACCCGCCCCGGCATGCCCGGATTGCTCCAGGGTTCCTCGCTGGGCAGGCCGACCCCCTCATAGAGCCCGGTCAATTCGTACGGGTCTTCCATCTGCATGGACGCGAGGGTTTCCGCGTCGGCAAAATCCTCGACCTTGATGGCGACGTCGCGCGCCAACGTGCGGAACGGCTCGTCCAGCGTATCCAGCGCGGCGCGGGCCATGGCGGCCATGTCGTCTAGGGAAGGGGCAAGGCCCCAGCTGGTGCGGGCGGCGGGTGGGGTGCTCATGTCGTGGATGTAATGCACCCGATTGGGCCGGGAAACCGCGCTACAGCGTCCCGATCGCAGGGAAGGGCTTCACTTTTGGCTCATCTCGGGCTTTGTACCGCCCAGACGAATCCGGAGTTTCCCCCTTGTCCATGTCCTTCGAAAGCCTGCGCAACCTCGCCACGACGATGCGCATCTACCAGCGCAACAAGCAGGACCGGAAATGGGAGCCGGAAGCCCCCTACATGAAGGAAGTCGTGAATCCCGGTGATATCTGCCTGCACTTCGGCGGATCGGACGGGCGCCACTCCTACCTGCTGTCGCAGCAGATCGGGCCGCAGGGCATCGTCCACGTCTACGAACCCTCGAATTATTCCTACAAGATCATGTCGCGGCTGATCCGCTGGCATAAGCTGAAGAACGTGCACCCGCACAATGCCGCCATTGGTTCGAACGAAGGCACGATGGTGCTCTCGGTGCCGAAGAAGATGTCGGGCCACCTCGGCCGCGCCTATGGCGTGGTGACGGACAAGGGCGGCACGGCCTCGGACGAGCAGCTGGCCACGGGCAACCGCACGGAATTCGTCGATCAACCGACCGCCGTCGTGTCGCTCGATGGCCTGATGGCCGCCGAGAAACTGCCGCGCGTCGACTTCATCCGTTGCGATGTCGAGGGCGCGGAGATCCGCTTCCTCGAGGGCGGCAAGAAGACGATCGAGCGCGACCTGCCGAGCCTGCTTATCGAAATCCACCCGTTCTCGCTGCAGCGTAACTTCGGTTCGTCGGGCGAGGCCGTGCGCGATTACTTCCTCAGCCTCGGCTACCGCATGTGGCAGCTCAACGACGACAACTCGCACATGTTCGAATCGACCCAGATCGATCCGAAGCGCCGCTGGAAGGACTACTTCCTGATCCACCCGAGCCGTGGCCCGAAACTGCCGGAAGGCATGTTCAAGAAGGCGCTCACGAACTGATCTTGGTCGCCGGCGCGAGTCTTGTTCATTCGGTTCTCGCCTAAGCTTTGAATTCAGAGTCAGTATCTGTCTCTTGAATTTTTGAGCGTTCTTGCTATGTTTCCTGCAAATGGACTGGCGTTTGTCGGTCGGCGCTGGGGTCGCGAAAGCGGCCCCTTCTGCTTTAGGGGAACCACTTCAGACCGATAATTTTAGGCTGAAGCACGTCGTAGGCGTGATTTGGCTGTGTCGGTCGCAAGCGTTTCAAGCCGATTGGTCGGGCCATCAAGTCTGCCAGCTGCAAACCCGTCGAGTTGCTCTTCTTGTCGACGAATAACGGTTCCCAGCGCACTTGCGTGAAATCGGGGCGGCGATAGCCCCAGTTGAACTGGTTCGCCGAAATTCGCCGGAAGGCCAACTCGAGTTCGGCATCCTCTTTCTTGCCGCGGCACTCAAAAACAACATGGACAGTTTTGCCTGTCTCTCCGAGCTCGATCAGCCGACTTAGCAAACGCTCCATCACCAGGCCGAGCGCAAGCTCGTAAGGATCGAAAGGCTGCGTGTATTTCGCGCGCAATTCATCCTTGTGGATCACGGCCGCGCATACATCCATTTCAGCGGAAGCGACGATTGTGTCGATCGCGGTGAGGAATTGCTGCCGGATCTGCTGGTCTGCCTGCAAGAATGCGAACGCGCCCTTTTGCCGTCTGATGTCTCGTTCGTGCAGAATGATCTGGTCGTGCCCCACTGAGGCAAATTTCAGCTTCTGAAGGCTTGGCACGATGTCTTCCACGTAAGTGGATTTGCGTACGAGCGTCACGGCAAGGACGAACAACGGAAACGTGGGGTCCGCCGCACCTTCCAGTGATGCGCTGCCGCTTTCGTCTGCGTAGACTATGAAATCCGAAAATCCCGACATGACGTTGCCCCCAACGGCTCAAATCGTACGCATGGCCTTGTCTGCGTTCAATTTGCCTCCAACCGAACTTTACGCGATAAGGAGAACCTAACAGGAACTCCCGCGCCGACGATGTCCACCGTTTCTC
>JAOATF010000229.1 GCA_030158285.1 Hyphomonadaceae bacterium
GGCATCAGCTCCACCATGTTGCACGGCATGTGGCGGCTATCGAGCTGCCAGCGGATCAGCTTGTCCCAGCCATCCTTCACCGCGCCGTTCGATCCCGGCAGGCAGAAGATGAACGTCGCATTCGCCACGCCCGCGCATGCCCTGCTCTGCAGCGTCGACGTGCCCACGCTCTGGAAACTCACCAGATGCCAGACGACGTTGAACCCTTCGATCTCCTTGTCGAACAGCGGCCGCACAGCCTCCGGCGTCACATCGCGCCCAGTGAGGCCAGTGCCGCCCGTCGTCACTACGGCGTCGACCATCGGATCGGCGATCCACTTGCGCATCACAGCGCGGATCGCATTCACCTCGTCCGGCACGATCGCCTTGTCCGCCAGCTCATGCCCAGCCTCGGTCACGCGCGCCGCCAACAGGTGGCCCGACGTATCCGTCTCATCTGTCCGCGTATCCGAGATCGTCATCACGCAGATGCGCAGCGGCTTGAACGCCATCGTGTCGACCATCTTCCCGCCCGGAGCGGTCAGCGGCGGATAGGCAGGTCCGGTCATGGTGTACTCCGAAATACTGGCGCGTCAGCACTGCCAACGATCACCGAAAGGAAATGGCGAGGCTTAGCCGATTAGTCAGATGCTGGCTTCACGTACGGCAATTGCTTATAGCCATTTTCAAAGCAAATTTTCTCATAAAGGTCCATGACGCTAGCGAGCTTCTTGATCTCGTAGTCGAGCTCATCAAGCGTCCTGCTCGTTGTCTCGTCTAAACTCTCGTCATCCGCATGCTCCGGACGAAGTGCACGCGCGCGCTTTAAGAGGCGGAGCAAGACGGAGAAACTATCACCCTGAACAACGATGCCTGGGAAGTTACGCTCGTGCATCTTGCAGATTGCAAAGTTGTGGGGCGGCGTAAGCAGATCAATCGACATTGGCTTCGAACTTCATCTAGATTTTCGTGTCGGGACGATCGGTGGGCAACCACCTCTTGTGCGCTTCGCGATCATCGCCACGCGGCTCGATCCATTCCACGCCATCCGGCCGCACTTCGCGCTTCCAGAAAGGTGCCTCCGTCTTGAGGCGATCCATCAGATAGTCAACCGCCTGCAGCGCCTCGCGCCGGTGCTTGCTCAGCGCCGCCACCAGCACGATCGCCTCGCCCGGCGCCATCCGCCCATGACGATGGATCACCAGCGTATCGATCACATCGAACCGCGTCCGCGCATCCGCCTCGATCTTCGCAATCTGCTTCTCGGTGAACCCCGGATACGCCTCCAGCTCCAGCGCACTTACTACGTCGCCATGCGCAGAATCCCGCACGGAGCCGACAAAGCTCGCCAATGCACCCGCCTCCGCCCGGCCCTTCGCAAAGGCGGCGGTTTCGGCATGGGCATCAAAAGGTTCGGTCTGCACGCGGATCATGGCCGCCACCCTAGCCGCCTGTCGCGCAGAAGTGAACGTGCGTCGCCCGCGTCATTCCACTAGGTCTTGCCCAACGCCGGAGCCACCCATGCCCTATGTCTATCTCGCCCTGTCCATCGTTGCGGAAGTGATCGCCACCTCCTCGCTGAAAGCCTCCGAAGGCTTCACCAAACTGTGGCCGTCGGTCGCCGTAGTGATCGGCTACGCCGTGGCGTTCCACTTCCTGGCCCTGACACTGAAAACGATCCCGGTTGGCGTCGCTTACGCTATCTGGGCGGGCGCAGGCGTAACGCTTGTCGCCATCGTCGGCTGGGTGCTGTTCGGCCAGAAGCTCGACGCGCCCGCCATCATCGGCATGGCGCTGATCGTCGCCGGCGTCGTCATCATGCAGGTCTTCTCGAAAGCCACCGGCCACTAGGCCCGGACCGGCTCCACCAGCCGCACGATCGCTGCTGACCGCGGCTCCATCACCAGCTGCCCGCTGGCGACAATCGCGTCCGCCGACCACAACAGCTCCGGCTTCGCCGCAAACCGATGCGTCGCCGGCGCCCCGCCCAGATTGAAGACACAGCGCACGCGCTCCTCTCCCATCACCCGGTCGAACACCAGCAGGTCGCCCTGCGCCTCCACCACCTCGAACCCGCCAGCAGCCAGCGCCGCATTCGCCTTGCGCAGCGCGATGAGCTTCCGCGTGGTGTGCAGCATGGACTCCGCCAGCTTCTCCTGCTTCTCCACCGCCAACAGGCGCTGGCGCGCATCAACCGGCAGCCACGCCTCCTTCGCACGCGTGAAGCCTGCCATCACCTCGTCCTTCCACGGCATCGGCGTGCGGCATCCGTCACGCCCCTTGGTCGCCGGCCACCCCGCAATGCCCCACGGGTCCTGCAGCTTCTCAAACGGCACATCGCCATCCGGCAGCCCCAGCTCTTCTCCCTGATAGAGGAAGATCGTCCCGCGCAGACACATCAACAGCGCCATGAACAGCGGCGCAGCGCGCGGCGGCGTCGCGCCAATCGCCTCGGCCCACCGCGTCGCCACGCGCGTCACGTCATGGTTCGAAAACGCCCAGCTCGGCCAGCCATCATCCGGCCCCTCGCGCCACTGCCGCAGGATCTCCGCCGCCTTCTCCACGCCCGGCCACGCGCCGAGAAAGTCGAACGCATAGGCCGTATGCAGCCGCCCTTGCGTGCGCGTGTAGTCATGCATCAGCGCGTACGATCCCGGCGCCAGCTCCGCGACCGACATGTTGTCACCATGCGCATTCATCAGCTCGCGCAGCTTCGCGACAAACTCGATCGTCTCAGGCTGGTTCGAATTGTACGTATGCAGCTGCATGTTGCGCGGCAGCGCCGGCGCCGGATCGCCCGACGGCGGATTGTCCCGCAGCTCCGCGTCGTGGACATAATAGTTCGCCACATCCAGTCGGAACCCGTCCACGCCCAGCGTCAACCAGAACCGCGCCACGTCGATGATCGCCGCCCGCACCGTATCATTGCGGAAGTTCAGCTGCGGCTGCGTCGACAGGAAGTTGTGCAGGTAATACTGCCGCCGCCGCGGCTCCCACGTCCATGTCGGCCCGCCAAACCACGCCTGCCAGTTGTTCGGCGGCGCGCCATCCGGCTTTGGATCAGCCCAGACATACCAGTCAGCCTTGGCGTTGGTCCGATCCTGCCGGCTCTCCTGGAACCACGCATGATCGGACGAGGTATGCGACCACACCTGGTCAATGATCACTTTCAGGTTGCGGTCGTGCGCCGCCTTCAGCACCGCCCTGAAATCATCGAGCGTTCCGAACATCGGATCGACATCGCGATAGTCCGCCACGTCATACCCAAAATCCCGCATCGGGCTCTTGAAGAAGGGCGACAGCCACACGCCATCCACGCCCAGCGACTTCACATGATCCAGCTTTGCCGCGATCCCCTTGAGGTCGCCGATCCCGTCGCCGTTCGAGTCCATGAACGAGCGCGGATAGATCTGGTACATCACCGCGCCGCGCCACCAGCTGCCCACCCCAGTTCCCGTCACGCGCGATCTCCTGCCAGCCCCGGCACACCCATTGCTTTTCTCCCATCAAGCGAAGGTGGGGCAAGGGCGTTTACCGTCTTTTCCCTGACAAACACCATCAGGACTGGACCAGAACGATGCAGCCAACCCTCCCCGCATACCTGCCCGCCGGCTCGCCGCTGGCCGACCGCGTCGGCTGGGTCGACTACGCCAAGGGCATCTGCATCCTCCTGGTCGTGATGTTCCACACGGTTAATCACTATGAGGAAGCCGTCGGCGCCACCGGCTGGATGCGCTGGATCGTCGACTTCTCGAAACCGTTCCGCATGCCCGACTTCTTCCTGATCTCCGGCCTGTTCCTCTCGCGCACCATCAACGCGAACATCGTCACCTACCTCGACAAGAAGGTGGTCCACTTCGCGTACTTCTACCTGCTCTGGCTCGGCCTCACCCTGCTGCTGACCGACAACGACGTCCTGCGTACCGACCCCGTCGCCTTCGCGAAGCTCTATGTCTGGAACATCATCCAGCCGACGGGCGTGCTGTGGTTCGTCCACATGCTGGCTGTGTTCTACGTGGTCACGCGCCTCGTCGCGCGCCTGCCGAAATGGCTGGTGCTCGCCGCCGCTGCCGGCCTGCAGATCGCCCATCAAGGCCTCTGGATCGACACACCCAGCTTCGTCGCCAACCGCTTCATGGACTATTTCGTGTTCTTCTTCCTCGGCTACGCCATCGCTGACGTGGTGTTCGCCGTGGCTGATCGCGCAAAGGCCCGCCCGTGGCTCGCCGTCGCCGTGCTGGCCGGCTGGGCTTTCGGCAATGGCTGGCTGACGCGTCAGGGCCTGCATCACGTGCCGGTCTACGGCCTGCTGATGGGCCTCGCCGGCGCGATCGCCATCATCGAGATCGCAGCGCTCTTGTCGAAGTGGAAGTCGGCGCGCTTCCTCCGCTATTGCGGCCAGAACTCCATCGTCATCTACCTCACCTTCTTCTTCCCGATGACGGTGCTCGAACGCCTGCTGGCTTCGAACCAGGTGATCCCCGATGTCGGCTGGGCCTGCTTTGCGATCCTGGTGATCTCTGCGGTTCTCCCGCTGCTCTTCCATCTGGCCATCAAGCGCACGCCGCTGATCGCGCTCTATGTCCGTCCGGACTGGGCAAAGTTCACGGGCCGCAAACCGAAAGCCGTGCCCGCCACCGCCTGACGTTTCGCGGCTTCAACGTTCAGACAGTGTCCACTGTCCGCAATGTCATGAAGCTGCCGAACGAACACTGGTAGACCTGCTGCGCGCCCGGGGGACCTCTGGCGCAACAGCCCCCAGTTTCCGGAGTCAGCAATGCTGGACATCGACCTTGGAAAGATCGTGACGAAGCTCGGCGAAGACACGCTCGCCGACATCGGCGCGCCGCTCGGCCTCTCGCGCGAACTCTCCATCAAGGCCGCCTACTCGCTCGCCTCGAACTTCCACGGCAACAAGGACGAAGCCATCGCCGCCGCCGCGAAAGAAACCGGCATCGGCAAGGACGTCCTCGAAGCCATGATCGCCAAGCTGCTCGATGAAGCACGCCAGCAGGCGATGGGCGCCGTGAAGGATCAAGCCGCGAACGCCGCCAAGGGCATGTTCGGCAAGTTCTTCGGCCGCTAAGCCCTACTCCACGTCCTTCTTGCGGATCGTCCAGACGGGATCGGTGCAGTACCCGCACCGGTCCCCTTCGAACATGTCCGCCGCCTTGGCGTCGCCCTTCAGCTGCCAGAGAAACCACGCCGTCGTCACCGCGCGATAAGGCCCGCTGTCGCGCGTCGATGGCGTGGAATGCCCTGCGCCATTCAGCGTCGCCCACACAACGGGAACAGTCGCCCCGACAAACACTGGCGCCTGGTTACGTGTCGGATCGGCGATGTGATCCGCTCCGCCTGAGAGCAACAGCATCGGGCCATGCTGCTTCGCTTCCGCCCCCGCCTCATACTTCGCGCCGATCGTGTAGGGCTGGATCGGCGCGGTCGCCGTCACACGTGGATCACGCCCCGCCATGATCGCGCCCGTCCCGCCCCGGCTGTGCCCCGCCGCGCCGACATGCCCGAGATCCACCGCACCCCTGAACACGCTCCCGTCACGCCCGTTCTCCTTGGCGAGATAGTCGAGACAGCCCAGCATCTCCTTGCCCGTCCCCGCATTCCCGGTCGTTGCCGCAGCCACAATGAACCCATGGCTCGCCCACTGCCCCAGCATCGGGGCATAGATCTGCGCCATGGTGTTGGTGCCATTGCCCCACAGGATCACCGGGTATGGCCCGCCCTGCTTGCCCAGGGGATGGAAGAAGAAACACCCCGGCCCCGCTTGCGTGTTCTTCACCGCGTGCGGACCGCGCGTCTCGTAATCACTCGAAGCCTGCGCCAGCGCCGGCCCGGCGAGCGCGGCAAACAACAGCAAGGCGGCAATCGGCTTCATACCGCCAAGCTAGCCGCCCCAGCCCGAAAAGCAAAAGGCCCGGCTGTTTCCAGCCGGGCCTCCCGTTGTTGGTCTTCAGCCTAGTGCGGCAGCTGCGGCTGCGGGCTCTGCCCGCCGCGGCCAAGTTCGGCACGATACGCCGCCTCTTCCGCCTCGCCCCACTGCACCGGCGTCAGCGGGCGCACCAGGGCGCGCGCCAGCACCTGTTCGATCGTGGAGACAGGGATGATCGTCAGCCCCTGTTTCACGTTCTCCGGCAGGTCGACGAGATCCTTCTCGTTCTCCTCCGGGATCAGCACCGTCTTGATGCCGCCACGCAGGGCCGCGAGCAGTTTCTC
>JAOATF010000230.1 GCA_030158285.1 Hyphomonadaceae bacterium
GAATCCGAACGCTCCGCCGAATTTTCGCCTTGATGCGGCGCCAGCTTGGCCTCACAACACGCCGGGTAAGGGGTTCGCCCGATGATCGAAGTCATTGTGAACGTGAGGGATGCCGTTTTCGCCGCGCTCGTGGCGTGGACTGGCGTTGGCGATGCCGAGCCGCCGAAACCGGTGAAAGACCAGGTCACGCGCGCGAACACTCCGGCCGCCGCCGAAAAACCGGTGCAGCAACAGGCGCCCAAGGTCTACTAGACCTCTTCGTTAACCCGACGGGCTCCCCGGATCGCAAACCGAACATTCCGGCGTGAGTTCAATGTGTTGCGCGCAGAAACGCCGTTTCCGTTTTTGGCGCCCCGGACTGACTCACCCCCTTTTCAAGCTGGCGCCGCACCTGCACACTCCTCTGGCTGTGTGGGCTTGACGGATCGTGCCCTGGATTAATCCGCCGGGGGCCTACCCCGCGCCTGCTTGCTGGCGCGACTTCGCCATAGTGACCACGCAACGCTGAGACCCATGATCGACTCCTCCCCCCGTCAACACCATCACCGCCGCCTCACCACCCAGCTCGAAGCCGCCCGTACGGCTGGCGCCTGGATGCCATGGGCGGGCGCCGCCCTCGCCATCCTGCTGTGGGGCGGCATCGGCGTGTGGCTGGTCGCGACCCTCGGCATTGACGGGATCATGAAGCAATCGCCGCTGGTGCTGGCGGGTGGCTTTGCCGCCGTCTTCGCCCCGGGCCTTGCCCTCATCTCCGCCGGCGTCATGGCCCGCGAGAGCGCCCGCTCGGCGCAAGCCAACGCCATTGTCCTTTCCTCTGCCCGCCTGCTGCTCGAGCCCGCCGAATCGTCGCGCGAGGAAGTCTCCTCGCTGGCCGAAGCCGTCGCCCGCGAAACGCAGATGCTGAACCACGCCCTGCACGACACCCGCGCACGCCTCGACGCCCTCAAGGGCGACATCGAAGGCAGCGTCTCCGCCGCCCTGAAAGCCGCCGAGATCGTGCGCGCCGACAGCGAAGTGCTGGTCCACAAGATGGGCTCGGAACGCCAGAGCCTGACCCAGCTGGCGGAAAGCCTGCGCGGGCAAGCCGACTCACTCGCCAAATCCATCCCGCGCCACGCCCAGATGATGGCCGAAGCCGCCCGCGCCGCCCAGGAGCAGGTGCGCCAGGCCGACACCACGCTCGACCAGCGCCTGCGCGACATGAACGAGACCTCGGGCCACCTCGCCCAGCGCATCTCGCAACTCGACACCATGGGCGCTGAAAGCCGCAAGCGCGCGCAGAACCTCGCCAGCGTACTGATGCGCCTCGACGAACAGCTCGTGCAGTCCACGCGCATGGTCGAAGCCGCCACCAAGGCCGGCGAACTCGCCAGCGCCGCCACCAAATCCACCGCCGAAAGCCTGCGCGACACCGTCTCCGACGCCCTCGCCTCCGCGCTGAAAGCGACCGAGACCATCAACTCGCGCTCGGCCCAGGCCGCCGAGGAAGGCCGCAAGGCCCTGTCCGCCCTCACCGCCGCCGGCACGCAGGCCGAAGCAACCACGCGCGCCGCCGCTCACGCCGCACGCGCCCACGCCGACGAAACCGAGAAGCGCGTCAACCAGCTGTCCGACACGCTGTTCCGCACCGCCACGCGCGCCACCAACGCCGCCGAGGAAGGCCTCGAACGCGCCCGCGCCCGCATCGAAAAAGCCTCGCTGCTGGTCGGCCGCATGAAGGGCGAGACCGAAACTTCGTCCGTGGACGACCTGATCCTCGAGCCGGAAGAGATCACGCGCGTTGTCGCTGCCGCAACGCAGCCGCTGCCTCAGCCCGCGCATGCCGACCAGCCCTTCCCGCTGTTCGGCGCCCGCCCGACCGCGACGGCCGTGCCGCCGCCTGCCCCGCCGCCGCAACCGCAGCCCCAGCCGATCCAGCGCGAGCCCGTGCCGCAAGCGCTGGCCGCGCGCGACGACCGCATCCTCTCCATCGTCCGCAATGACCGCCCCGATGACGAGCTCGTGCTCGATCGTCCGATGGCGCTGCGCCGCGCGCCCGAGCGCGATCCGATCTTCGACGACGACATGCCGCCGAGCGCCTCGTGGCGCGGCCTGCTGTCGGGCATGGATGGCATCGCCCCGCACGGTCAGGAACAACATGCCGGCGCGATCATCGACCGGCTGGACCGCGCCGGTGTGCGCATGCCTGCCGTGAAAGCCTCGGACCTGCGCCGCATCGCCAACGCCGCCCACCAGGGCGAGCGCCAGCGCCGACGCGCCACCCGCGACACCGTGCCGAGCGAGATCCAGCGCGTGTCGCGCCTGCTCGAATCCGATCGCGACCTGCAACACGCAGCCCGCAACTTCGTCGCGCAGGAAGAACCCGACGCCCTGCGCGCGCTGTCGCTGTCCGACCGCTCGCGCGAAGACGCCGCGCCGCGCCTGTCAGCCTATCTGGTGCTCGACGCCGCGCTGGGCACGCAGATCTAGGCGTGCCCTGAGCGCATCCTTCGAGACGATCGCATCGTGAGAGCGCCGCTGTTTGGGCGATGTGCCCGCGATCCCTCAGGATGAGGCCGGTGGCTGTTGAGCCGGACAATCCCGAGCAACAACCACCGGCCTCATCCTGAGGGATCGCGGGTACGACAGACGCCACGCGCGTGATCTATCGTGCGATCGTCTCGAAGGATGCGCTCAAGGCACGGCGCGTCATCGCCACGCGATTGAAGGCCGACAGCGCCGTTAGCGCGTCGCCGGCTTCGCCGTCACGGTGCGCGCAACGAACGCCGCAACATCATCCGCCACCTTCTGTGCAACCAGCGCCAGGGCAGCTGCACGCGCACGCGGCGCACGATCCGACGGATTGCCTTCAGCCGAGAATGTCTGCTGCGCCACCATGCGGCGCGTGCCCGAATCCATCAGGCTGACCTGAACTTCAGCGCGCACCGGCGCGGTATCCTTGCCCGCCGAGAGATTGATGATGCGCCAACGCACATCGTAATCGACATCGGCGCCCAGTTGCGCGGGCACAGCGCGGCCCGGCCCACCGGCCTTAGTCAGCGCGTTCACCACGGCCGTCTGCAGCAGGCCCGGCGCATTGTCGGCCCAGCGCACCTGATCGAGATAGACGAGTTCCTGATTGTCGCTGACCGCGATATCGGCGCCTGCGAATGCCCGCGAGGTTTCCGGCATGTAGACCGCAACATCGGCATTCAGCGGATCGGCCGGCGCCGTCGCACGGTCCGCCGGCAGCGAGATCAGCGCCGCCGGAATGAAGGGCTCAGGCAGCACGGAGACGCAGGCTGCCAGCAGCGTGGTCGTGGCAAGCATGCCCGCAATCAGGATCGTTTTCATGATCTAGCGCTCCTGCGGCTGCGGTTGCTGATAGACGAAGCTGCTCGGGTTCTGCTCGATCTGGGCGAGCAGGGCCTGCAGGCGCGTCATCATCGCCTGGAAGTCAGCCGCCGTATTGCCGACCTGGCGCAAGGCGCGGGTCGCGGCGGGCGTGACGTCTGTGTTGATCTGCGTAACCGTCGAATTGACGCTGGCGATCGCCTTGTTGGCTTCATCCAGTGTCGGGTCGAGCTTGCGCAGCGTGTTGGACGCATCGGCCGACAGGGTCGCGAAATCGCGGTTGAAGGTCGTGGCGGCTTCGTCGACGGCCTTGGCCGCCGAGTCGAGCGAGGCAACAGCGGTGTTGATGCCTTTCAGCGCGCGCGTGGCTTCATCGATGATACCGTCGTCCTGCGCGATCTTGGCCATGGCGCGGTCGAGGCTGGCGAGCGTGGAGGAGAGATGATGGATATTCTCCTCGTCCAGCATCTCGTTGACCTTCTTGATCGTGTCGCCCGAGACCGACAGCAAGTCCTGCCCGCCCGAGAACAGCTCATCGACCAGCGTCCGGCTCGTCGGAATCTGCGGCGTCTCGCCATTAACCGAAGCCAGCAGCGGCGCCTTGGGATCGCCCGCGAGAATCTGGATGAAGGTGACGCCCGTGATGCCCTGGAAATTCAGCTGCGCGATCGAGTCCGTGCGCACCGGCGTCTGCGACTCCACGCGGATGTGGGCGATGACGCGGTTCGGGTCCACACGATCGAGACGCAGCGTCGTGACCTCGCCAACCTTGATGCCGTTGAAGCGCACTTCGCCGCCTTCCGACAGGCCGTTGACCGGGCCCGAGAAGATCACGTCGAAATCCTTGTAGCTGCGGCTGAAGGGGTTGCCTGCAATCCATAGCGTGAAGAGCGCAAGCGCTCCTGCCGCGAGGAACACGAACGCACCGATCAGGACGTAGTTGGCCCTGGTTTCCATGGCCTATCTCACCGCAGCCCGGCCACGAGGGCCTGAGAAATATTCCTGAATCCACGGATGGGGGTTCTGACGAACCTCATCAAGCGGACCAATCGCAAGAACCTTGCCGTCACTTAACACCGCAATCCGGTCGCAGGTTGCAGCCAGCGTGTCCAGATCGTGGGTGACAAGGAAGATGGTTAAGCCGAGCGACTCGCTCAGCGAGTGAACCAGCTCGTCGAAACGCGCTGCGCCGATCGGGTCGAGACCGGCGGTCGGCTCGTCGAGGAAGAGCAGTTCCGGGTCGAGCGACAGCGCACGCGCCAGCGCCGCGCGCTTGCGCATGCCGCCGGAAAGATCGGCCGGGCGCTTTGGCGCGGCTTCGAGCTCGAGGCCCGCGAGGCGAATCTTGAGATCGGCAAGTTCGCGCATCAGGTGATGCGGAATTTTCGTGTGCTCGACCATCGGCGCCATGACGTTCTCGCGAACGGTCATCGTCGAGAACAGCGCGCCATCCTGGAACATGACGCCCCAGCGGCGCTCCACCTTCACGCGCTCCTCGCGCGAGAGATCGCCAAGACGCTGGCCGAACACTTCGATCTCGCCGGCGTTGGGCGTATGCAGCCCCACGATCGAACGCAGCAGGACGGACTTGCCGGTGCCTGATCCGCCGATGACGCCAATGATCTCGCCGCGACAAATGTCGAGGTCGAGCCCTTCATGCACGGTCTTGGAGCCGAAGCGATTGGCGAGGCCGCGCACGCGCACGATCGCATCGCTCTCGCCTGCCGGAGCGTTACTTTCACGGGAGATGGCAGCGGCCTCGGTCATATGTTCAGCTGATAATAGAAGATTGCGAATACCGCATCGAGCGCGATGACCAGGAAGATCGCCTGCACCACGGACGACGTGGTGCGGCGGCCAAGCGAAACAACGTCGCCTTCAACCAGCATGCCTTGCCGGCATCCGACCATGGCGATCACCAGCGCGAACACAGGGGACTTGATCATGCCGACCCAGAAATGCTGCGGCGGAACGACTTCCTGGAAGCGCGTAATGAACATCGCGGGCGAGATATCCATCGCGGTCCACGCCGCGACCAGTCCACCACCGACGCCGGCAATCGTCGCAGCGAAAGTCAGCAACGGAGCCATGATCAGCAGCGCGATCAGGCGCGGCGCGACAAGGGCTTCCATCGGATCGAGGCCGATGGTGCGCATCGCGTCGATCTCCTGACGCATCTTCATGGCGCCGATCTGGGCGGTGAAAGCGCTGTCGGTGCGGCCGGCGAGCAGGATGGCGGTCAGCACCGCGCCGAACTCGCGCATCACGCCGATGCCGACCAGCTCAACCGTGAAAACGGAAGCGTTGAACATCGCCAGCAGGTTCGCCCCGATGAAGGCGATCACCAGCCCGATGAAGAAGGACATGAAGCAGACGATCGGCAGCGCATCGAGGCCGACCTCTTCCATGATCGCCACGACCGAGCGCCAGCGGATGCGGCGTGGATGCAGGACGAGGCGGAACATCGTCGCCATCGTCTCGCCGACGAAGGACAGGAGACCCAGCAATTCTGTCCACGCCTGTACGGCGCCATGGCCAATACGATCGAACATCGCGATCAGGCCGGGCTGGTGCTCCGGGTCCGGCGGGGCAGCCGGGCTGGCCTTGCGCACCTTGGCGATCAGCCGGTCGAAATTGGGATGGTCGCCACGGATAGCAATCGGATCATCGACGCCATCGAGCGCGCCAAAAGCCCGGTCGATCATGTACGCGCCCGACGTATCGATCCGCTCGAGTTCCGAAACATCGAGCAGCGCGTCGGGGGTGATCTTGGTCTGGCGGAGCTTTTCCTCGATCTGGGCAATCGTCCATACGGTCCAGTCGCCCGCGACGAGAAGGACCTGCC
>JAOATF010000231.1 GCA_030158285.1 Hyphomonadaceae bacterium
TCGAGATACTGCTGCGCCAGCTCCGGCAGGAACGCGTCCTGCCCGCTCGGCTGGAAGCCCGCCGCCGTGCCGAGCAAGCCCAGCAAAACCGGCACAGAGCCCACCACCAGATAAATCCCCGCCGCGCAGTAGCATCCAATCCGCGCCACAGACGGCGTCCGCGCACCAAGGAAACGCGAGATCGCCTCTTGCGCCACCAGCGAGCCGAGGATCGGCACCATCCACGCATCCAGCGTCGCCAGCAGGCTCTGCGGCTCGCCATCCTCGCCCAAGCCGATCAGGCTCAGCTGTTCCGGCTTGATCGATCCCAGCGAAAACTGCTGCGAGGCCAGCACCACGATCAGCAGGACAGCGAGGCTGACGATCAGGATCGTCCCCTGCACAATATCGGTGATCACATCGCCCAGCAGGCCGCCCACAGTCGTGTAGACAATGATCACCGCCGCGCCGATCAGCAGGCCCACCATCGGATCGAGCCCGGTGACGCTTGCAATGATCTGTCCCATCGCCAGCAGCTGCGCCGACGCCCAGATCACCGATGTGGGAATGGTCAGCATCGCGGCCAGCCAGTTGGCGACCGCGCCGAAACGCTGGTGGAAGAAGTCCACGAAGGTGATGACGCCGGCTTCGCGCATCTTGAAGGCGATGAACGTCGCCATGCCCAGCAGGCAGAGCGTGTAGCCGATCGGATCCGCCCGCCCGCCGGAAAGCCCCTCGGCCGCCACCGCGCCGGACGACCCCATCACGGATTCGGCCCCGAACCATGTCGCGAACACCGACATCGCCACGGCGTAGACGCCCAGCTTCCGCCCGGCGACGAAATAGTCCGCCTCGACCTTGATCGTCCGCGACGCGATCCATGCAATGCCGAATTGTAGCACCAGATAGGCTGCCAACGCCCAGATCATGCCCGCTCTCCCCAGCGTGTCTTGAGGGGGACGCTAGAACAGGTCCGGTGCAAGTTGAAGATGCCGCCCGGCCACGCTGGCGCGTTGTCGCGCCGATGCCTGTCCGGCGATCAGTCTCCAGCGATCAATCGAGCGCCTGCCCCTCGGCGTCAAAAACCATCAACCGGGACTGATCGACAAAGGCGTTCAACAGCGCGCCCGTGCGCGGCGCCGGCGTCGCCAGCGGACACAGCCACGGAGCTCCGGCAAAATTCACGTTCAGAAAGCGCTGCTCGCCCCGCGCCTCCTCGGCGCCCGCCCTAACGACAAACCGTACGCAGCCCGGGCTTGCGCGTTCCAGCGCCACATCCTCGGGATGGAAAGCCAGCGTGCATTCGCCCGCCTCCGGCAACATGCGCCCTTCCGGCAATTGCAGCCGCGATCCATCGGCCAGCACGCCCCGCCCCTCGCGCGCCGTCATGGGTAGCGTGTTGAGCACCGGCCAGGACGTCGCCGCTGCGCTTGCGAGGTTCGCCGGATGCCCGCTCACATCGCGCGCCGCCCCACGCTGGATCACCGCTCCGCCGCCGATCACCACGATATCGCCGTCCGGCCCCAGCGCCTCTTCCGCTGCAGACGCCAGCACGAGCGCCACACCCGCAAATCCCGCCAGCATCTCCTTGAGGTCCGCCGCAAACGCATCCCGCACATCGCCCGGCAACTGGCTCGCCGGCGCATCGAGGATCAGCAGCGCCGGCCGCTCGGCCAGCGCTTGCGCCAGCGCCAGCCGCATCCGCTGCTCCGGCTTCAGCTCGCTGACCTTGGCGTTGAGCGCGCCCGAAATCCCCGCCCGCGACGCCATCTGCGCATCAACGAGCTTGCCCACACGCTGGCCGGAGGATGCCGGAAGCGCCGGCCCCACCCGCACGATGCGCCCCTTTTCCCGCCGCGCGCGAGCAATGTCCGCCCCCGCCAACCGGATCGTCCCTGCTGTCGGCTTGTCAGCTCCCGTCAGCAAACGCGCCACCGCATCGCGTTCGGCGCGGGACAGACCGACGATCGCAGTAGGTCGGCCCGGCGCGATCTCGAGGGTCACCCCCGCCAGCACAGGCTGCCCGCCAACGGATTTCGTAAGCTCTCTCAGCTCCAGCATGGGCCGCACCGGTCTGGTTCCAGTCCCGTCATGCACACGCCCGCTCACCGCGCCACTCTCGTCACAGGTGCATTATCGCCCGTCGGCCCAACCCGTCAAACGTCCGTAACTGTACGGAAAGGCAAGGAATGTTGGCGTTGCGACAGCTTGTTACGGGTCTGAAATCTGCGTGAGACAGGGACGGAATAGAAGGCGGCGGTCACTAAATTGCGCGTATGTAGGCCAAGGATGGTGAGGTTCCACCGTCTGGCCGCCGGGTCGACTATGGGTTTGGAAAGCTGAAGATGAACAAGAAACTGCTGCTGGGAATCGCTGGGGCAACGATCGTGGCGATCGCTGCCGGCGCCATGATGATGGGCGGCGGGGCCAGTGCTGCGCCCGGAAAATACACCTACGAGACCGTGAAGGTCAGCAAGGGCGACGTCGCCCGCGTGGTCACCGCCTCCGGCGCCGTGCAGCCGCGCGAGAAGGTCGAGGTCGGCTCGGAAGTCTCCGGCAAGATCACGGCGATCTATGTCGACTTCAACGATCCGGTGAAGAAGAACCAGGTGCTCGCCCAGGTCGACCCCGAGACGTTCCAGAACACGCTCGACCAGAACATCGCCCGCCTGCGCCAGTCGGAAGCTTCGGTCGACAACACGCGCGCCTCCATTGCGCGCGCCAAGCTCGCGCTCGACGTGCAGACCAAGGCGTTCGAGCGCACCACGAAACTCTACGCGGAAGGCGCTACCTCCACGCAGGCGATGGAACAGGCCGACCAGGATTTCAAGAACGCGACACTGGAAGTGCAGACGCAGGAAGTTTCGCTGAAGTCCGCGCAGGCCGGCCTCGAAACCGCGCGCGCCACCGTTCAGGATTCCCGCCTGCGCCTTGAACGCACGAAGATCCGCTCGCCCATCGATGGCGTGATCCTCGGCCGCGACGTTGAAGTCGGCCAGACCATCCAGTCCTCGCAATCGATCAAGAGTCTTTTTGTGGTCGCCGCCGACCTCTCGCAGATCGAGATCGAAGCGGCAGTCGTCGAGTCCGACATTGGCGGCATCGACGATGGTGACCCTGTCGTCTTCAACGTCGACGCCTTCGCCGGCGAACGTTTCCAGGGACAGGTGGTGCAGGTGCGCCAGCTCGGCGCGGAATCGGCCAATGTCGTCACCTACACCGTCGTCATCAACGCGCGGAACCCGAACGGCAAGCTGCTGCCGGGCATGACCGCAAACGTCGAGATCACCGCTGACCGTGCCTCCAACGTGCTGCGCATCGACTACGACGCCACGCGCTTCCAGCCGCCGAAGGATATCGCAGAAGCCATGCGCGCCGCCGACGAAGCCAATGGACAGGGCGGCCAGCAAGGTCCCGGCGGACAGCATCAGGGCGGCGGAGGCCCGATGGCGGGCGGCCCCGGCGGCGGTCGCGGCATGGGTGGACCGGGCGGCCCCGGTGGGCAGTTCGGCGAGATCCTCAAGACAGCCGGCGTCGAACAGGAACGCGCCGACAAGATCATGGAAGAGATGCGCGCCGAGATGCAGAAGGCCATGGCCTCGCTCGGCGGCGGCCAGCAGCAACCCGGCGGCCAGGCCGGCGGCGTACTTGGCGGCCCGGCCTTCGGCCCTCCCCCCAGCATCATGCAGCAACAGCAAAGCTCCGAACGCTTCGCCAAGATGCAGCAGATCCAGGAGTCCGTGTTCCGCCGCAACCTCAACCAGCAGGAATACGACGCTGTCGCCAAGGCGCGCTCGGAAATGCAGTCGCAGAAGCGCGTCACCGTCTACAAGCTCGACGCGAAGGGCGAGCTTGAGCGCGCGCAGCTGACCATCGGCCTGTCGGATGGCGAGAACGCGCAGCTGATCCGCGGCGCCAAGGAGGGCGAAGAGTTTGTCGTGCGCTCCACCGCCACCGCCAAGGCCGGCTCCTGAGCGCGGTCCCCAGCATCATGACAGACAAGCCCATCATCTCCTGCCGTGACCTGTCGAAGATCTACACGATGGGCGAGCAGGAAGTGCGCGCGCTCGACGGCGTCGATCTCGATATCGCCGAGGGCGAGTTCGTCGCCATCATGGGTCCGTCGGGCTCGGGCAAATCCTCGCTGATGAATCTCATCGGCGCGCTTGATCGCCCGACCAAAGGCGAGATGTGGATCAACGGCAAGGCGCTGTCGGAAATGTCGCGCGACGATCTCGCCGACCTGCGCAACGAGACGCTGGGCTTCGTCTTCCAGCAGTTCAACCTGCTGGCGCGGCAGGACGCGTTCCAGAATGTCCGCCTGCCGCTTCGCTATGCGCGCAAGGACGCGGGCGATATCGATGCGCGCGCGAAAGAGTGCCTCGAACTCGTCGGCCTCGGCAGCCGCATGGATCACCGCCCGATGCAGCTCTCCGGCGGCCAGCAGCAGCGCGTGGCCATCGCCCGCGCCCTCGCCAACCGCCCGCGTATCCTGCTGGCGGACGAACCGACCGGCGCATTGGATACAAAAACCACCGCCGAGATCATGCACCTGATGCAGGATCTGAACCGGCAGGGCATCACCGTGGTGCTGATCACGCACGAGACCGAAGTCGCGGCCTATGCCAGCCGCCAGATACATTTCCGCGATGGACGGATTGAATCCGACAGCGCGCATCCCGATCTCAAACGCCCGAGCGGAGGCTGACCATGAAATTCGGCGTCGCGACCTCCTCTGCTGCGGAAGCCCTCTTTTCCAATCCCATGCGCAGCCTGCTGACCATGCTGGGCATCATCATCGGCGTCGCCTCGGTGATGGTGATGATGTCGATCGGTGAAGGCGCAAAGGCGCAGATCGAGGCGCAGATCAGCTCAATCGGCTCGAACGTGTTGACGCTTCAGCCCGGCAACATGAATCGCGGTGGGCGGAACCATGGCGGCGGCTCAGGCCGGCCCTTCGCCGAAGCGGACGTGACCGCGATGGGCGAGCTGCCCTTCGTGCAGGGTGTCACCGGCATACTCTCGCAACAGGCGAATGCGGTCTCCGAGGAAGCGAACTGGGTCTCCAACATCCAGGGCGCCAACGCTTCTTTCTTCGAGGTCAACAACTGGCGCGTCGCTGAAGGTCGCGAGTTCACCACGCAGGAAGTCCAGGGCGGCGCAGCTGTCGCCGTGCTGGGCAAGACCTCTGCGGCGAACCTGTTTCCTGATGGCCGCGCCATCGGCCAGCGCATCCGCGTAAACAGCGTTCCCATGGAAGTGATCGGCATCCTTGAATCCAAGGGCCAGTCGGGCGGCGGCGGGATGGGGATGGACCGGGATGACACGATTGTGGCGCCGCTCGGGATGGTCCGTAACCGGATTACAGGCGGAAATCGACAGGTTTCGCGCCATGTTTCCAGGATCCAGATGCTGGTCCAGGACGGCTATGACGTTCTCGAGGCCCAGGAAGAAACCACCGCTTTGATGCGGGAAAGACGCAGAATCCAGCCAGGCGAGCAGGATAATTTCGCGGTTGTTAACTTCGCAGACATGATAAAGCAGCGGGCTGCTGCGGCTGAGACCATGAGCATGTTGCTCGCGTTCACCGCCGCAGTTTCGCTGATCGTTGGCGGTGTGGGTGTGATGAACATCATGCTTGTCTCAGTTACCGAGCGCACCCGAGAGATCGGGTTGCGCATGGCAATTGGCGCACGCGGCGGCGATATTCTTCTTCAATTCCTGTTCGAAGCCATCGCTCTCTGCACCCTGGGCGGGTTGATCGGCATGGGAATGGGATGGATCGGCGTGTTCGCTTACGCGCAGATCGCAAACGCTCCGATGATGGTCTCTCCCGTCATCATCGCGACGGCACTGGGGGCGGCGGCCTCCGTCGGTCTGATATTCGGCTTTTTCCCTGCCCGCCGAGCAGCTCAACTCGACCCAATCCAGGCATTGAGACATGATTGACAAGAAAATAATGACCCGCGGCGTGTCCGTGGGCGCACTCGCAGCTCTCCTCTCCGCTTGCGGGCATCTTCCCATCGCAGAGCCAGCCTTCGACGCCATGGCGACGAAGCGCGCTGGCATGCCAACCGACTGGACCGTCGCGCCGATGACCGGCGACACGTCTGCAGTCATCGCTGACTACGGCGTCTTCCAGGACGCACAGTTGATCGCCTTCGTGCAGGAAGCGCTCGAGAACAACCGC
>JAOATF010000232.1 GCA_030158285.1 Hyphomonadaceae bacterium
CCATCGGCGAGTTCCAGCTCATCCAGGGCAAGGTCGCCGACATGTATGTGAAGATGAATGCGGCCAAGGCCTACGTGTACGCCGTCGCCAAGGCCTGCGACGCGGGCAAGACGGCACGCAAGGACGCGGCCGGGGCGATCCTGTTCGCGGCGGAAACGGCGACGCAGCTGGCGCTGGACGCGATCCAGATCCTCGGCGGCAATGGCTATATCAACGACTATCCGACGGGGCGCCTGCTGCGCGATGCGAAGCTTTACGAGATCGGCGCGGGGACGAGCGAAATCCGGCGCTGGCTGATCGGGCGGGAGCTGTTCGCGGAGTCGAACTGAAATCGAATTGCGCTGCCAAGTCGGGCGGCGTGAGGCGGAACGAGATGCGCGTAACTTACATCGTTGCCGGCGCGTTCGGCGCGCTGACAAGCGTGGCGATCATGATCGCCTCGCTTAAGTATTACGTTGGTATCTCCAATCCTTATCTCGTCTGGGCTGCTTCGTTCTGTGTGCTGGAAATCGTTCTGATCCTTGTTCGGAACCGGCGCGGGAAGCAGACTTCGCTATCATCAAATGCTCTGGCCTTCTCGCTTGACGCAGTATTGTTTGGGGCAGGTGCCGCCGCCGCACTATACGGCTTGCTGGCTATCTATCCGCCGAACTTCGGATGAGCCCAGTGCGCATACGGTGCTGTGACTTTCCGCACTGGGTTTGAACGTCAGGTTTGGCTAAATCAGGGAGATCAGCATGCTCAGAAAAATGTACGCCATACTCGTCTTCGCATGTCTGCTGGCCGCGCCTTCGCTCGGTCAGACGCCGCAGTCCGTCGCTGATCCCGGCGCGCCGCTGAGCGGCTATCCGCGCAAGGCGCTGGGGCTGCCGACGGCGCAGGAACTGACGACGGCGACGTACGTGCGTGATGTGATCTACGGCCATCGCGATGGGATGGCGCTGACGTATGATGTGTTCAAGCCGAAGAGCGGCGCCAATGGCGCGCTGGTGGTGAACATGGTGTCCGCCGGGTGGCGGTCGTCATGGGGGCCGCCGGAGGAGCGGCAGGCGCGGTATCAGTGGCTGATCGACAAGGGTTTTACGGTTGTGGCGCTGTATCATGCATCGGCGCCGCGTTTTCCGCTGACCGATGCGGTGGCTGATGTCCGGCTTGGGATGCGGCACATCAAGCTGCACGCGGCCGAGTATGGCGCTGATCCGGCGCGGATCGGCGTGTGGGGCGCGAGCGCGGGCGGGCATCTGTCGCTGGTTGCGGGCGTGATGGCGGACGATGGCAATCCAGCGGCGACCAATCCGCTGGAGCGGTCTGGCAATCGCGTAAAGGCGGTGGTGGCGTATTTTCCGCCGACCGATCTCGATGTGCTGTTGGGCGACCGCGCGAAGTCTGGCGCGATTGATTTCGACAACAGCCTGCGTGCGGGCGTGTCGCCGATCCACTTTGTCGATGCGAAGGACCCGCCGACGCTGCTGATCACGGGTGACGCGGACAAGGGCGTGCCGCCGGCTCAGTCGGAGACGATGAAGGCGGCGTTCGACAAGGCGGGCGTTGAGAGCAAGCTTGTGCAGCTCGCCGGCGCGGATCACGACTTCTACGTGAAGGGCGATCCGGTGAAGACGGATGCGTATGCGAACCAGGCGATGAACATGATGGTCGCGTGGTTCGACGAGCGGCTGAAGTAGACGGTGCTGCTGGGGTCATTCTCGGGCTTGTCCGGAGAATCCCGGTTCGATCATCGCCGGAACTCTGACTATTCCGCACGACAGACAACCGAGATTCTCGGGACAAGCCCGAGAATGACCGTGGTGGGTGCACACATCGCGCGCCCCGTCTGGCGACGGGCGCGACAATGCCTTGGCATTCCGCTCTGTTAGCGGAGCCTTGGTAAGCAGCGATGTCTGCGGTGTGGACTAGTTCGCAGCGATCTCTTGCGGGGCGTCGTGGACGTCGACGAAGAGGTCGCGTTCACCCGGCAGGGCAAGGGGGACGAGTCCGACAGCGAGTACGGCGAAAGCCGCAACAATCAGGCGTTTGGCGAGCATGGGAGGCCCGTTCTCTTTTTTCTGTTCCGTGGCCGGGGTACTTCCCCCAGTCTTCTGATGAACGTGAGATGGGCCTGGAACGCGTCTCAATAAAGGCGCCTGTCGCAAGAAATTTTTGGGTCAAAAAACTCTTAACCTACAAAGGTTTATTTCTTGTTAAGGACGATTGCGTTGTCGTAAGGTCACACTTCGCGTGTGCGGCAAAAGTTCAAACGGGTGATTCCGCGGTCACAATCCACGTCCGACCGGGCAGCGAGACGGCGCCATCGGAGGCTGCGTGAGGCGCAAGGGCGGCCTCAACCGCGTCGATGATAGCGGGCAGTTTTTCGGGGCCAGCTTCGCGGGCAACGCGGGAGGCGGGGCCGATGCGGACTGCGCCTTCTGCCGCTGAGCGGGGTGAGCTTCCCAGATACATGGGGGCTTCGAAGGGCTGGTGGGAGATGTTGGTGAAGCCTGCGGCGGACAGGATGCCTGCCACGCGATCCTTGTCGGCGAAGGCGAAGGGGCCGGGGGCGATGGGGTCTGCCGGCGGGAGGTTGAGGCCGGAGGCCTTGCGGGCGGTCTGGGCGGGCAGTGCGGCCCACGGATTGTCCTGCGGCGCGGCCCAGCAGACGAAAGCCAGGCGGCCGCCGGGCTTCAGGGCCTTGCGTAGCTGGGTAAAGGCGGCGGGCGGATCGTCGAAGAACATCACGCCAAAGCGGGAAAACAGCAGGTCGAACGGGCCGGGAAGGCTGGCGCGCGAGGCATCGGCCTCGATGAATGTCAGGTTTTCGCGGCCATTCGCGCGGTCGCGGGCAACCTCCAGCATGGCGGAGGAGACGTCCACGCCGACGACTTTGCCCCTGACGCCGACCGCTTCGATCAGTGACAGGGATGTGTCACCGCAGCCGCAGCCGACATCGAGAACCGCTTCTCCCGGCTGGGCTTTTGCCGCTGCGAGGGCTGCTTCGCCGAACGCGCGGATCAGTTCGTCTGTGCGGGCCTGTTCAGCGGCCCAACGTTCACCAACGGCGCCGTTCCAGTCCGCGATCTGCGAAGCATTGTCACCGGCCATTCAATCCTCCTGATGCGCCTGCCTCATACACCGGGCAGGCGACTGAAATTGCCCGTCGAAGAAAAGCTGTGCGCCTGTTGGCGGGGCCAGTTCCCAAGGCTATAGGGGCGCTCCAAGCCCGATTCACAAGCCTTCCCAGGAATAGTTATATGGCCGTCCAACGCACCTTTTCCATCATCAAGCCGGACGCGACCAAGCGTAACCTCACCGGCGCGGTCAATGCCGTGTTCGAGAAGGCCGGCCTGCGCGTCGTCGCCCAGAAGCGCGTGCGCCTGACGCGCGCCCAGGCGGAAGGTTTCTACGGCGAGCACAAGGCTCGCGGCTTCTTCGGCGAACTGGTCGACTTCATGACGTCCGGCCCGGTCGTTCTGCAGGTTCTCGAAGGTGAGAACGCTGTTGCTCATCACCGCGAAGTCATGGGCGCGACGGACCCGGCGAAGGCCGCCGACGGCACCGTGCGCAAGCTGTTCGCCCAGTCGATCGGCGAGAACTCGGTCCATGGTTCGGACTCGGAAGCCTCGGCCGAGCGCGAGATCAACTTCTTCTTCCGTCTCGACGAGATCGTGGGGTAAGCCATTCTTCGGGATTTCCGTCCTGCGCGACCATCCGAGCGAAAGGTGCTGGAAGAGATCCAGCGCCGGGCCTCGCTCAAATGGGACGCGGCGCAGCCGGAACAGGTTCAGCATCCGCAGACGCTGACGCTTCCCGCAGACCACATCGCCGCCGGACTCGTCATCGTGTTTGAACACTGGGGCGAGCCGGCAGGCTTTGCGGTTGTCGTGCCGCGCGACGATGGCCGCGCCGATATCGACGGACCGTTTGTCGAGCCTGATCTCTGGCGCACCGGCATTGGCCGCAAACTTGTCGAAGAAGCTGCACAGTTTGCGCGTGCGCTGGAAGCGGGCGAACTGGTGGCGGCGGCGAATGCGCGCTCCGAGCCGTTCTATGCCAAGTGCGGGTTCAAGGCGACGGGAACCGTCGACACGACGCATGGGCCGGTGTCTGTCATGTCGCGCAACCTGGTGTTCTGAGCTAGACCCTCCTCATCACATCGAGGAATCGCTCATGCGCGCTCTGCTTCTCATCGCTGTTTCGTCGCTGGCGCTTGCGGCATGCGGCGAACCCAAGGCCGCGGAGCCCGCACCGGCTCCAGTTGCTGAAATGACGCCGGCTGAACCTGCGCTGGCGCCGGAAGTCGTGAACGTTCCGCCGCAGGAAGTTGCGACCAAGTTGGCGGGCACGTGGCAGTCGACGGACGATCCCAACGCGATCCTGACCATCACGGCAGACACCTGGACCAATGACTACAAGGGCGATGCGAGTGTGCATTCGGTCGACAAGTGGCGCGCTTTCCCGGGCACGGAAAAGCCGGCCAACAGCGAAGGGCTGACCTTCACGCCGGCATCGACCTACATCGAGGTGGTGTCGGGCGAGGGCACGTTCTTCTATGAGGTCGGCACGATCGAGGCCGATACGTTTGACATGTTCTACGTCAGCCGCGGCAATCGTCTGGCCTACAAACGCATCACCTGAGCGACCCTGCGTCAACTGTATCGCATGCGATGTAGATGTTGCGCATACGATGTATCTGGCGTAGGCAGGCTGCATGACGCAGCCCAGCCGACGCATGTTCTGGCTACTTGCCCGCGCGCAGAGACGCGTTGCAGCGGCGGCTGATGCGAATATCGCAGACCTTGGTCTGACATCGACACAGGCGGGGGCGTTGTTCTGTTTCAAGGAAGAAGGGTTGCTGGTCGGCGAACTGGCCAGCGCGCTGGACCTTGCGCAGTCGGCGGCGTCCGGGCTGGCGCAGCGACTTGAGGATGCGGGGCTGGTGGCGCGCAGCGAAGAAGCGGGCGACGGGCGCGCGGCGCGGCTGAAGCTGACGGCGGCGGGCAGGCGCAAGCGCGACGAGGCGGTGCGGCGCACGACGGCTGCCAACGCGAAAATGCTGCAGGGATTTTCGGAGCGGGAGGCGGACGTGATCGTCCGCTGGCTCAACCATGTTGCCGACATCAGCGCACCACCGGTGCGATCCAGGAAAAGGGAAAAGACATGACCGACCTCGTGAAGATCTCGACGGCCAACGGCGTGATGGAGATCGTGTGGAACAGGCCGGACAAGAAGAACGCGCTGTCGAATGCGATGTATCGCGCGGCGACGGCGGCTCTGGCGCAGGCGGTCGAGGACAAGTCGGTGCGCGTGGTGCTGCTGGCGTCGGAGGGCGACAGTTTTACGTCGGGCAATGATCTCGCGGACTTTGCGTCTGCGGCGATGGGCGGGGAAGCGCCTGCGGCGGGCGCGTTCATCGAGGCGATTGCGCAATTTCCCAAGCCGTTGGTGGCGGCGGTTGCGGGTCTGGCGGTAGGCGTGGGCACGACGATGCTGCTGCATTGTGACCTGGTGTTTGTGGCGAGCGATGCGAAGCTGACGACGCCGTTCGTGAACCTGGCGCTGGTGCCGGAAGCGGCGAGCTCGTTGCTGATGCCGGCGCATATCGGCCACCGCCGGGCGTTTGCGATGTTCGCGCTGGGCGAAGGGCTGACGGGCGAGCAGGCGGCGCAGCTGGGCGTGGCCAATGTGGCGCTGCCGGCGGCTGAGGTTCTGGCCGCGGCGCGGGCGGCGGCGGCGAAACTGGCGCTGCGGCCGCCGGGGGCTGTCATGGCGACGAAGAAACTGATGCGCAACGGCGAGGCGATCCTCACGCAGCTGCGCACCGAGGGCGCGATCTTTGGCGAGCGGCTGAAGAGCGCGGAGGCGATGGAAGCATTCATGGCGTTCCAGCAGAAGCGCGCGCCGGATTTTTCCAAGCTGTAGGCGCGCGGGAGCGTTCTCGCTGGCGGGGCCGGCGAGGTCGTGGTGAGTGGGGAACAGGGAGTCGGGTTTGCGGGCGGACCGCGGGCGCTGAACGCGAGACCCCCTCCGTCATGCGCGTGAAGAACGCGCATGCCACCTCCCCCACTTGCGTTGCAAGTGAGGGAGGCAAGACTCTTGCCTCCACCGGCGGAGCCGGGGGAGGTGGCGCGCGACGTCTTCGTCGCGTGACGGAGGGGGTC
>JAOATF010000233.1 GCA_030158285.1 Hyphomonadaceae bacterium
TGGCCTCTCAGGCGGGCCACGTCCTTGTCGATCGCGGCCTGGTCAGCCTTGTCCGCGTGGTCCTGAACCAGTGTGTAGTAGATCTTGGACGTCGTCGCCGTCACCGGGCGGACTTCCATGTAGCCGTGATACAAGTTGTACCACTTACCTTCGACGTTCGGCTGGGTGTAGCCGTAGCCGTATTGCGCCTTGGCGGTCATGACTTCGGTGACGCGGCCGGCAATGACGCGGACCGAGCCGACTTCGCCAGCGCCTGACGTCACGACGCACGGCACGCCGCCGGTCGGTGTGATCCAGTTGGAAATATCGCACCAGCCGCCGACCTTGGCCCACACGTCCGCTGCGGACTTGTTCACCTCGATCGACATCGGGATGGCGACATAGTTCGGCGTCTTCGCAGCCGGGGCGGCAACAGGGACAGCCGGTGCAGCGGGTGCAGCCGGCGGGGCCGGCGCGACGGCGACGGGCGCAGCAGGGGCAGCCGGAGCGGCCGGGGGGCTGGCGTCGGCCATGTGCGTGCAGCCGGCCATCAGGGCCACGGCTGCCACGCCGGCAAGTTTCGAAAGCAGGTTCATGAGCGTCTCTCCTCCACTCCGCATTCGCGGTTGGGGGGAAAGTGCGCTGACGGGCGCGTAAAGCGCCAGCGGTATTTTGGGCTCCACGGTAAACTACCCGCCAGTAAGCGGTGGGTTAGTGCCGCGTAACGTAACGGAAGCGCCTCAGGCCGCGTGCGCGGTGGCGTCTTCGTCCGATGCCGCATCCGCGATGCGGCGGGCGGCCAGCTCTTCCCAGCTGATGCTGCGCAGGCGGCTGATCTCGGTGATGAGGTCGCGCTCGGCGATCGGCTTGGAGAGATAGCCGTCCATGCCCATGCCGAGATAGCGCTCGCGATCGCCGGTCATGGCGTCTGCGGTGAGGGCGACGACGGGAACGTTGCGCCAGGGCTGGTCGCTGGCGCGGATGTGACGGATCGTTTCCGTGCCGTCCATGACGGGCATGTGCACGTCGAGCAGGACGAGATCGAACTGTTCGCGCTCGAGGCAGGCGAGGGCTTCCTTGCCGTTGGTGGCTTCGACGATGCGCATGTTGAACGGGCGCAGGAAAAGGCTGGCGACCTGACGATTGATCGGGTGATCGTCGACCAGCAGCAGGCGCAGGTTCTGGTTGCGCAGGCGGGCGCGGCTTTCGTCTTCCGAGAGCGACATGCCTTCGTTGACGACGCGCAGCTGCGGCGCAGCTTCGCCGGCGAGGAAGGAGAAGGTGAACTCGGAGCCGCGGCCGATTTCGGAGCGAACGCTGGCTTCACCGCCCATCAGCTCGGCAAGGCTGCGCGTGATCGAGAGGCCAAGGCCAGTGCCGCCGTATTTGCGCGAGGTGGAGTCGTCGGCCTGCGTGAACGGACGGAACAGGCGGTCCATCGTTTCCTGATCCATGCCGATGCCGGTATCGGACACGCGGATCTTCACGAGGTTCTGGCCATCGGCGAGCTTCTTCGCGGTGACGAACACCTCGACACGGCCGTTCCTGGTGAACTTGATGGCGTTGGAGATCAGGTTTGACACGCACTGGCGGACGCGCACGGAGTCGAAATTGAGAACCTGCGGCAGCTCGGCGTCGAGCGAGAGATAGAACTCCAGCCCTTGTTCTTCGGCCTTCGCCTTCCACAGGCGATGCAGGCGGCGCAGGGTGTGGATGAGATCAGTGTTCGCCTTCACGATGGCGATCTTGCCGGCTTCGATCTTGGACAGGTCGAGCACGTCGTTGAGCAGGGCCATCAGGTTGCGGCCGCTGTCGAGAATGGTCTGCACCTGGTCGCGCTGTTCGGGGGCGAGATTACCCATCTCCAGCACCTGCGCCATGCCGAGAATGCCGTTGAGCGGCGTGCGGATCTCGTGGCTCATGTTGGCGAGGAAGGCGGACTTGGCGTTCGACGCGGCAATGGCGGCGGCTTGCGCCTTCTTCAATTCCTTCTCGCGCTGGCGCAGCTCGGTGACGTCGACCGAGATGGCGACCTTGCGGCCTTCGGACATCGGGCAATAGGTGATCTGCACAATGCGGCCATCGGCGGTGCGTTGTTCGTAGGTCTGGCCGCTGCCGGTGAAGGCGCTGAACTTCTCGACCTGTGCGTCGACCTCTTCCTGCGTGGCTTCGGGCATCACGGCGCGGACGTTGTACTCCAGCGCTTCAGCATAGGTGCGCGCACCCTTGGCGAAAGCTTCGTAGAGATGCGGGAAGCGCTTTTCGGACGCGGTGTTGTGAAGGATCGGCACGCCGTTGGCGTCGAAGATCGAGATGCCATCCGGCAGGTTCTCGATCGCCTCCATGAAAACGGGATCGACGTCCTTGAGATTGGTCGGCGCCATGGTCGTTTCTGCCCTCAACCCGGCTGGCTTCTGCCAGTCCGGAATTTGGCTTGTGGAGATGCAGTCCGCCGTCCCGTTGCCGGTTTGGCGCGCCCCTTTTCCACAAGTCTCCCTGAGAACATTCGTACGCTATTATCCCTAAGAAAGACTGACTTGTCGCACCCTTGGGCGCCTGATGTCCAAGCTGACCTGCGCGGAAACCTGCAGCGCTGACGGTGGAACTCGCAACGCCGCAACGAAGAATTCCGCCCGCGCTCCGCGTCTTAACGGATCAGCCAGCGGAATGCGTGGCGGATGAAGGCTGCGCCATCGGTCGTTACCGGTGCGCCGTGCGCCATCAGCACACGCGTCGCCGGCCACGCGAAGATGCGCTGCAGGGATGCGCGCGCTGCCTTGCGGTCGTTGAACGCGATACGAAACTTCTGCGGGACTTCGGCCTCTGCTTCCGTCATCCGGTCGAGCTTCGCGACGAGGGCACGCCAGCCCTTGAACCAGCCTTTCGGAAACTGTTGCAGCAGGTCGGTGAACAGCACCGTTCCGCTGGCGCGATGGAAGAACACGACTTCCTGCGTGATCGCATTGCCGCGCACGATCACCTGGTCGATGTGCTCGCGCCATTCGGGCGGTGGTGCGTCTGCGAGGTCTGCATCGAACGCGATGTCGGCGCGGCGCTTCTGCAGGCCGGGCGCGGCGAACAGTCTTGCGGACGGGTAGGCGGCTTTCCAGTCCGGCATGAAGAGGTGATGTAGGGAGTTCGGCGCCACGATGCAGCGCACGTTGCCCAAGGCATCGACTTCCTGCTTGAGATCAGGCGAGAGCTTCGTCGGCGACCAGACGAACAGCCCGCCATCGCCCAGCTTCATCACCGCCATGCGCGTCGGGTAGCGAAAACCGGCGACGTCGACCGTGCCGCCTTCGGATATCCAGATGTCCGGGCCAAAGGGCGTCAGAAGCGGCATCGGCAGGCTCCCCGGCGGCCGACCTAACGTCTTGAAAAAGCTGGAGCGGGTAGAGGGAATCGAACCCTCGTATTCAGCTTGGAAGGCTGCTGCTCTACCATTGAGCTATACCCGCGAGCCGGCGGCAGATAGGCGAAATCTCCGGCAAAGTCCATCCGGCAGGCCGGGCTAGATCCGCCGTGGCTTCGGCACGGAGACGCGGAAGCCGACGATGGGGTCGCCTTCGAGATCGGTGACCCGTTCGACCCAGACTTCCAGCCACGTCCCCTCGAAACCGGGATCGTCCTCGCGCATCCGCGCCAGCAGCTGGCGGCGGCGGTTGCGGACAACGCGGCTACGCTCCTCGTCGGTCAGCACGCGGCGGCGCGATGTGTCGGGCGGGGTGGGGCGGAAGCGGGCGGGCGTCGGCCCCTCGGCGATGATCTCTTCCAGCTCGCGGATCGAAAATTTCAGGGCGCCCAGCGTATAGGAGGCGGCGGCGATCTTTTTCTTGAGGTCGGTCGCGTCCTTGCGCTTGAGGCCGGGCAGCGCGTCTTCCATGCGCTGCATCTCGATCGCCAGCTTGCGCAGCCGCGTCTTTCTCTCCGCCAGGTCCTGTTCGATCGGTTCCATCACGACAAGATAGGGGATCGCGAGCCCAAGGTCATCGGGCTTCAGGCATCAAGATCGCGGCGGATGGCGGCGAAGACGTTGTGAAACATCTCCGTCGTCAGTCGGCCGGTGTTCGTGTTGTACCGGCTGCAGTGATAGCTGTCGTGAAGGATCAGCGGACCGTTCGGCCCTGCAATGACATAGCGTTTCGCATGTCCGAACACGCTGGCGTTTGGCTTGGCGCCAAGCGCGCGTACCGTTGAGTCATGCGCGATGCGGCCAAGCGCCAGCATGACTTTCAGTTTCGGCATCGCCGCGATCCGGCTGATCAGGAATTGCCGGCACGCAACAATCTCCGCGCCCGTCGGCTTGTTTTCGGGCGGCACGCAGCGCACGGCGTTGGTGATCAGCGTGTCCTTCAGCTTCAACCCGTCATCCGGCCGCGCCTGGAATTTGCCGGTCGAGAGGCCGTACTTGTCGAGCGTGGAATAGAGCAGGTCACCGGCGTAATCCCCTGTGAAGGGCCGCCCGGTCTTGTTGGCCCCCTGCAGCCCCGGGGCGAGGCCGACGATCAGCAGCCGGCCGGTCGCGTCCCCAAAGGAGGGTACAGCGCCGTTATACCAGTCGGGGTGAGCTACCCGGTTGGCCGCGATGAACCCTGCCAGCCGGGGGCAGATATCGCAGTCTTTGGGGGCTTCGGGCGGGGCGATCACAGCGGTCTTGGGCATGGCGTTTACCTGCCCGGGGCCGGGCCCGGGGTCAAATCCTCGGCCGGGCCGGGCGGAAACTGCCTGAAATCCCCGTATTTGCTGGCAAAACCGCGTCGAAACGCCTATGTTGCGTCCGCGAACCGCTTCCTGTAGACGGAGCGGCCCCGCAAAGGAGACTCGTATGGCCCGTGTTACGGTCGAAGACTGCGTTGAAAAGGTTCCGAACCGGTTCAACCTGGTCCTGCTTGCCGCGCACCGCGCCCGCGTGATCCGCGAGGGCTCGCCCATCACCATCGAGCGCGACAACGACAAGGACCCGGTCATCGCCCTGCGCGAGATCGCGGCCGAAACCGTTGACCTCGAGACCATCCGCGACAGCCTCGTTGCCGAGCTGCAGGAAGTGCGTCCGGGCGAGGAAGCCGAGAAAGAAGCCGACAAGCGCGCCCTGGCTGCCGCCCCGGCCTCGTCGGAAGAAGAAGTTCTCAAGGCCTATCAGGTCGAGCTGGAATCGGCGCGCGAAGAGCGCTTCTAGGATCGAGCATGGGGCAACCATCCAACGTAGCCCCCTTCAAGAAACCTGAGACGACGGCCCCTGCCGCCGCCACGGCCACCGCGAAGCCGCGGCGCAAATTCCTGCGTCAGCACGAACTCGTCGAACGCGTCTTGGCCTACCAGCCTGACGCCGACGAAGACGAACTCAACAAGGCGTATGTCTATGCCGTGATGAAGCACGGCCAGCAGCTGCGCCATTCCGGCGACCCGTATTTCGCGCATCCCGTCTCCGTGGCCGGCCTGCTGACCGACCTGAAGATGGACCAGTCCACCATCATCGCCGGCCTGCTGCATGACGTGGTCGAAGACACCGACGTTTCGGTGACCGATATCCGCGACCTGTTCGGCAAGAGCGTTGCCGACCTGGTGGATGGCGTCACCAAGCTGCCGAAGGTCACGGGCAGCAACAGCCCGCGTGCGCTGATCCAGGCGGAGAACTTCCAGAAGTTCATCCTCGCCACTACACGCGACATCCGCGTGCTCATCGTGAAGCTGGCCGACCGGCTGCACAACATGCGCACGATCGAGTTCATGCCGACCGAAGAGTCCCGCCTGCGCATCTCGCGCGAGACGCTGGACATCTATGCACCGCTGGCGCGCCGCGTCGGCCTGTCGATTTTCGCGGTGGAGCTGGAAGACATTGCGTTCCGGCAGGTGAACCCGGTGGCCTATGCGGCGATCACCAAACGCCTTGAAGAGATGGTGGAGGATGACACCTCCATGCTCGACCGCATCCGGTCTGACCTTGATACGGTAATGCTGGCGCGCGGCGTGCGCGGCGAGCTGCAAGGCCGGATCAAGCGGCCATACTCGATCTGGCGGAAGCTCGAGACCAAGTCGCTCTCCTTCAAGGATCTGGGCGACGTGTTCGGCTATCGCCTGATCGTCGCCACGACGGACGAGTGCTATCGCGCGCTTGGCGCGGCGCACCAGCAATGGGCGGCGCTGTCGGAGAAGTTCAAGGACTACAT
>JAOATF010000234.1 GCA_030158285.1 Hyphomonadaceae bacterium
AAGACCACTGGCAAGGCCTCCGCGAACTCGAATGGTACCGCGACCAGATCCTCGCCTTCTCGGCGAAGCATGTGCTGGCAGGCGGATCGCTAGACGACCGCACCGACTTCCAGCTGATGGAGGCCGTGCCGGAAAACTACGGCGCATGTCCCCACACGCCCCAAGCCATGAACCGCCGCTTCATCGCCATGGCGCAGTTCAGGCTCGATCCGGACAAATACATCGAGCGCCACATCCGCCGCATCGCGAAACGTGCAGGCATCGCGCTCGAAACAACCAACAGCGGCTGCCCCCTCCGTCTCGCTACGCTCGACACCTCCCCCAATGCTGCGCATTGGAGGAGGAAAGAGAACGGTGCCTTTCCTCCTCCGCGCAAAGCGCGGGGGAGGTGGCGCGCGTCTTCGCGCGACGGAGGGGGCAGCCGCAGCCCTGCGCTCACAGCACAAGCCCGCGCCCCACCCACAACTCCCGACTACCGATTGTCCCCGCCTCAGCGCTACCGCGCGTCTGAGGTCGCGGCCGCATTACCCTTCGCCGCCGGCAGGCTCAGCGTCGCCCGGAAGCCCTTGCCCTCGCGGTTCTTCAGCACGAGCTGCCCACCATGCGCGCGCGCAATCGCCTCCGTCAGCGTCAGCCCAAGGCCCGCGCCGCCCGTCTCCCGGTTACGCGAAGCCTCACCGCGATAGAAAGGATCGGTCGCCGACGACAGCGCCTCGGCCGACATGCCCGGCCCATCATCATCGACATGGATGTGAATGCGCCCGCCCGAAGGCTCCACCGAAACCCGCGCACTGCCGCCATAGCTCACCGCATTGTCGATCAGGTTGCGCAATGCCCGCCGCAGCAGCACCGGCCGCAACAGCGCCACCGATCTTTGCGTCTCACCCGTGCTCACCGGCGCGCCCGTTTCGGAATAATCCTCGACCATGTCCTCCACGATCATGGAGACATCCATCGTTCGTTCCGGCTCGCGCGACTTGCCCTGCCGCGACAGCTCGAGAATGTCTTCCAGCAGGTCGCTGGCTTCCTCGATCGTGCGCACCGCCTTCAGCCGTTCGGCTTCCGGCTCCATCGTCTCGATGCGAATTCGCAGGGACGACAGCGGCGTCCGCAAGTCATGCCCCAGCGCGCCGAGCATCACGTCTTTCTCACGCAGCAACTGGCTCACGCGCAGGCTCATGGCATTGAAGGCGTCGATGGTCTTCTGCACATCGCCCGGCGCCCGGGTCGATACGATCTGGTGCGGCTCGTTGCTCTCGCCCACATGCGCCGCCGCCGCCGCAAGATCCTGCAACGGCCGCGACAACCGCCGCGCCACCCACAACGCTGCCGCCAGCACGCAGATGAAGATCACGAACGTACTCGCCGCCAGCAGGAAAACGTCGCCCCGCGTCACTTCCGGCGCGATGGTCAGGCTGGTGATCCAGCGCCCGTCCGGCAGCTGCGCGGACAGCAGGATTTCACGCGTCGAGATCATCTGCGGAGGCGGGCCATCATTCGGCGGCGGCCCGCCGGGCTGCAGGTTCATTTGCCTGTCGCCCCGCCTGTCGCCGCGCCGGTCATCCTGCATGTCAGGCGGACGGTTGGGATCGTCACGATTGTTGCGGCCAAGCGTTGCGAGAATCTGGCCGATGCGATCCGGCCGATCCATCGTGCGCACCGAGGCGCGGATGCCGTCGGTCTTCACATCGTTGTCGGCGAGCGCCTTGGCCAGCCGCTGCTCGATCTCGCGGTCGCGGGGCAGGGCATACTCATCAATGGGCGTCGTCTGCATCAGCAGATACCGCCCCGGCCCGCGCAGCCGCCCGCCCGCATATCCGCGTGTCAGCTCTTCTGGCGGGTCCGCAAAGATGATGCTCGCTACATCGGCGAACCGCGCAATCGGCGCGCCCGTCTGCTCGATCAGCGAGGCGTGCTGGCGCTCGCCGAGCAGCAATACGAAGTTTACCAGGCTGGCCACCAGCAAAGCCGCGGCCATCACCAGGGCAAACTGCCCCGACAGGTTGCTGGGCAGGAACCGCCTCACAGCTTGTGCACCTCGGCCGCGAAGCTGTAGCCGCCGCCCCAGACTGTTTTGATATACTTAGGCGCCTTCGGATCGTCCTCGATCTTGCGGCGCAGGCGGCTGATCTGATTGTCGATCGAACGATCAAACAGGCTCGCCTCGCGGCCCTGCGTGATGTCGAGCAGCTGGTCCCGCGTCAGCACCAGACGCGGCCGTTCCAGCATGGCCAGCAGCAACGCGTATTCGCCGGAGGAAAGCGGCGCGCTCACGCCATCGGAATCCACCAGTTCCCGCTCGCCCGTCTTCAGCACCCAACGTCCGAATTGGTAAGACGGCGCATCGCTCGGCGCCGACTGGCGCGGCGGCAGGCTCTGCGACCGGCGGATCACCGCCTTCACGCGCGCCAGCAATTCGCGGGGAGAGAAGGGCTTGGTGACATAGTCATCAGCTCCCACTTCCAGCCCAAGGATCCGGTCCAGCTCCTCGGCCCGCGCCGTCAGCAGGATCACCGGCAGGTTGCCCGTCGAGCGGATATGGCGGCAGAGGCTCAGCCCGTCCTCCCCGGGCATCATGATGTCGGCGACCACCAGGTCGAATGCATGGCTGGCCAGCAACGCCCGCGCATCGGCGGAGTTGGAAGCAGCCTTCACCCGGAACTGGTTGTTGGTGAAATACTTCACCAACGGCTCCCGGATGGACGCCTCGTCCTCGACGATCAGGATGCTCTGGCTCATGTGACGTCCGTATTCCGTATCAATAAAGATGCAGCCTGCTGCATGGGGATCGCCCGATGCAACAGGCTGCACAGGAAATGAAACCGCCAGGGGGGAGGGGGAGGCGGCGGCCTCACCTCATGGGGGTTAGCGTTTGCCCGGCCGGAGAGCCTGCAGTTCGGCCACCGTCACGGTCCCGTCCTTGTTGGCGTCCGCCCGGGTAAAACCTTCAACCCCACGGGCCGAAAACTCCGCGAAGGTCAGCTTGCCGTCGGCATTGTCGTCCGCCCGAAGGCCACGGCCTTTGCCATCCGGACCCTTGCCGTCCGGACCATGACCGCCAACGCGCTCCATCTTGCCGTGCCCGCCGCGACCACGATGGCCACCCGGGCCGCGCTCGCCACGCTCAGCCGTCGCCTTGGCGAATTCCGCAGCGCTGACCTGGCCATTGCCGTCAGCGTCCAACGCGGCAAACCGCTCCTGCGAACGTTCGGCCTTGATCTTCACGGCCTGCGTCTCGCGGAACGCCTTGAACTCTTCAGGGGTCGCCGTGCCGTCCTTGTTGGCGTCGATCTGGCCGAAGTGGGCCTTCTGGGCCGCGTCGAATTCGGCGCGGGTGACCTTGCCATCGGCGTTGGCGTCAAAAGCCAGCAGGCCGAACGGGCCGCCGGCCGGCTGGGCCACGGCGACAGCCGCCGCCAGTCCGCCAGCCACGGCGACCGACGCGAGGGCGATCAGGTGCAGTTTCATGGGGTTCGCTCCGTATCTTTCGGCGGTCGATTCGCCGCCTGATGAAGCCACTCTGCAGGCCGAATGTCGCACAAACTCCCCCAACTGCAGACCGTTTGTCGCAAACTGTCACCCCTGCAGGGCTGGGGCGGGCGCCCGGACAGGCTGGCATATGGCGTTTTGGCTGATCACCTGATAGCGCAGGGGCGTATTGGCGGTTCCGGGCCTCCGGAACCGGCCGTGAGCATTCGAGGCACGACACGCATGTGGTGGGATAAGCCCAACAAGCCCCATAAACCCGAGGGCCCTCCGTTCCCCTTCATGAAGATCCGCTGGATCGGCTTCGTCGTGACCGCGATGATCTTCATCGTCACCACCTGGTCGCTGGCCACCCAGGGCCTGAACATGGGCCTCGATTTCACCGGCGGCGTGCAGGTGGAAGCGTCGAGCACGAAGACGTTCGACGTTGAAGTCCTGCGCAAGGAAGTGGAGTCGCAGGGATTCAGGGAAAGCAACATCACGACCTCGGACGGCGGCGCCACCGCCATTATCCGCGTGCCGCTCGAAACCGGCGTTTCGGTCGAGGAGATCAAGGCAAAAGTCACCGCCGCGCTGGGAACCGACGGCATCACGATCCGCAAGGTCGATAACGTCTCGGGCAAGGTCTCCGACGAACTGCTCACGCGGGGCGTTCTGGCCTGCCTGCTCGCCGTTATCGGGATCGGCCTGTATGTATGGGTCCGGTTCGAGTTCAAGTTCGGCACCGGGGCGTTCATCACCACATTTCACGACGTCTACGCCGTCATTGGCCTGTGGTCCGTTACCCAGATGACGTTCGACCTCACCATCGTGGCCGGCGTCCTGACCGTGGCGGGCTATTCGATCAACGACACCGTGGTCGTCTATGACCGCATCCGCGAGATGCTGAAGAAGTTCAAGAAGCTGTCCATCAAGGAAGTCATCGACATCTCGATCACGTCGACGCTGTCGCGCACCCTGATGACGTCGGTCACCGTGATGCTGGCCTCGCTGGCCATGATCTTCCTCGGTGGTCCGGTCCTGTTCGGTTTCGGCGTGTCGATCCTTTTCGGCGTCATCATCGGTACGTACTCGTCCATCTTTGTGGCCGCCCCGATGCTGATCATCCTGCCGGGCCGCATCCCGGGCGCCAAATACCGGTCCGACCAGGCCGCCGAAGGCGCCGCCTCCTAGGCTGCACGGAAAAACACTGGCGCTAACCGCTCCGGGCCCTATTGCTGTAGGGAAAGCAGGGTGTTGCCTCCATCCAAGAGAGGCGCACCGCCGGGGCGGAGGTTGAACGAATGGCCGTGCTGGATACAGCGATGCCGGCGGCGGCGCCGCGCAAGGGTCCGTTCTGGACGCACCTGTATTTCCAGGTGATCGCAGCCATCATCCTCGGCGGCACGATCGGCTGGCTGTACAAGATAAACTGGTTCTCGACCGTGCTCGGCGCCGGCGGGCTGGATAACTCCATCCCGTGGGTGAAGGACTATCTGAAACCGCTGGGCGACGCCTTCGTGAACCTCGTGAAGATGATCATCCCCGTGGTGATCTTCGTCACCATCGCTGTCGGCATTGGCGGCATGCGCGACATGGGCAGCCTGGGCCGCGTGGCGCTTCGGGCCTTCCTCTACTTCCTCGCGATCTCCACACTGGCGCTGATCATTGGCCTGATCGTCGCGAACCTCGTGCATCCGGGGGAGGGCATGAACGCCGACCCCAGCCGCTACAGTGAGAAGGATATCGCGGCCGTTCAGGGCTACGCAGATAAGGCCCATGATTCCACCGTGGTCGGCTTTCTCATGTCGATCATCCCGCGCACGTTTATTTCCGCACTGACCGAAGGGTCGACGCTGCAGGTCCTGTTCGTCGCCATCCTCGCAGGTGTCGGCCTCGCCATGTCCGGCGACCGCGGCCAGAAGGCGCTGGACGTCCTGAACTCTGCGGCGCAGGCAATCTTCAAGATCGTGGCGATCCTGATGCGTGCAGCCCCCATCGGCGCTTTCGGCGCCTTCGCCTTCATCATCGCCGACCTCGGCCTCGACGCCATCGGCAAGCTGCTCGCGCTGGTTGCGACGGTCTACGCGACCTCGGCCCTGTTCATCGTTCTCGTACTGGGCGCCGTCGGCCTTTACGCCGGCTTCTCGATCTTTAGCCTGCTACGCTACCTGAAGGACGAACTGCTGCTGGTGCTGGGAACTTCGTCTTCGGAATCGGCGCTCCCCGCGCTGATGGACAAGATGGAGAGGGCAGGGTGCGCCCGGCCGGTTGTCGGGCTTGTCGTGCCGACCGGTTATTCGTTCAATCTCGACGGCACCAACATCTATATGACCATGGCGGCGCTGTTCATCGCGCAGGCCATGAACATCCACCTGCCGCTGGAACAGCAGATCGGCCTGCTGCTGGTGGCGATGCTGAGTTCCAAGGGGGCCGCCGGCGTTACCGGGGCGGGCTTCATCGCGCTCGCTGCCACGCTTGAGTCAGTCATCGGCCCAGATGGCAATCCGATGATCCCCGTTACCGGCATGGTGATTATCCTCGGCGTCGACCGCTTCCTCTCGGAATGCCGGGCGCTCACCAACTTCATCGGCAACGCGGTCGCCACGATCGTCGTCAGCCACTGGGAAGGAGCGCTGGATCGCGACAAGCTGAAGCTCGCAATGGCCGGCCAGTTGCCGCCCGCAACCGCTCAGCCGGTCGAGAAGGACGCGGACTAGCCGCCAACTCCGAACATCCCAACACCAAACAAAAACGCCCCGAATCCTGCGATCCGGGGCGTTTCATGTTCAGCCGATCCGGCTAGAGACTACATCTTGCAGTCGTTGTGCAGGAAGTCCTCCATCGCTTTCAGCGACTCGCGATGGTTCTCGGAGGTCCACAGGATGCCCTGGTGGCCCATGTCCTTGAGGATCAGCAGCTTGGCTTTACCGGTCCCTTTCACCGCGTTGTAGAAGTCCGTGGCGTGGTACAGCGGCACGCGGACGTCACGATCACCGTGATAGATCAGGATCGGCATCGCGAGTTTCGACGTGTTCTGCTGCGGGTCCATGCCCTTCACGGTGCGGCCCTGGTAGGCGCGCTGCATGCGGTTCTCACCCCAGTTGTTGGCAATGCGGGTGAGGTTGGACACGCCAGCGCCAGCGATTGCGCACTGGTACGGGCCGCCCTGGCGAACCGAGGCCGCGAAGGCCGCGAAACCACCGTAGGAGTAGCCGAAGATCGCGATCTTGTTCTTGTCCGCGTAGCCTTCCTTGGCCATCCAGTTGGCGCCGTCGTCCTTGTCGTCCTGCATCTTCAGGCCCCACTCACCGTCGCCGGCAAGCCAGAGGCTGTGGCCCCAGCCGTCGCTGCCGCGATATTGAGGTTGCAGCACGGCATAGCCACGCGTGGCGAAGAACTGCGTCCAGCCCGAACCATCCCAGCCGATATAGTCACGGGCCCATGGTCCGCCATGCGGCAGGACGATAGCCGGCGGAGCGGCATCACCCTTCTTGAAATTCGGGGGCAGGGTAAGGAAGGCCGGGACCTTCACGCCATCACGCGCATCGTAATAGACGAGCGAACGCTGGCCCATCGTTTCCGGCTTGATCCACGGGCGCTCGGAGCCGATGCCGACCAGCTTCGTCTTGTTGAGAAGCAGGTAGTAGGCGGGCGGGTTGCGCGGGCTTTCGACGCTGAACAGAACCTTCTTGCTGCCATCGACGCCGCCACCGGACATGATGCTGACGGTCTGGCCCTTGAAGGATGCCTCAAGGCCTTTCTGGATCGAGACCATGTCCGGATCGGTCCAGAAGGTCTGCGGGTCTGCGCCTTCGTAGCGGAAGCCCAGGATCTTGCCGAAATTGTCCTTGCTGCGGCCAAGCACGACGCCGAGGGCGTTGAAGTCCTGGTGCGCAAACAGCGGGGCGTCATCGAACTTGTCGGTGCGGGCGTCGTAAAGATAGACGGCCGACTTGTCCGAGAACTTGTCCGTGACGACGAAGTATTTGCCCGTTTCCTCATCGTACGCCTGTACCGTCATCGCGTTGCGGTTGCGCGTATCGACCGTCAGCGGGGCTTCGAGATCGAAGTTCCCGGTTTCGCGGTTGAGGATGTGGGTTTCGAAGTCGTAATTCAGGTTACCTTTGGTTTCGCTCTTCTGCTTGGTCAGCACCTTGCCGTCGCGCGGGTCGATCAAGCCAATCGAAAGCTCGCCCACGTCCTTGTAGAGCGCCTGGCTCTTGCCGGTCTTCAGGTTCACCTTGGAGTAGCGGGAGACGAAATCCGAATCCTGCTGCTGGACAATGACGCTTTCCGGGTCGAGGGGCAGGTCGATGATGTCCGGCCTCGAACCGATTTCGAGGCAGCGCAGCGTTTCCTCGCTGACACCAATGGAGCGGCCCGATTCAAACGGGTCGTTGAAGGCCTTCAGCGTCTTGTCCGACAGGAAAGCCTTGTAGAGCCAGGTCTTCGTGCTGCCCGTGACCCTGCCTTCGCCGCAGCCGCCAAGGTTGCCCGTCCACATCTGGTTCGCGATGACCCAGACCTTGCCGGCCTTCAGCGCTTCAGCGCCGATGAAGCTCATCCGGTCGCTGGGAGTCGCCGTCCAGTTGAGCGGCTTGGTTCCGTCGATGTTGGAAATGTCGGCCGAAGCGATGATCCGCTTGCTCGTGTCGCGCGGGTCGGCCTTGATTGCGACGATGAAATCGCCCTCAGCCGACATGGAAACGCCCGTGGTGTCGGACATTCGCGCAATGGACTCTACGTCCAGCTTCTGTGCGGAGGCTGCTCCTGAACCGAACAGCACAGCCGCAAGAGCGACTCCCAGATAGCTCTTAGCCAAGGCAAACCTCTGATTTTGTTGAACGAACGGGGAAGGTGGTCTGGATTAATGCTGCGGCGTTTGCAGCAAAGTCGCAAGGGGCTTCACACAGATGCGACATCTTTGGAAAATCATGCCTCGGTTCGGAACCTCTCTTGTGGCGGATCAGCCACAGCCGTGGCGCAATTGTGTCACGAACGCGACGTTAGCCGCAGTTGCGATTGCTGTCTGGAATTTCCCTGTGCCAGAACGGAAAGAACCCGAGTCAGGACGGGTTTTCAGTTTATCGGCATTCTGGGGTCAATCATGTCAAACACGAGCGCATCACTGCGCAGATTCTTCCGTGGCGGCGCAGCGTTTGGCGCACTCACACTGGCAATGGGCGCTGCAGCGCACGCTCAAACGCCGGACACCGTCGTGGATTGCGATCCGAACACCCCCGGTGTTCAGACGCAGTGCGAGCCCACCAGCAACGACAAAGTCGTCATCACCGGCTCGCGCATCGCGCGTGACGCCTTCACGTCGTCGGCCCCGATCCAGGTGATCACGGCCGAGCAAACGACGCTCGAAGGCCTCGTCGACACCGGCGAGATCCTGCAGGGCTCCTCGATCGCTCAGGGCTCGCTGCAGTTCAACAACCAGTTCGGCGGCTTCGTCATCGAAGGCGGCCCGGGTATCAACTCGGTCTCGCTCCGCGGTCTCGGCGCCCAGCGCTCGCTGGTCCTGCTGAACGGCCAGCGCCCCGGCCCGGCCGGCGTGCGTGGCCAGGTCGCCGCGTTCGACCTTCAGGTCATTCCGGACTCGATCATCTCGCGCGTCGAGATCCTGAAAGACGGCGCTTCGTCGATCTACGGCTCTGACGCCGTCGCCGGCGTCGCCAACATCATCACCCGGACGTCGATCGACTCGCCGGAACTGAACGCCCAGTACAACATGACCGAAGAGGGCGGCGGTAACACGTTCCAGATCAACGGCGCGATCGGCTTCGACCTGTTCGGCGGCAACGTCATGCTGGCGGCCGAATACGAAGTCCGCGACCCTCTGAAAATGGGCGATCGCTCGTACCTCGCCTGCGCGCAGGACCTGGCCTACGACTCGACGACCGGCCAGCGTATCGACCGCGTCGACCGCTCGATCCAGGGCAACACGAGCCTCGGAAACTGCAACAACATCCTCAACATGACGATCGACGACCAGGTAAATGGCGTTCGTTACGTTCCCTCGCCGGATGGCGTTTTGAACGGGCCGTTCCCTGGCTATCGGGCCCGGGTAAACCGCACCTACGCCCAAGGCCCAGTCGCCTACTATGAAGACGTGCTGAACAACTCCAAATTCCTCGACCAGGACGCGATTGCCGGCGTTGACCGTCTGTCGGTCTACGGCAAAGCGGACTTCCAGCTTGACTTCCTCGGTGGCATCGATTGGACCACGGAAGCCCTCTACAACCGCCGTGAGTACGAACGTAACGGCGTACGTCAGTTCTTCCCGTCGATCGCAAGCAACGTCGGCTACGACGTTCCGGGCCTCTTCCAGGCCCCGGTTGGCCTCGCTCAGACCGGTGGCGGCCTGCGCGTTGCACGTCCGGTCGTGCTGTGGGATTTCGACAGCACCGTGAACGTGGACTACTACTACATCAATTCGGGCCTGACCGGTGACTTCGTGCTGCCGGGCTGGACGTGGTCGGTGAACGCCTCTTACTCCAAGTCGGAAGGCGAATACGGCCAGAACCAGATCCGCAAGGAAACGGCGGGTGACTACTTCACCGCGCGTCCGTCGGATGGCCTCTATGCCGGTCCGAACTACAACCCGTTCGACCCGGGCTTCCTGCAAGGTAACCCGTCGCAAGCGACGTACGACCTGCTCAGCGCGAAAAGCGTTGGCAACACGGACTACGACCAGACGATGGTGCAAGCCGTCATCTCGGGCGACCTGTTCGAGCTGCCCGCCGGCCCGCTCGGCGTCGCGGTCGGCGCCGAATACCGGAAATTCGAAATCAATGACGTTCCGGATCCGGGTTCGCAGAACGACGAGTACTGGGGCATCACATCGGCCCAGATCACGGCCGGTGAAGACAAGGTTTCGGAATTCTACGTCGAAACCAACATCCCGGTTCTCCGTGGCCTGCCGCTGATCGAGGAACTCACGATCGACGCTTCGGCGCGCGCCTTCGATTACGACTCGTTCGGTTCGGACAGCGTGTGGAAAGCCGGTATCAACTGGCAAGTCATCCCGTCGCTCCGCATCCGCGGAACGCAGGGCACGTCCTACCGCACCCCGGCTCTCTACGAGTTGTACTTGGGCAACCAGACGGGCTTCGTCGGCCAGACCGGCATCGACCCGTGCGTTGACTGGGGCACCGACACGAACCCGAACATCCAGGCGAACTGCGCTGCGGCTGGCATCCCGTCAAACTACGCGGGTCTTGCTCCGTCGGCGGTCGTGGTCACGGGTGGCGGCGCTGGCGTGCTGACGGCGGAAACGTCTGAAGCCCGCACGCTCGGCCTGATCTGGACACCGGACTTCCTGGACCTCTCGGTCGCCGTCGATTACTTCGACATCGTGATCGAAGACGCCGTCACCCAGCTGGGCGCCGGCACGATCCTGAACGGTTGCTACGCTTCACCGGTCTACCCGAACGCGTTCTGCGGCCTCTTCGATCGTAACGCTCCGGGCGCTCTCGTGAACCCGAACATGGTCACGCAAGTGCGCGACAGCTACCTGAACGCGAACCTGCAATCGACCCGCGGCTTCGACGTGACGGTTCGCTACGAGCACGAGTTCGACTTCGGTACGATGATGCTCAATCTCTCGGCGACCAAGACGCTGGAAGACGTGAACAAGCTGTTCGCACCGGGCACCACGTCCGGCTTCACGACCGACGACTTCAACGGCACGCTGGGCGATCCGGAATGGGTCGGCGACGCGTCGTTGCAGCTGCGTCAGGGCGACTTCACCTACTCCTGGTTCCTCGACTATGTCGGCGAGATGGACCACGAAGTGTTTGCTCCTGATCTGGTTGCCTACCAAGGCAAGACGATCCGCCGCATCAACTCGACGGATACCTGGCTGTCGCACGACGTGTCGGTCCGCTATCGCGGCGACAAGTTTGTGATCACCGGTGGTATCGCGAACGTGTTCAACGCGCCGCCGCCGAACATCACGACCGGCGTGTCGAGCCGCTTCGGCACGACGCCGGCCTTCGCTTCGCAGTACGACCTGCGCGGCCGGACGTTCTTCCTGCGCCTGGGCTACGAGTTCTAAGCCCAGCTGCGCTGAATACCGAAAACAGGAGGGCGCACCGCAAGGTGCGCCCTTTCTGCTATGAGGGAACGTGTGTGTGGCAAGGGTGGTGAGGTCACGCCGTTCAACACATCCTTCGAGACGATCGCTACGCGAAAGCGGCGATGTGGCGCGCCCTGCGCCGGCGCCCCCTCAGAATGAAGCCGGTAGGTATGGAGCCGGGTCCTGCGTCAGGTGGATTGCGCATCATCCACCGGCGTCATCCTGAGGGATCACAAGTACGCCGCTCCCACCGTGCAAGCCTCGCGTGGCGATCGTCTCGAAGGATGTGTTGGACAGCCGCACGCGCCCCGCCGCGAGGCACGGCGCCGGATAACCCGCAGGCCGCCTAGATGCTCTTCGAGCGGCCGGCCCAGTACGGCGCGCGAACCTGCGCACGCAGCACCTTTCCGGCGGCGTTGCGCGGCAGCGTATCGACGAAGTCGATGGTGCGGGGGCGCTGGAAGCCGGGCAGGCGATCCTTGGCGAAATCGAAGATCGCCTGCTTGGTCTCTTCGGACCGGGCCACGCCGTCCTTCAGTTCGACGACGGCCTTGATCTCTTCGCCCCAATCCTCGTTGGGCACGCCCACGACGGCGGCGTCAGCGACCAACGGATGACGGATCAGCACCTCGTCGATCTCGACGGGATAGATGTTGACGCCGCCGGAGATGATCAGCTCAGCCGTGCGGCCGGTGAGAAACAGGTCGCCATCGGCATCCAGCTTGCCCATGTCGCCGAGCGTGAACCAGTCGCCGCGATAGCTGGCGTCTGTCTTGCCGCCCTCCTTGTAGTATTCGAAGCGGCCCGTGGCCGGAGCTTTCACGTAGATCAGCCCCTCTTGGCCCTGCGGCACGGGGTTGCCGTCGATATCCAGCAGCTTGATCTCGACGCCCGGCACCGGCTTGCCCACCGTGCCCGGCTTCTTCAGCCATTCATGCGGCCGTACGAACACGCCGCCGCCTTCAGTGGAGGAGTAGTATTCGAACAGGACAGGCCCGAACCAGTCCATCATCGCCTTCTTCACATGCGCAGGGCAGGGCGCTGCGCCATGGATCATCCAGCGCATCGACGAGACGTCGTACTTGCTCCGGGTCTCCTCCGGCAGCTGCAGCATGCGGTGCATCATGGTGGGCACGACATGCGTGTGCGTGGCCTTGTGTGTCGCGATCAGGCGCAGGGTTTCTTCCGCGTCCCATTTGTCCATCAGCAGCGTGGTGACGCCGGCATTGATCGGGATCACGAAATTGATGCCCAGCGGCGCCGCGTGATAAAGCGGTCCGGTCAGCAGCGAGATGTCGGTGGCGGGATTCCACGCCGCCGTTTCGTTGCAAACGGCCGTAAGCTGCGAGACCACGGGCCGCGTGCGGCGATAGACACCCTTGGGCCGCCCGGTGGTGCCTGACGTGTAGAGCATGGTCGAGCCCGGCTCGGCATCGGCGATGTTCTCTGCGCCCTCCCGTGCGAGCGCCGTTTCGAAATCCTCGAAGCCTTCGATCGCGCCGGCAAAGCCGAGTTTCACCCGCAGCTTGTCCGACAACTTCACCGCCTCGCCGGCGGCAGCGGCAAACCGGCCGCTGGCGACCAGCGCGCGAGCATCGGAATTGTCGACAACGTACGCCACCAGTTCCGGCGACTGATGCCAGTTCACCGCGGTGAGCCTCAGGCCCGCGCGCTGGGTCGCCGCCCAGACGATCGCGAACTCCGGCCCATTGTGCGCCAGCAGCGCTACCCCGTCGCCCACCTGCAGGCCCTGGCTCCGGAAAACCTGCACCAGCTGGTTGGCCTTCGCGTTGAATTCGGCCCACGTCAGATTGCCACTCGGCGATATGATTGCGAGCCGATCGGGCGACCGGCGGGCATGAACAGCCACATGCATGCCCTGGGCGATGAGTTGTTCGTCGGTCAGGCTGCTCGTCATGGCAAACGCTTCCTCGCCGGGTTATGGCCCCGTTCGCAGGCAGCATAAGGCGGCAATGATGGGCGCGGCAATTGCCGTCGGTATCAGCCTTTCGGCCCCGCTGTCTCGTTGATCTGCGCCTTCTGGACCGACGCCTTGACCACCGGGATCTCATGGTCGGCCAGCGGCTTCATCCATTGCTTCCGGCCCATGGCGGCGGCGATGAAGGGCGCCAGCTCTTCGGCCTTGCGGCGCTCGCGCGCTTCGGCTTCCAGCTTGAATTCCGGCATGACGTCGGCCGCGAACAGTTCGAGCGACTCACAGATGTGCTGGTGTTTGTTGCGGCCGGCCTGCTGCAGGAAGATCACCTGGTCGACGCCGGCTGCCTGGAAAGCGCGGATGTGGGCGCGAATGTCGTCCGGCGTCCCGATACCGTTGGCGCTGACCTCGGCGCGTTGCCGGGCGGAGATGATCTCCTCATCGCTGGCCGCACGCGACTTGAGGAAGTCTGCATAGAGAGACGACCGGCCCGGCAGCGCGTCGTGCGCCACCAGCGCGTTGACGGCATAGCTGAAGAACTCGAAGCCCTCCTGTCCGCGGCGGATGGCTTCGGCGCGGTCGGCGTGGACGGAGAAATTCGACACCATGGCGATGTTGGCGTTGACGCTGTGCCCGATGGGTATGCACTCCTCGGACTTGATGATCCCGTAATAGATATCCGCCCAGTTGCGCGCCTCGGCCGGATCCACGAACGAGAAGGCGAGGGCGCCGAGACCGCGCGAGGCCGCGACCTTGATGGTGTCGCGATTGGTGCACGCCATCCACATCGGCGGATGCGGCTTCTGCACCGGCTTGGGCACCACGTTGCGGCACGGGAAAGAGAAGCTCTTGCCCTCGAATCCGGGATACGGGTGCATCACCATCATGTTGGCGATCTGCTCGGCTGACTCCAGAGCCATCACGCGCTTTTCCTTCGCGGGGATGCCGAAGCCGCCCAGCTCCAGCCGCGTCGCGCCTTCGCCGATCCCAAAATCGAGACGGCCTTTCGAGATGATATCGAGCGTCGCAAGACCTTCAGCAGTACGCGCGGGGTGATTGTAGTTGGCGATCACCTGCCGGATGCCATGCCCGACGCGAATGTTCTTGGTCAGCGCGGCGCAGGCGGAGAGGAAAACTTCCGGCGCGGACGAGTGGGAGTACTCCTCGAGGAAGTGATGCTCTACCTCCCACGCGTAGTCGTAGCCGAGACGATCGGCCAGCACGACCTGTTCGAGCGCTTCGTGGAACAGCCGGGCCTCATCGCCTTCGTTCCACGGCTTGGGCAGCTGATGCTCGTAGAAAATCCCGAACTTCATATCCGCAAGCCCCCGGTGAACCAGACTTCAGCTTAAGGCGTGCGTTGGAAGGTGCAAACAGCCTTCAGGCCACCCACATTCAGGGCTGCGGCTTGAACTCATCCCGGAGCTGGCGTTTCAACACCTTGCCGATGGACGAGCGCGGCAGCTGATCCACCACAGTGGCGTAGGTCAGGCGCTGGGTCTTGCCGACGCGGCTATTGAGCCAGGCTTTGAGATCGTCCGCCGTGGCGTGCGCGCCGGGCCGCAGCACAATGAACGCCGCCGGCGTCTCGCCCCATTCGCGCGACGGAATGCCGACGACGGCGGATTCAGCGATGGCGGGATGCTTCGCCAGCTCCGCCTCCAGATCGCTGGGATAGACGTTGAAGCCGCCGGTGATGATCATGTCCTTCTTGCGGTCGCCGAGAACGATGAAGCCATCCTCGTCATAGCGGCCGACATCGCCGGTGCGGATGAAGCGGTCGCCATCGGGGCTGTACCATTCGGCCTCGGCGGTCTTCTTCGGCTGGTTGTGATAGCCGGTCATGATCGACATCGAGCGGCCGACGATCTCGCCGAGTTCGCCGCGCGGGACTTCCTTGCCATCCTCGCCAATGATGCGGATGTCGTGGCCCGGCGCCGGCTGGCCGACCGTGTGCAGCTTGTTCGGAAACTCGTGCGCGCGCAGCAGGCACGAGCCGCCGCCTTCGGTCATGCCGTAGATCTCGACGAGACCGCCGGGCCAGCGTTTCAGGATGTCGGCTTTGAGATCAGCCGCGAAAGGCGCGCTGGTGCAGGTCTTCATGCGGTAGGTCGAAAGATCGAAGCTGTCGAAGTCGGCCAGGTCCATCAGGCGGCGATACTGCACCGGCACCAGCATGGCATGCGTGGCGCGATGTTTCTGCGAGAGCTCGAGGAATCCGCGCGCATCGAACTTCCGCATCAGCACGACCGTGCCGCCACGCATCAGCGCCGGGATCAGGCTCACCAGCGTGGTGTTGGAATAGAGCGGCGTCGAGACAACGGTGATTGCATCCGGCCCATACCCCAGCGCTTCGGCGCGGCGCACATGACCCCAGCGCATCCTGTGCGGCTGGACAATGCCTTTTGGCGCGCCCGTAGTGCCAGACGAATAGATGATGTTGAATGTCTGATCGGGATCGATGGTGGCCGGCGTCGGCGCCGTGCCTACAGATGGCAGCCATTCAGCGAAGGCCTGGTTGCGCGCGCCTTCCAGCGCCACGCGTTTCGCCGTGATGGGCTCCGCAATGGTGTCGAGCGCGGCAGAGGCGGCGTCATCAAGGAAGGCGATGTTGGCGCCGCAGTCGCGGATCATCATGCCGAGCTGCTCGGCTGTGGACGAAGGCGCAAGCGGGCAGGCGGCGGCGCCCGCGCGCAGGGCTGCGATGAAGATGGTGACGTATTCGAGTGAGGATGGCCCGCAGATGGCAACCGAACCGCCTGGTTGAACGCCATCGCGTTGGAGTCCGGCGGCTGCGCGATCGATCTGCGCATCGAGCTGCAGGAAGGTCAGCGTGCGCTCGCCATCAATCAGCGCGATATGGTTGGGGCGATGCGCAGCGTGGCTGCGGATCAGGTCCGGCATGGTGGAAAAGTCGGACGCCAGGAGTTCGTCGGCGGTGGCGGTGGTCATAGCTACTGGCCCTTGAAGACGGGTTGGCGGCGGGCGTGGAAGGCGGCGCGGCCTTCCTTGAAGTCTTCGCTGTCAAAGCAGGTATCAATCGCGTCCTGCGCGGTGCTGCGGAGCGAGGGATCGTGCGCGGCGCGGCTGGAGAGCTTGGCAGCGGTGAAGGTGCGCGGTGCAGTCATGGCGATCTGCGCGACGAGATCGCGCGCGGTGGCCTCCAGCTCGGCTTCCGTCACGATGCGATTGACGAAGCCGATGCGCAGCGCCTCGTCATGCGTGAAGTGGCGTGCTGTCGCGATCATCTCCAGCGCAATGCCGGCGCCGACGATGGCTTGCAGGCGCGCAAGGTTGTCCATCTCGTAGCCGAGGCCGAGCTTGCCGGCGGGCACGCCGAAGCGAGATCCCTCGGCGCAGATCCGGATATCGCATGCGCTGGCGACCACCATGCCGCCGCCGATGCAGAAGCCTTTGATCATGGCGATCACCGGAACAGGCGCTGCAATCAGCGACGCGGTCGCGGCCGTGACGGAAGCGGTGAAGCTGCGGTTGGTCTCGGCATTGTTTCGCTGGACGTCGAACTCGGCGATGTCGGCCCCCGAGATGAAGGCCCGCTCGCCGGCGCCGCGGATCACGATGGCGCGGACGGTGGATATCTCGGTGAGGCTCCTTACCGCGGCTGGCAAGGCATCCCACATGTCCCTGCGGACGGCATTGAGTCGTTCCGGCTGGTTGAAGGTCAGCCAGCCGATCGGACCGTCCAGCTCGGTCAAGAGCCGACCTTCGGCAAACTCCTGAACTAACTGCGCCATAGATGCCCTCACAGCCCCGGCGCGTTGACCCATGAGGCCCCGGCCGTTACGAATCCGGGGAGTAGCGCTAGGCCCTAAGCCCGTGAAATGGCAAGGGGCAGGCGGCCGGGTTGGCATGTGAATGGGCGGCCATTTGAATGGGCGGCAAATGGAGAGTTGCCCGCTGGCTGGCGGACGCCAATGGCGGCTGCTGCAAACAGGACGTGACACGGACCATGCGCTTTGACTTCGCCCACTCCGCCGGCGTCCGGCAATGACGGGCTTGCTGCCTCCCGGGCTGGCGAGCGATCTCGACGTGCTGGCCTTTGCCGAGGCCGAGCTCGCAGCGGGCGGTCCGGCCGCGCTGGTGACGATCACCGGGCTCGATGGTCCGTTCTCGCGGCCGCTGGGCGCGCAGCTGGCGGTAGCTGGCGACAAGCGTTTCGCCGGCAGCATATCCGGCGGCTGCCTGGAACAGGCGCTGACGGAAGAAGCGCAGCTGGCCATGCGCGAGGGAACCAACCGTATGCTGCGCTATGGTCGCGGCTCGCCTTACATTGATGTGCGCCTGCCGTGCGGCGGCGGCATCGACCTGCACGTCGATGCGTCGCCCGATCTGGAGCTGCTGCGAAAAGCGGTGGCGCTCGGTCGCGCACGCAAGACATACTCGCTGGCATTCGATCCATCTTCGCAACGCTCAAGCCTGCGGTTGATCGGATCGGAGGCGGAAGCAACGCCGAAGGAATTCGTCCGCCGCTTTGAACCGCGCCTGCGCATCGTGCTGGCCGGACGCGGCTGGGAAATTGTGGCGATGAGCCAGATGGCGCAGACAGCGAATGTGGATCTGGTCGTTGCGAGCCAGGAGCCGGCGACGCTCGACTTCTGCAAGCCCTACGCGAACGAAACCATCCGGCTGACAGCGCCGACTGCGGCGCCGAGCCTGCCGTTCGATGAATACACCGCCGTCGCCTGTCTCTTCCACGAACACGAATGGGAAGCGCCGCTGCTGCTCGATGCGCTGCGCAGCCCGGCCTTCTATGTCGGCGCGCTCGGCTCTCGGCAGACGCATCAGCGCCGTATCGAAACGCTGCAGGCGCTTGGCGCTGGGCCGGATGATCTCGCGCGGCTGAAGGGGCCAATCGGCCTGTTTGCCTCGCACGATCCGCGCTCGCTGGCTGTGTCGGCGCTCTCGGAGATCATCAAGGAGTGGACATCGCGGGGAGCCGGCCGATGGTGACCATCCCGCTCGAACGCACCGCGATCGTCCTGCTGGCCTCCGGCCTGTCGCGCCGCTATGGCCGCCGCGACAAACTACTGGCCAATCTCGGCGGCAAGCCGCTGCTGGAGCATTCGGCGCGCGTCGCCGCCGGGGCTCACGCACTGACGCGCGTGGCCGTGTGCCCATCCGACCGGCACGAGATCAAGGACCGCCTCGCGAGCCGGTTCGTCATCGCGTTGAACAAGCAGCCAAAGCATGGCCTAGGGCATTCGATCGCGCTCGGCGCGCAAGTTGCCCTGCAGTTCAAACCCGAGGCGATCATCTTCTGCATGGCCGACATGCCGTTCATCGAGCCCTGGCTGTTCGATGCGCTGCTCGCCAAACTGGCTGACGCCGACATCGTCCATTCCGGCGCCGCCGGTCGCGTACATCCGCCGACCGCTTTCGGTTCCGCCTGTTTCGATGAGCTGCGGAAGCTGGATGGTGACGATGGCGCGAAGAAGATCATCGGGCAGGGCGCCTTCCGCGTGGCGGCTCTTGCCGCGCCGGGCCCGGTGCTGGTCGATGTCGATACGCGCGAGGAGCTGGCTTATGCCGAACGGCAACTGGCGTTGCGGGACCAGTACATGAGCGATGTGCGGCCCGGCCCGCCGGCGTCAACCGGCGGCGGCTTCCCGCCGCCTGCCGATCCTATCCAGCCGCGCCGGGCGATGAACGCTCGATCTTCTTGACGGCCACCCAGAGCTCTTCCTGCTCGTCCAGCGAGAGGCTTGCGAAGTCCTGCCCCCGGGATGCGGCCAGCGCTTCCATACCACGGAAGCGCTTTCCAAACTTTGAATTGGCGTCGCGCAAAGCGACTTCCGGATCGACCGAAAGCTTCCGGCACAGGTTCGCCACCACGAACAGGATGTCGCCCAGCTCCTCGGCCACATGCGCCTGGTCCGGCACGGGCGCGCCAATCGCCTCCTCAAGCTCGGCGATCTCTTCCTGCAGCTTGTGGATAACTGGTCCGGGCGACGGCCAGTCGAACCCGACCCGAGCCGCCCGCTTGGCCAGCTTCTCCGCCCGCATCAAGGCCGGCAGACCAAGCGCCACGCCATCCAAGGCGCTCACCGGGCCGCTGGCTGCCTTCTTCGCCCGCTCGGCCGCCTTCATGGCCTCCCAGGCGCTGGTCTGGGCCTCGGCGCTGTCCACGGTACGGGTCGTTCCGAATACGTGCGGGTGGCGGTCGACCATCTTGGTCACCAGCGTCTGGACCACATCATTGATGTCGAAGTGTCCCGCTTCCTCGGCCATGCGCGCATGGAAAACCGACTGGAACAGCAGATCGCCCAGCTCGCCCTTCAGCTCGCCCATGTCGTTCCGCTCGATCGCGTCGGCCACCTCATAGGCTTCCTCGATCGTGTACGGCGCGATGGTCGCGAAGGTCTGCTCCAGGTCCCATGGGCAGCCCGTCTTCGGATCCCTCAGCCGAGCCATTAACGCCACCAGATCGCGCCATGGCTCTCCTGATGAGGGGAGGGAGGACCCCGCGCCAGCCGGCGCGCTGGCGGCCGTAGCCGCCCCTTCAAGTCCTGCCGCCTTGTCTGTCATGCCCCGCATCCCTTGTGGCATTAGTCGCATAATCAACATTATGGGCAATGAAGTCTGGATAGAAATCAGCCGTTTGGCGGGATTTCCAGCTCCATGCCATCGAAGGCGGGCTCTACCCCCGCCGGCAGCTCTGCCTTGAGCCGCGCGTAATCCAGATCGACATGCAGGTTCGTCAGGACCGCACGCCGCGGCTTGAGCCGCTCGATCCACGCCAGCGCCTCGGCGACGCTCGCATGCGTCGGATGCGGCTTGTAGCGCAGCGCATCGACCACCAGCGTATCGAGCCCGGTCAGCCGCTCCAGCGTCGCCTCAGGCAGCCGGACCACATCATTGCAGTAGGCAAACATGCCGATACGGAAACCCAGCGAGCTGAGCCCGCCATGGTCCTGCGCCAGAGCCAGGAAGCCGACCGCGCCACCCCGGCCCGCGATCTCCACCACCTGCCCGGCTTCCAGGTCGACATGCTTGTCGAGGATGGCGGGATAGGCCCCCGCGCCATCGAAACAGTAGGCGAAGCGCGAGCCGATGACGTTGGCCGTGACCGCATCGAGATGGACCGGCATGCGCCGACCGGCACGGAGGACCAGCGCCCGGAGATCGTCGATGCCGTGGCACTGGTCGGCGTGCTCGTGGGTGATCAGAACGGCGTCCAGCCGGGTGACGTTTGCCGCCAGCAACTGCTCCCGCATGTCGGGCGAGGTATCCACAAGCACCAGCGTCGGCTCAGCCGCGCCGGGACCCCAATGGCGGATCAGGATCGAGCAGCGGCTCCGCCGGTTGCGGGGCTCGGCCGGGTCGCAGACGCCCCAATCATTCCCGATCCTGGGAACGCCGCCGGACGAGCCACAGCCCAGGATCCGGACCTGCAACCTGCCCTTGCCCGTGTTGGCCGGCCCGCTCATTGGATCCGCCCGAACAGCCGGAGGGCGTTGGCCATGGTCAGCTGGGCAGCGTCCTCCTGGGAAAGGCCGCGCTGGGCGGCGAAGGCGCGGCAGACATCCCGCAGGTAGGCCGGCTCGTTGCGGCGACCCCGATGCGGCATGGGCGCGAGGTAGGGACAATCGGTTTCGAGGATCACCCGGTCGAGCGGCACGCGGCCGGTGACTTCACGGACCTCATTTGCCGTCTTGAACGACAGGATGCCCGAGACCGAGAAGTAGGCGTCGAGATCCATGGCGCGCCGGGCCAGCCGTTCGCCGCTGGTGTAGCAGTGCATCAGGATCTGGAACGGGCCGCGGGCGTATTCGCGCTCGAGGATGTCGCCGGTGAGATCGTCCGCTTCGCGCGTGTGGACCACAAGCGGCAGCCTAGTCTCGCGCGCCGCTGTGATGTGCTCGACGAAGCTGCGCTCCTGCAGGACGATGTCGCTGTAGCCGTAGTGCTGGTCGAGCCCGGTCTCGCCAATGCCGCAGACTTTCGGATGCGCCGCCTCGGCGACCAGCGTTTCAGCCTGCAGCGACCAGTAGTCCTTCGCGTAGTGCGGATGGACGCCGACGGTGCAGTTGATGTCGTCGTTCGCTTCGGCGATCGCCTTCACAGCCGGATAGCGATCGAGCCGGTCGCAGATCGTCACCATGCGCGAGACGCCGGCGGCGCGGGCGCGGGCCAGCACATCCGGCAGGTCCTGCGCGAACTGCTCGGCGTGGAGATTGACGTGCGTGTCGAAATACACCGGCGTCAGCCTCCGCCGACGCGGGTGGTGACGGCCTGCAGCGCCGCCGCGACTGTCTGGGCACGGTCCTGGTTCAGCGCATCCGCTTCGGCGCCGATCCGCGCAACCGCCAGCGCGGCGTCGGCCCAATCGCCTGCCCGCGCGGGATCGCCCTCCCGCATCGCACGCCGTTGGAGCATGGCGCGCAGGCGCTCCATCGAGACAGCCAGCGCGCCTTCGCTCTTCGACGCCTGTATCAGCGCCGACTGCAGTGCGGATGCATCAACGCCATCGCCACGCAGCAACGACTCGAGCGAACTGCCATCGCCCGCCTCGCCTTGCGACAGCTCGATGGCGCGCCCCGGGCGGCCCGGGGCCATCGCCGCAATCGTATTGGCTTTGGCGCCTGTATGACCGGCCAGCGCGAGGACCGACATCTCGTCACGTTCGTCGAGCGGTCCACAACGCAACACGCGGCAACGGCTGCGTATCGTCGGCAGCAGCGCCTGTTCGCCATGCGACAGCAGGATCAGCACAGCCTTGTGCGGCGGCTCTTCCAACGTCTTGAGAACGGCGTTGGCGCCGAAGCGATTCATCTCGTCCACGGCATCGATGATCGCCACGCGCCAGCCACCCAGCGCCGGGCGCAACGAGAAGAACTGCGAAAGCTCACGCACGCTGTCGACAGGGATTTCGGATTTCTGCTTGCCCTTGTCGTCGATGGGTCGGCGGATCATGCGGAAGTCTGGGTGGCTGCCCGCCAGCAGCAGGTTCGTGATCGCAACATCGGGCGGCGCAGAAAAATCACTGCAATCACCCAGCAGCCGCATCGCGAAACGCACGGCAAGCCGCGACTTGCCGACGCCACGCGGCCCACGCATCAGCCAGCCATGGTGCAGCTTGCCGGAGTCCAGCGCCGCCAGAAAATCCTGCTGCGCTTCGTCATGTCCGAGCACCGGCCCGATGTCATGCGGCTGCAGCTCCATCACCGCAGCTCCGGAAAGCGACGGCCGACCTCGACGAGAGCAAGCTGCGCCAGCGTATCAGCGGAAGACGACGCATCCAGCACGACACAGCGATGCGGGTTGGCGCGTGCAATATCCAGGAAGGCCGCGTGCACCGCCTCATGATACTTCGCGCCGCGCGACTCGATCGCGTCTTCCGCAATGGCGCGTGTCTTCATCCGTGTACGTGCGATCGCGATTGGCAGGTCGAGCACAAGCGTGAGATCAGGCGCCGTCGGGCCGACCGCTATCTTTTCCAGCGCATCAACATGCTCCGTGGCAAGACCGCCGGCGGCCACCTGATACGCGCGCGTGGAGTCGGAGAAGCGGTCGCAGATCACCCACTCTCCACGCTCCAGCGCCGGGCGGATCGTGCGCTCCAGGTGATCGCTGCGCGCGGCGTAGAACATCAGCGCCTCGGCCGTCGGACGCCACCCGCCGACCTCCGCCGGCGGATTGAGGATTACACCACGCAGCAACTCGGCGCCGGGAGAGCCGCCAGGCTCACGCGTCCGCAGCACTGTCAGCCCACGCTCACCCAGATGCGTCGCGAGAGCCGCTGCGAGCGTTGATTTTCCAACGCCTTCACCGCCTTCGAGCGTGATGAAGCGACCACGAGCGGCCAAGTCCTATTCGCCTTTCAGACCAAGCATTGCCTTGCCGAAGAAGCCGAGCTGGTTGACCGACGCGCCGGCCGCAACCGGGATCTTCTTTGGCGCCGTTCCGGGCGCCGTGACGATCAACTCGCCGACGACATCGCCTTCCTTCACCGGCGCCGACAGCGGCCCCTTGAAGACGACTTCGCCTTTCACGCCGTCGACCGCATCGAGGTGCAGGCCGATGGCGTAGTCTTCCGTCGCTACCAGCGAGACCTTGTCCTGCTCGCCGAGCCAGACATCCGCGATGGCGACTTCCGCGCCTTTCTTCACCAGCGTCGCCGAGGTGAAATCGAGGAAGGCAGAGCGCATGACACGCGGGCCTTCCGTCTTGCGCTCCGTCTCGCTGCCGAGGCCATTGAGCACGATGATCCGCCGCTTGCCTTCGCGCACCGCCGACCCAACCAGACCGAAGCCGGACACTTTCAGGTGGCCCGTCTTCACGCCATCCGACCCCTGCAGCTCGCGGAGGAGAGGGTTGCGGTTGTACTGGCGCGTCTTGTTGAAGGTGAACTCCGGCTCCGAGAACATCGGATAGTATTCCGGGAAGTCCTTGACGATGCGGTAGGCGAGGAGCGCGATGTCATGCGCGCTCATCTTGTGGCGCGGATCCTCGAGGCCCGTGGAATTCGCAAACGTCGATCCCGTCAGACCCAGCTCCTTGCCGCGCGCCGTCGCCTGGCGCGCATACGCTTCCTCGCTGCCGAACAGACCTTCAGCCAGAACGATGCACGCATCATTGCCCGACACGATGATCGCGCCCTTGAGCAGGTCCTGCACCGTGACCTTGGAGTGGATCGGCAGGAACATCGTCGAGCCATCGGTGCCGGCTCCGCCCGTGCGCCAGGCATGCTCGCTGACATTGAACTCATCCGTCATGGTGAGGCGGCCGGCCTTCAGGCGCTCGAACACCATGTAGTAGAGCATCAGCTTCGACATCGAAGCCGGCACCATCGGCTCGTCGCCGTTCTTGGAGTAGAGCGGGATGCCGTTGTCGCCATCCATGATGAAGGCGTACGGGGCGTTGGTGTTAAGCGGATCGCCAGCCGTGTGCGTGCCCGGATCAGGGGCCGCCGGAGCAGGGCCCGGCTGGGCGATGGCGGTCGTGGTCAGAAGCGCCACGGCAGCCAGGGTTCCGGCAATGAAACGCATGTCGACAGTCTCCCTCGGGAAGCTGCCAACAAGACGGCGGTTCGGGCATGCCCGTCAACCTCGGCAAGCCGCTGAAATCAACAGGAAACCGGGGGTGTGGCGCCCTGCCCTCGCCAGTTATCGCCCGCGCGCGACAATGAGCCCATTCCCGAGCAGCTGACGGGCGGTATCAGCCTGGTCCCGGGAGCCCCACGGACCCACCATCACCCGGTAGAATTCCGACCCGTTGACCGTCGTGGCTTCGATCGACACACGGCCAGTCGGGGCCAACCGGTCACGCATGGCGTGGGCGTTGCCGAGATCGGCAAACGAGCCGGCCTGGACAAAGAATTGCCCATCCGCAGGCTGCACGGCGGGCTTGGCCGCAACCGCCACAGGCTTCACCACCGGCGGCAGGGCGACCGGCGCCACGCTGATCCGTTGCGGCTGGACCTGAACAGCAGCGCCGCCACCCATCGCCGGCGCCGGGCCGACATACTGCACCCGCACCTTGGCCGTGCCCTTGGCATGCATGTCGAGCTGCGCGCCCGCCGCTTTCGACAGGTCGATGATCCGGTCATCCACGAACGGACCGCGATCGTTCAGGCGCACCACAACCGAGCGCCCGTTCTCCAGGTTGGTGACACGCACCAGCGAGGGGATCGGCAGGGTCGGGTGAGCCGCCGTCAGCTCGTTCTCGTCAAACGTCTCGCCAGAGGCCGCCGCCTTGCCGTGGAAGGTCGGGCCATACCAGGACGCCGTGCCGACCTCATCATAGTTCGGCTCATGCGCCGGCACATACCAGCGGCCCGCCACCTGGTAGGGAGGGCCGGCATACGGCGCCACGAAAGCCTGCTCGGTCGCCGCCGGACGCACCGGCACAGCCGCCGTGCGCAACGGCAGGGCCTCTGGCTTGCCCGCAGCCGCCATCGGCGCCGGGCCAAACGTGGCCGACGTCGCACCGGGGCGAAGGTCGATCGCGCTGTCAGACGCGCGTGAATTGGCAAAAGTCGGAACCGGCGCACGCGGCGCAACGGAGAGAGACAGGGCGTCCGCCCGGTTCTCAAGACGCGGCCCAGCAGCTTGCGGCTTGGGAGCCTGCGACTTGTAGACAATGGGAGCCGCCGATTGCGCCACAGCCACGCCAACCGGCAGGGCGACAAAGCCCGCCACAAGCACAGCGGCCGTCAGGGTGCGAACAAAAGCGCGACCCGGGGCGTTGCAGCGTCCAGCCATCAGCAATCCCTTCTGAATATGCGCTGGCGAAACCCTGCCAGCACTGGCCGCTCTTCTGGCGGCGCGGGGATAACCATAGCCACGGGCCGCTGCCGGGCCGTGAAACGGATTCCATCGATTTTCATCAATTTTGGAGCGTCTGCCGGCGGGTTTACGCGGAACCTGCGAATTGCACCGATTTCCCAGGCCGCACGGGCCTTTTCACAGGGATTCCGGCCAAAACGCCCCAATCCGCACCCCGCTGCCCTGCCCCATCACGTAAACCATTTTCTTTGTCGCAAACGCTGCCTAGAAGTCTCCGCGCGGGAGAGATGGCCGAGTGGTTTAAGGCAACGGTCTTGAAAACCGTCGTAGGGGAAACTCTACCGTGGGTTCGAATCCCACCCTTTCCGCCACTACGCCGTCCGAGGTTCGGGCGGCGGGCCACAGCACTGCTTGTTCAGGGGCATTCCAGCATGTGGTTCGACAACGTCGGCACGTTCATGGAGTTTGGATTTCAGCACATCCTGCCGCAGGGCATGGACCAT
>JAOATF010000235.1 GCA_030158285.1 Hyphomonadaceae bacterium
TGCCGCTGTCGCTGATGCAGGCGCAGATGCGCACGATGCGGATCTATGACGGCCCCACCGAAGTGCACAAATGGGTGGTGGCGCGGAATCTGTTGGGACTGAAAAGGTAACTCACATGGCACAGACCATCTTCATCACCGGCGCTTCGACCGGGCTCGGCTATGCCGCCGCAAAACTCTTTGCGGCCAAGGGCTGGAAGGTGATCGCCACCATGCGCGATCCCTCGAAGTCCGATCTCGGCACGATGGCCAACATCACCCTGCTGCCGCTCGACGTCACCAACCCGGCGCAGATCAAGGACACAGCTGCGAAGGCGCTTGCCCTTGGCCCCGTCGATGTCCTCTTCAACAATGCGGGCTATGGCCTTGCGGGCGCGTTCGAAGGCGCGACGGACGAGCAGCTGCAGACGCAGCTCAACACCAACCTGCTTGGCGTGATGCGCGTGACGCAGGCTTTCCTGCCGGCGCTGCGCGCGCAGAAGAGCGGCACGATCCTCACCACCACCTCGATCGGCGGGCTGGCCACCTTCCCGTTCAATTCGGTCTATCACGCGACCAAATGGGCGCTGGAGGGATGGAGCGAGAGCCTGGCCTATGAGCTGGCGCCGCTGGGCATCCGCGTGCGCACGCTGGCGCCGGGCGGCATCGCCACGGACTTCGCCAGCCGCTCGCTCGTGATGACGCCGCATCCGGCCTACATGGACGCCATCGGCAAGACGATGAAGGCCTTCATGGACCCCGAGCGCCGCGCCGGCGGATCGAGCGCCGAGAAGATCGCGGAAGAAGCCTATGCCGCCATCACCGACACAAGCGACCGCGTGACATTCGTCGCCGGCGACGACGCCCGCGCGACTTACGCCCAGCGCCTCGCCGTCGGCATCGACACGTTCCGCAAGGCCATCCGCGAACGGTTTTTGGGCTGATGCCGGCTGACGGGTAGGGCGGTTAACCTGCCAGTGATCGGCATGCGGGACCATCACGTGTCCAAACCTCGGCGAGGTGAAAATGAGCGCTCTAACATCGATCGCCGCACGCAGCGGTATTATCGCAATGTCCGCTTCCGTTATCATGAGCGCCGCTTGGTGCGCGCTCATGACTGGCGCTCCGCTGGGCTACAGAATCGATGCCTTGTGCGCGATGTCGACCAAGCCCCTCTGGTGGGTGATGATGCTCGCTGGCTGGGGCTGTTTGTCTGGACATGCGTCGCCGCTGGCGTTTCAACGAGCCAGCAACAACCGCTTTGGCGGCGGATCAGCATGTGGCTCGGCTCCACCCTAGCTACCGCTGTCGCAATGGCAGCATTGACGCAGATCATGCAACAAGCGGGAGCCATGCTCAACGGAATGCGGTTCCCGTCAAACGGACACTCGTTCTGGCGCGTTCTGGAGGCGGCAATCATTGCGGCGGTTGTTGTTCGCCTCGCGCTTCCACTGATCCCGCATTTCGGTAGGATAACGCCTCGTAACCAGTGAGGCTCATGTGACCAACCGCATCGGCGACGTTCATATCCAGCGCGATGGGTTCATCGCGCGGGTGACCATCGACAAGCCGCCGATCAATGCGGTGAGCGTGGACCTGATGAGCAATCTCGCCGATGCGCTGGAGATGCTGGACAAGGATGGCGTCACGCGCGCTGTCGTGCTTGCGACGACGGGCAAGGTGTTCTGTTCGGGGGCTGATCTTTCCAATCGCACGAGCGAGGGGCCGATCCCGGAGCGGTCGATCAATCCGCTGTATGATCAGGCGGTGCGGTTGTTCTCGACCGAGTTGCCGATCATCGCCGCTGTGCAGGGCGCGGCGATCGGCGCGGGGCTGGGGCTGTCGCTGATTGCGGATTTCCGGGTGGCGACGCCGGAGGCACGGTTTGCCGCGAACTTCACCAAGCTGGGTTTCCATCCGGGCTTCGGCCTTACCTACACCCTGCCCCGCCTGATCGGCCGGCAGAACGCGGCGATGATGTTCCTCACCGGCGCGCGCTATGACGGATCGGAGGCGCTGGAGATGGGGCTGGTGGATGATCTCGTCGATCCATCGCGCCTGCTGGAACGTGCGCATACGATGGCCGCGACGATTGCGGAGAATGCGCCGCTGGCCGTGCGCTCAACGCGCAAGACGCTGCGCGGCGAGATGGCGGCAGGCGTTCGCGCGGCGACGGATCACGAGTTCGCCGAACAGCAATGGCTGATGAAGACCGACGACTTCAAGGAAGGCGTGAAGGCTGTGAGCGAGCGCCGGACGGGAGATTTCAAGGGGCGGTAGGCGCCCTGAAAACATCCTTCGAGACGATCGCACGAGAGACTTGTGCTGTTGAAGCAGCGTGCCTGCGATCCCTCAGGATGAGGTCGGTGGATCTTAGCTGAAGAAAATTGCCGAAACACCCACTGACCTCATCCTGAGGGATCGCGAAGCGATCGTCTCGAAGGATGTGCGTTCAGCCCCGGCGGTGGCGACGCCTAGCCCAGCTCGCCAATCCCGCCGATGAACACTTTTACCGCGCGGTCGACCGTGTCGCGGATGTCTTGCTCGGTGGCGACGTAGCTGGGGTTCAGCAGGGCGCGCATCTGCAGGCGGGAGCGCAGCAGGTCGAAGAAGACGACCGCCGCGATCTCGGTGTTGGCGATCTTGATCTCGCCGGCTTCCACGCGGTCCTTGAGATAGATGCCGAGCGCCTTGCGAACAGCCTCGGGGCCGCGGGTGGTCCATTGCGCGGCCATCTCTGGAAATTTCTTGGCCTGTGCAACCATGAGGCGAAGAACGTCCACCGAGTCAGGCTGCATCGAGCGCGTGAGGAAGTCTTCGCCAATTCGCCGCAGGCCATCGCGGAGCGGCGCATGGGCGGCGAGTTCGACCTGCATCTGCTCGGTCAGCTGGCCGACGCGGCTGTCGATCATCGCCTCGAACAGGCCCTTCTTGCCGCCGAACTGGGCATAGAGCGTGGAGAGCGAACCGCCGGCGCGGCGCACGATCTCGGCCATATTGGCCTGATCATAGCCAAATTCGAGGAAAACCTCGCGGGCGGCCCTGAGGAAGGCGGCGCGGCGCAACTCGGCGCGGCCGCTCTCGGGAGCATCGGCTTCGGCGACTGGCGCGCCGGGGATTACAGAATCTGACTGCGACATTCCGCTAGAATTACTCATTGTCCCCCCGACTTGATACTCTCTATTGCGTCGCTACATTTCAACGGAAACGTAACGGGAATTACATAGCCCGTATTGTAGCCCGACACCGGCAGTACGCCGCTACAGGACACCACGCATATGGCCCTCAAGACGGTCAAGATCGAGCCCGGCGCTGCTCCCGCCCCCGAAGGCGAACAGTCGCAGGCGCCCGCCGCGCCGCCGGCAGCCCCGTCCGCTCCTGCAAAACCCGCCGCTGGCGGCATGCGCAAGAAGATCCTCATGGGTGTTGCGGCGGTCGCCGTGCTCACCGCCGGATGGATGGGCATCAACTGGTTCGTCGACGGCCGGTTCAACATCACCACCGACAATGCCCAGCTGCGCTCCGACATCGCGCGCGTGACGCCGAAGATCGAGGGCTATGTCGCGACCATCCATGTCGCCGAGAACCAGCTGGTGAAACAGGGCGACCTTCTGGTCGAACTGGTCGACGACGAATTCGTCCTGCGGCTCGCGCATGCCAAGGCCAACCTGGCGCAAGCTGAATCCGACGCAGCGCAGGCGCGCGCCCGCATTTCCGTGCAACGCGACACGCTGGCCGAAGCCCGCGCCGCGCGCGACGCTGCGGACGCGACGGCTGACCTCTCCTCGTCGGACGCCAAGCGCCTCGCTGAGCTTTCGGCCAAGGGCTGGTATCCGAAGGCCAAGCTTGAACAGGCCGAAGCCGCGCGTCGCTCCGCCGACGCTCAGCTGACGCAGGCCGATGCCTCGATCACCGCCCAGCGCAGCCAGCTTTCCAGCACGCAAGCAGCAGCGCTGTCCGCCGAGGCCAAAGTGGCCGCCGCGAAGGCCGAGGTGGAAGGCGCCGAGCTGGAGCTTGGGCGCACCAAGATCCGCGCGCCGATGAATGGCACGGTGACCAAGAAGGACGTGGTTGTCGGCCAGATCCTGTCGCCGGGGCGTGTGGCGCTGTCGATCGTCTCGTCGGACGATGTCTGGGTGCTCGCCAACTTCAAGGAAACGCAGATCACCGAGATGCGCGTTGGCCAGTGCGTCAATGTGCATGTCGACGCCTATCCGAACCTGCACGTCAAAGGCCATGTGCAGAGCCTGTCGCCGAGCACCGGCGCCACGTTCAGCCTGGTTCCGCAGGACACGGCGACCGGCAACTTCACCAAGATCGTGCAGCGCGTGCCGGTGAAGATCGTGCTCGACAACGAAGCCAAGGCCAGCGGCCTGCTGCGCGCGGGCCTGCAGGTGACGGCGACGGTTTCCACCAAGCCTGACTGCAAGTAACGGCGATGAGCGCCACCGCCGCACCAGCGCCGCCGGGAGTTTACGTCCCGCCGGCCAGGGGAACGCGCGAAAGCCTGATGCTCAACATCGGGTTCTTCGCGATGGTGGTCGGCATGTTCATGGCGATCCTGGACATCCAGATCGTCGCCTCGTCCATCCAGAAGATCCAGGCGGGCGTTTCGGCGTCGGCTGAAGAGATCGCGTGGATCCAGACCAGCTATCTGATCGCCGAGGTCATCGGCATTCCGCTGTCGGGCCTGCTCAACCGCGCGCTGTCGATGCGGCGGCTGTTTGTCTATTCGGCGGTCGGCTTCACCATCTCGAGCGCGATGTGCGCGCTGGCGTGGGACCTCAACAGCCTGATCGTCTTCCGCTGCATCCAGGGCTTCATGGGCGCGGCGATGATCCCGACCACGATGGCGGCGGCGTTCACGCTGTTCGGGCCGAACCGGTCGATGATCCAGCAGGTGGCGATCGGCATGGTGGCGACGCTGGCGCCCTCCATCGGGCCGACGCTGGGCGGATGGCTGACCGAGAATTTCAGCTGGCACTGGTTGTTCCTCGTCAACGTCATTCCGGGGATCATCGCGTCGGTGCTGGTGTGGAACCTCACGCCAAAAGCGCCGATGCAGCTGAGCCTGATCCGCAACATCGACATCATGGGCCTCGCCGCGATGGCGCTGTTCCTTGGCGCGTTCGAATACGTGTTCGAGGAGGGCCCGACGGCTGGCTGGTTCGAGGACGATCAGCTGGTGATCTGGATGTTCCTCTGCTCGCTGGCGGGCGTCATCTTCTTCTGGCGCGCCTTCCGGCAGGCAAATCCCGTGGTCGACCTGTCCGTGTTCAAGGACAGCAACTTTTCTGTCGGCGCGATCACGGCCACGGTGGTGGGCTTCGGCCTGTTCGGCTCGGTCTATGTGACGCCGCTCTTCCTGGGGACGGTGCGCGGCTACAATGCCGAGCAGATCGGCCATATCATGAGCATTGGCGGTCTTGCGATGTTCATCGCGGGGCCGATTTCCGGGGCGCTGATGCGGCGGATCGATCCGCGCATCATCGTGGGTACGGGGCTGACGCTGGCGGCTGTGGGGCTTTACTGGAACAGCTTCCTCACATCGGAATCCTCGTTCGAGGAATTGTTCTGGCCGCAGGCGTTGCGTGGCGCGGGCCTCATCATGTCGATGGTGCCGAACAACTTCATGGCGCTGGGCACCCTGCCCCCGCACAAGCTGCCGAACGCGACGGGCCTGATCACGGTGTGTCGCAATCTTGGCGGCGCCGTGGGCCTTGCCGCGCTGAACACGCTGCGGCTGAACTACACCAACCTGCACAACCAGGAGATCGCGGCGGGCATGGACCCGCAGCGGCCCGAGATCGCGGCGTTCCTGCAATCGGCTGAGGCCAGCCTGCGCGCGGCCGGCAATCCCGACCCCGCCGGCGCCGCCATCGCGCAGCTGACCTACCGGATGCAGATGGAAGCGCAGGTGATGACGTTCAACAACATGTTCCTCGTCATGGCGATCTGCTTCGCCGTGATGCTGTTCATGACGCCCCTGCTGAAGCCACCCGCACCGCCGCAACCGGGCGCCGCGCCGGGGGCGGGCGCGCACTAGGCTGCGATCCGCCCGCTTCGCCGGCAGCCCCTTCCGTCATGCTTCGCATGCCACCTTCCCCGCTTCGCGGGGCAGGA
>JAOATF010000236.1 GCA_030158285.1 Hyphomonadaceae bacterium
CGCCGCCGCGCAAGACACCTCAGAACACAGCCCCAATTATGAGTCAGACTCTAAGCAGGCGATTTGGTTTGAGCCAGGGAGGGCCAGGCGCTTCATGCGCCGGGCTTTTTTGTTGCCAGATTGCATTTGTAGATTGTTACCGGGCATTGCGCGGCTGTGGCTTTGCCACACAACGACAATTGCTCTAGCAGGGCGCCGTTGCCCTGTAGCGGAGCGTGAAGCGTGGAAACGGCGGAAGGAAAAGCGGGCGTTGCGCGCCCGGCCTCGCGCCTTTCCGGCCACTCGCTGAGCTGGGCGGCCCTGCTGTTGCTTGTGGTTGTGTGGGGATCGACGTTTGCGGGCATCCGCATGGGCGTCGAGACGATCTCGCCGGCATGGCTGGTTACGGGCCGCTTGTTGAGCGGGACGTTCTTTCTTGGCGTGTGGATTCTCGGCTCGCGCATGCTGCGGCCAATCGAGCGCCCGGCGGACGAGCAAGGCGTGTCGCTGAAGGCCATCGCCTGGTTCGGGCTCATCGGTATCGGGGCGACGGCGATACCGTTCATCCTCTATGCGCACGCTGCTGAGTCTGTGGGCTCCGCCGTAATGGCGATCTGCAATGGCGGCACGCCGTTCGCGACCGTGCTGATGGCGCACTTCTTCACGACTGACCGGCTGAGCGCGCGTCGGCTCGCTGGCGTGATGATGGGATTCCTCGGGCTGGTTGTCCTCGTGCTGCCGGAATTCCGCGAGGGGGCTGGCGCCAGCCTGATCGGCATCCTGCTCGCGATCTTTGGCGCCTGGCTCTACGCGGTGGGCAATGTGGCGACGCGGCTTGCACCGCGTGTCGAGCCGGTGCTGTCCAGCTTCATTATTGTCGGCATGGGCGGGGTTCTGGCGCTGCTCTATGCGCTGGCGATGGAGCCGTTCCCGGTGGCGGCGAGCGTGCAGTCGATCACGGCGATGATCGTTCTTGGCCTGTTACCGACGGCGTTCGCCATGTTTGTCTATGTCTGGCTGATCCGCCGGGCAGGGCCGGTGTTCGTCTCCTTCACCACCTACATGTCGCCCCTGTGGGCGACGGGGCTCGGCGTGATCTTCCTCGGCGAGCAGCTGGAATGGTCGATGATCGGCGCGCTGGCGCTGATCCTTGCCGGGGTTGCCGTGGCGAACCGGAAATCACGAGTCGCGTGAAGGCTTCGGGAGCCGGTCAGGCTTCATGCCGCTGTAGAAGCCAATCTGCGGATTCCCCTCAAGATCAGTGAAGCGCTCCACAGAGACGTGAAGCTCCCAATCATCGTCAAGCGGCATGTCTTTCAGGAGTCTGGCCCGTTCCTCCATGGCAATCCTGTCGCGCTCTTCGTCCGAGAGCGTGCGGCGTCGCGACGTATCCGGCTTTGCGATCCTTGGCGGCGTTCGGCCTTCGGCGATGACGTCTTCAAGATCGGCAATGCCTGATTGCGCCTGGCCAATCCTGTATTGAAGATCGATTATCTTCCGGTCGTGCTCATCGTGATTCATGAACCAATCGAGGTCACGAGGCGGCGAACGCAGCGGTCGTATTGCTTCCAGACGCTGAAGGTCGATCACCATCCGTTTGAGGCGTTCCTTGCGATCCTCAAGTTCACGTTCGATCGGCTCCATAGGCCTACTTTAGCTATGTTCAGCCACCACCGCAGCCCACCTAACCGAACGCGTTAATTGACGTGCAACCCGATCCGGCGCATATCCGGCTTGGGCCAGTCGCCCCCAACGGCGACCAGCCCATCTGTAAGGATGGGAGAAAAACAGATGACGACTGCTGCGAAACCCGCAGTGCGCCCTGAGCGCGCTCACTTTTCTTCCGGCCCGTGCGCCAAAAGGCCCGGCTGGAGCCCCGATAATCTCAAGCTCGACTCGCTCGGCCGCTCGCACCGGTCAAAGCTCGGCAAGGCGCGCCTGAAGCTGGCGATCGACAAGACCCGCGCCGTTCTCAGGATCCCCGCCGACTACCGCATCGGCATCATGCCGGGCTCGGACACGGGCGCCATCGAGGCGGCCTTCTGGTCCATGCTGGGCGCGCGTCCGGTTGACGTTTTCGCATTCGAGAGCTTCGGCGAAGATTGGGTGACGGACATCACCAAGCAGCTGAAGGTCGACGCCGTCACGCACAAGGCCGGTTACGGCCAGCTGCCGGACCTGTCGAAGGCCCGCAAGGATGCGGACATCGTCTTCACGTGGAATGGTACGACGTCGGGTGTCAAAGTGCCGAATGGCGACTGGATCGCGGATGACCGCGAAGGCCTGACGTTCTGCGACGCAACCTCGGCGGTGTTTGCGATGCCGATCCCGTGGAACAAGATCGATGTGCTGACCTACTCCTGGCAGAAAGTGCTGGGCGGCGAGGGCGCACACGGCATTCTCATCCTCAGCCCGCGCGCGATTGAGCGCCTCAAGACGTACACGCCGAAATGGCCGATGCCGAAACTCTTCCGCATGACCAAGGGCGGCGAAGTCACCGAAGGCATCTTCGAAGGCGAGACGATCAACACGCCGTCCATGCTGGCGACCGAGGACTATATCGACGCGCTGCAATGGGTCGAAGGGCTCGGCGGCGTTGAGGCTGCGTTCAAGCGTTCGGACGCAAATCTCGCCGTGCTCGATGCGTGGGTTGCGAAGACGCCGTGGGTGGAATTCCTCGCGGCGGACAAGGCCACCCGTTCGAACACCTCTGTCACGCTTTCCATTGTCGATCCGCGCGTAGCCAAGCTCGATGACAAGGGCCAGCAGGACTTCGTGAAGAAGTTCGTCGCGGCGCTCGAGAAGGAAAACGCGGCCTACGATATCGGCGGCTACAAGGCCGCGCCTCCGGGGCTGCGCATCTGGTGCGGCGCGACTGTGGAAGCGGCCGATCTCGACAAGCTGACGCCGTGGCTCGACTGGGCATTCGAGACGACTGTCGCAGAGCTTTCCTGACCTCGAGCGTGTGGAGGTCGCGATGGCGACTGAAACCAGCAAGACTATTCGCGAATGGGGCGATGCCATCTTCGGGCAACCGTCCGATCTCACTGTGCTCGTGCAACGCGCGCGCGTGGAGATGGACGAGCTTGAGCAGGCGCTGCGTGAGGGCGACACGGCCGAGGCGGGCAGGGAGGCGGCGGATGTCGTCATCCTGCTGCATCGCGTGGCCGGCATTCTCGGACAGGAACTCAGCGAGCAGGTCGACGCCAAGATGGCGATCAATCGCGCGCGCAAATGGACAACAACCGGAGACGGAACCGGCAGCCACATCTAGGCGCATCCGCTCCCAACACACTTAAAGATACGGAGACCTTCCCACATGACCACCCCAAACACTGGCAAAGTGAAAGTCCTCATCGCCGATGATCTCGCGCCCGGCGCGGCGGACATCTTCAAGAACCGCGGCATCGAGGTCGACTTCAAGGTCGGGCTCAAGAAGGACGAGCTGATCAGCATCATCGGTCAGTATGATGGCCTTGCGGTGCGTTCGGCGTGCAAGCCGGACAAGGATGTGATCGCTGCCGGATCGAAGCTGAAAGTCATCGGTCGCGCCGGCATCGGCGTCGACAACGTCGATGTGAAAGCCGCGACCGCCAAGGGCGTGATCGTGATGAACACGCCCTTTGGTAATGCGATTACAACTGCCGAGCACGCCATCGCCATGATGTTCGCCGCCGCGCGCCAGATCCCGTCGGCGAGCCAGCGCACCATCGCGGGCGAGTGGCCGAAGAAGGACTATATCGGCATCGAGTTGTTTGCGAAGACGCTGGGCCTCATCGGCGCCGGCAATATCGGCTCGATCGTTGCGGATCGCGCGCTGGGCCTCAAGATGAAGGTCGTGGCGTATGACCCCTTCCTCACGGCCGAACGCGCCACGCAGCTGGGCGTCGAGAAGGTCGAGCTCAATGAGCTGCTGGCGCGCGCCGATGTCATCACGCTGCACACGCCGCTGACGGAGCAGACCAAGAATATCCTCTCGGCTGAGAACATCGCCAAGACGAAGAAGGGCGTGATCCTGATCAACTGCGCGCGTGGCGGCCTTGCCGACGAAACGGCGGTGCGCGCGGGCCTCGAAAGCGGCCATATCGGCGCGGCGGCATTCGACGTGTTCCTCGAGGAGCCGGCGAAAGCCAACGTGCTGTTCGGCGCGCCGAACTTCATCGCGACGCCGCACCTTGGCGCTTCGACCGTCGAAGCGCAAGACAATGTCGCTTTCCAGGTCGCCGAGCAGATGGCGGATTACCTGCTCACCGGCGCTGTTTCCAACGCGCTGAACACACCGTCGGTCACGGCGGAGGAAGCGCCGAAGCTGAAGCCGTTCGTGGCGCTGGCCGAGAAGCTGGGGCAGTTTGCCGGACAGGTTGCAGACGGCGGTCTGGCCGAAGTCGAGATCGAATACGAAGGGCAGGTCGCCCAGCTGAACCGCAAGCCGCTGACGTCGGCGGCGCTGGCGGGCATGCTGCGTCCGTTCCTCGCGGAAGTGAACATGGTGTCCGCGCCGGCCGTCCTGCAGGAGCGCGGCGGTTCGCTGAAGGAGTCGATCAACGAGGCGAGCCCGATCTATGACTCGCTGATCCGCATCAAGGTGAAGGTCGACGACAAGTGGCGCTCGGTTGCCGGCGCCATCGTCGGCGGCAAGCCGCGCATCGTCGAGGTGAAGGGCATGGCGCTCGAAGCCGACTTCCAGCCCTACATGCTGTTCATCAACAACTCGGACAAGCCAGGCTTCATCGGCGCCATGGCGGGCCAGCTGGGCGAGGCCAAGGTCAACATCGCGACGTTCAACCTCGGTCGTGAAACCGCCGGCGGCGACGCCATCGCCATCGTCGGCGTCGACCAGGACGTTCCGGCGAAGACCCTGGAGGCCATCAAGGCGCTGCCGCAGGTGCGTTACGTGAAAGTGCTGAAGTTCTAGCTGGTAACGGCGCCTCCCCTTCGCAAGGGCCTCTTTACAGGGCCCTCTTCACAGGGGGAGGCGGTCCGGTGCTAGTCTGCGTTCATGCAGCGGCGTACTTTCATCGCAGGACTGATGGCGGCTTCGGCCGGCAGCGCGGTGGCGCAGACGGCGCCGTCTGCGCCTGCTGCCTTGATCTACTATGCGGGGCAGGCGGGGCGGCTGACCAGCGATCGGGACCGGCAGGGTGGCAATCCGTTTGCGTCGGCGCTGGTTCAGGTGATCGCCGAGAAGCCGCTGACGCTGGAGACGTTCACGCGCCGGATGGCGGAGGCGAATGCGATCCATAGCCGGGGCTGGCAGCAGCTGGATTATCCGCGGCGTTTGCCGGCGCCGAAGCTGCGGCTGGATGCGAAGGGCGGGACGCGGATCGCGCTGGTGCTGATAAATTCTGACTATTCGCGATCGGATGCGTATTCGCTCCCCGGTGCGGCGGTGGATGCGAAGCGGGTTCCGGAGGCGTTGAGCGGGGCGGGGTTCGAGACGACGGTTGTGTTCAACAAGTCGGTGGGTGAGGCGCGTACTGCGCTGGATGAGTTTGGTCTGCGATCGCAGGAGGCCGATGTCGCGGCGATCTATATCGGCGGGCATGGCGCGCAGCATGGGCGGAGCGTCTACTGGTTGATGGGGGATTTTCCTGGCCAGGATGCGAAGTGGCTGCCGACGCATGCCATCGCGGTGGAGGAGATCGCGAAGGCGGGGCGGGCGAAGGCGCTGAACATGGTGCTCTATGCCAGCTGCCGCGATGATCCGTTCAGCGAGAGCGGCTGAGTACTTGGCCTACACGCGCGAAGCAGGCTAACCAGCGGCCTCCACGCGGAGATATGGTGATGACGCCTGACCTTGCCCAGAGCTTTGCCCGCGAATGGGTGAAGGCGTGGAACGACCACGATCTTGAGGCGATCCTCTCGCACTACGCCGAGGACGTGACGTTTCATTCGCCGCGCATTCGCCAGGTGACCGGCAAGGATGTCGATGCGTTGAGCGGCAAGGCGGCTTTGCGGGATTACTGGGGCAAGGCGCTGGGCCTTGCGCGCGATCTTTATTTCGAGATCGACCAGGTGCTGACCGGATCGGACGCGCTGACAATCCTCTACACCAACCACAGACAGCAAACCGTCGCCGAGACGTTTGTCTTCGGCGACGG
>JAOATF010000237.1 GCA_030158285.1 Hyphomonadaceae bacterium
ATAAGCGCAAGACCCCCAACGATCGCGATGAGGGTTCTCAACACGTTACGAAAAAGATAGCGTTGAAACCCTGACATGCGACAACCCGGTGTCGGCGCTTCCCGCCGCGACAATGGCCTACCGGCCTTGGTGCAGTGCTAGCGGCGTCCGGGCGGTTCGTCGATGACCATATGTAGAGAATAGTCAGGGCAATTCTTTCCTCATGCAGATCAAGTTTTCCGCCGAACCAACCGGCGACGCCATCGCCTACCTCGCCTACGAGGGCGACAAGGGTGTCGAGTTTGCCGCAAGCCTCGACAAGGCCGCTGAAGCGGCCATGCGCCGCGCCATCGCAACCGGGCCGTTCAAGGGCGGGGCCGGGCAGGTGATCGAGATTCTCGCGCCGGACTGGAGCGATGCGGGCCGCGTGATGCTGGTCGGCGTGGGCAAGAAATCCGCCGCCAGCGACCTCGGCTGGCAGAAGGCTGCGGCTGGCCTCGTGAAACGCCTGCTGACCAGCGGCGCGAAATCCTTGGCCATCGTCGGCGCGCCGGACCGTGCGGTTGCCGCCAACCTCGGTCTCGGCGCCCGCCTCGCCGCCTATCGCTTCGACAATTACCGCCTCAACCTCAAGCCCGAGAAGAAGCCGACCCTTACCAGCGTATCGGTCGTCACCGACTCGGCCGCCGGCGCCCGCTCTGACTACGCGCCGCTCGCGGCGAAGGCCGAAGGCGTCGAACTGGCCCGCGATCTCGTCAGCGAGCCGCCGAACATCCTCCACCCGGAAAGCTACGCTGACCGCATCGCCGAACTCAGCGAACTCGGCCTCGAGATCGAAGTGCTCGACGTCGCCGCGATGACCAAGCTCGGCATGGGCTCGCTCATCGGCGTCGGTCAGGGCTCGGTGCGCGGCTCGCGCCTCGTCGTCATGAAATGGATGGGCGGCAAGGACAAGAAAGCCACCCCCGTCGCCTTCATCGGCAAGGGCGTCACGTTCGACACCGGCGGCATCTCCCTGAAGCCGGGCCCCGGCATGCAGGACATGAAAGGCGACATGGGCGGCTCCGCTGCTGTCGTCGGCGCCATGGTCGCCCTCGCCAAGCGCAAGGCGAAAGCCAACGTGGTCGGCCTCGTCGGCCTCGTCGAGAACATGCCTGACGGCAACGCCCAGCGCCCCGGCGACATCGTGAAATCCGCCGCCGGCAAGACCATCGAGATCCAGAACACCGACGCCGAAGGCCGCCTCGTCCTCTGTGACGTGCTCTGGTACGCGCAGAAGAAGTTCAACCCGAAAACGATGATCGACCTCGCGAC
>JAOATF010000238.1 GCA_030158285.1 Hyphomonadaceae bacterium
CGCCTGCCCGCGGCTCACCACTTCCGGCACGCCCTCCTTGATCGGCGGCGACAGCTTGCCGTCCTTGTCCGCGATGCGGAACTGGCCCGAGGTGCGCTCGGTGATCAGGTATTTCCCGCCCGGCAGGAATTCGAAGCTGAACGGCGTGTTGAGCCCGCTCGCCACCACCGGCGTCACATCATAGGCGACGTTTGCGGAGATGGTCGGCGCGCGTGTCTGGTATTCGAACGCGGGCTTGTACTCGGCCTTGTTGCCGGCGCGCGTTTCAGTCGGCGGCCCCGCAACAAGAGCGGGCGCAGCGCCCGCCTGGTCCACAGCCGCCTCGGTGCTGGTGCATGCCGCCAGCACAAGGGCCGATGCCGTCGCCGCCAGCGCAAGTGCAAATCCCGTTCTCATCAACGTCTCCTCGTTTTGTCCGCTTTTGTCGCTATCTTTACTGGAGCATAGCGCCATCCTGCGCCGCATCTAGCCCGCAGCCTTCGGCCCCTCCGGTCGCGTCGCCACGAACAGCGCGCTCGCAAGCATCGCGACGCCCGCCAGCGCCATCCACACCGGCGAGACGTGCACCGCGACGAGAATCGCGAACGACACCACCATCGATCCGATCGCAATGAACTTGATCTTGCGCGGGATCGCGCCGTTCTTGCGCCACGCCTTCACGCTCGGCCCCAGCTTCGGGTGGTTCACCAGCCACGTCTCCAGCCGCCGCGAGGAGCGCGCAAAGCACGCCGCCGCCAGGATCAGGAAAATCGTCCCCGGCATGACCGGCAGCAGGTAGCCCGCAATCCCCACCCCGACGAGAATCAGCCCCGCCACAAAGTACATCGGCCGCGTCAGCGGATGTCCTTTCGGCGTTTCGGGAGGTTGAGGCGTGCTCATGCGTCCGGCCAGTCTGAAGGCAGCGCGGAACCTAGCCGGGCTTCCTCTCACATTGCAATTTGTTCGCAAAAGGCAAGGGCAGCGGCTCTGACACCGTTCAAACCGCACGCTTTTTAGCCCTTCACGCCTTCGGGAGCTTGCCCCCGCGTCCTTGGCTGTAACCGCCGTTCCAGCCTATGGTCCGCCCGCCGACCGGACAAAGATATCCGGCGCAAGGGGAGATCAATGTCCGCACTGAAGCTCAAATTCGGGTCGCGCCTGCTGTTTGCAGCCGCCTCCCTCGCCCTGCTCACCGCCTGCGGTGGCGCAGAGCCTGCCAAGCCCGCCGAACCCGCCGTCGTCGCCAAGCCGTTCGAAAATCCGGCCTGGCCCGCAGCCCCGGTTGCTGACGCGACCTCGCTGGGCTTCACCGCCGAAGGCCTCGCCGCCCTCGATGCGCGCCTCGCGAAATCCGTGGCCGATGGCGATGTCGCCGGCCTCACCTACATCCTCGGCAAGGGCGACGACATCGCTGCCTTCAAATCCTTCGGCGTCCAGTCGGGCGATCCGAAGACCGGCGCGCCGATGACCAACGACTCGCTCTTCCGCATCTACTCGATGTCGAAGCCGATCACCGGCGTCGCGATGATGCAGCTCTATGAGCAAGGCAAATGGCAGCTGGATGATCCAGTGACCAAATTCGTGCCCGAGCTCGCCAATCTCAAAGTCATCACCTGGAAAGACGGCAAACCCGTCATGAAGGGCGGCAAGCCCGTGCTCGCCGATCCGACCAGCCCGCCCACCATGCGCCAGCTGATGAGCCACACCGCCGGCTTCGGCTACGGCCTCTGCTGCACCGATCCCAAGAACCCCAACTTCAACCCGGTCGACGCCGCCTTCGTGAAAGACGGCGTGCTCGTCTCCTCGACCCTCGAGGAGATGATGAAGAAGATCGAGGGCATCCCCCTCGTCTACGATCCCGGCACGCGCTGGAGCTACTCTGTCTCCGTCGACATCCAGGGCTATATCGTCGAGAAGCTCTCCGGCCAGAAGTTCTCGGAATACCTGAAGGCCAACATCTTCACGCCGCTCGGCATGAACGACACGTCCTTCTTCGTGACCGACGCCACCAAGGCGCGCTTCACCGACGTCTATCACTGGGACAAGGACGCAAACGCTCTCGTCGTGAACCCCAACCGTCCGGATCGTCCGGGCTTCGATGACCCGAACCGTCTCGAATCCGGCGGCGGCGGTCTCGTCTCCTCGACGCACGACTATGCGCGCTTCACCCAGATGTTCCTCAACGACGGCGCCATCGGCGCCAACCGCGTGCTGAAGCCGGAAACCGTCGAACTGATGCGCACCAACGCCATCGGCGACCTCAAGCTCTACTCCGACGGCACCACCGCGAACCCCGGCCTGCCCGGCGTCGGCTTCGGCATGGACTTCGCCGTCTATGACGAACCGTCCGTCACCGGCCAGCCCTACGCCAAGGGCACGCACTACTGGGGCGGCGCGGCCGGCACCTGGTTCTGGATCGACCCGCAGAACGACCTGTTCTTCATCGGCATGATCCAGTCGATGGGCGGCGCCCGTCCGGACGGCATGAACTTCCGGAACGACAGCGCCAAGCTCGTCTACGAAGCGCTGAAGCCTGCCGCCGCCGCAGCCACCGCTGCTCCGGCCGAGCCTGCGAAAGAACCGGCGCACTAGTCGCGCGCAACGCATGAAGACCCGGGCGGCGTTGAGAGACACACCTCAGCACCGCCCGTTTTCTTGACGGCCAATAACAAGACGACATCTCCGGGGAGATTCCACATGCAACGCAATCAAGCGCTCGCCATCGGCAGGATCTGGCTCACCGCCGGCCTCGCCAGCGTTCTCGCCGCCTGCACCACGCTTCACGCCGGCACGACACCCGCATGGCCCACCAAGGCCGATGTCGTCGCCACGCAATCCGCCTTCACCGCCGAAGGCCTGCAGTCGCTGGATGCGCGCCTCAAGGAAGCCGTCGACAAGGGTGAAGTCGCGGGCCTGCAATACGCGCTGGTGAAGGACGGCAAGCTGGTCGCCTGGAACACGTTCGGCGCGCAGTCGTATGATGGCCCGCCCGTCACCGACGACACCATCTTCCGCATCCGCTCGATGACCAAGCCGATCGTCGGCGTCGCCATGATGCAGCTCTGGGAACAGGGCAAGTGGAAGCCGGAAGACCCGATCACCAAATTCCTGCCCGAACTCGGCAACCTCAAAGTCGCGACCAAATCCGACACGATCGAGGACGGCCTCGTCCCGGCCAATCGTCCGCCGAACATGAACGAGGTGATGACCCACACCGCCGGCTTCGGCTACGGCCTCTCCGCCGGCAACGCCGTCGACAAGGCGTTTCAGGCCAACAACCCGCACGCCCAGCCGAACCTCTCAGCCGCGATGAACCGCCTCAAGGACATCCCGCTGCTGTTCCAGCCCGGCGAACGCTGGAGCTATTCCTACACGGTCGACGTGCAGGCCGCTGCCCTTGAGAAGATCACCGGCATAACGCTCGGCAACTATCTCAAGCAGAACATCTTCACGCCGTTGGCCATGAACGACACGGCCTTCTTCCTCTCGGAAGCCGACTACAAGAACCGCCTCGCCGTCGTCTACCAACGCAACGCGCAGTCCGGCGTGAAGGAAGTCTTCCCAGACGGCTACAGCTTCACCATCCCCAACCACCACGAATCCGGCGGCGGCGGCCTCACTTCCACCACGCACGACTATGTCCGCTTCGTGCAGATGCTGCTCAACGACGGCTCGCTCGATGGCAAGCAGATCCTCAAGCCCGAAACCGTCAAGGCGATGATGTCCAACCACATCGGCGACCTCAAAGGCGTCTTCGGCGGCGCCGGCTTCGGCTGGGGCGGCGCAGTCAAACTCGCAGCCCCCACCGACGCCTCCCCCGCCCCCGCCGGCATGTATGACTGGTTCGGCATCGACGGCACCTGGTTCTGGGTCGACCCGGTCAACAACATCGGCTTCGTCGGCATGATCCAGCGCCGCGGCAACCCCGGCCCCGGCGCCATCAACCTCCGCGGCGAATCCCAGCAACTCGTCTACAAGGCGCTGGTGAAGTAGCTCTGGACCGCCGGGCGCCTGCTTGCCGCGCCGAAGCGCGCAGCGCGTAGGCTGGCCCGGCAGTCGCTGCGCAGCAGCGAACGCCCGAGAATGAGGGAAACTCGCTGTACAAATCCAAGGGAAACAGACGCACCTGTTTCCAATGATCTCAAAGCTCTGGCCCAAAAAGATGAGGGAAACAGAGCTTTGGATTCAATGGCATCATGCGCGGGCTTATAGTGCTGCGCATGACACGAGCACGAAACCTCGCACCTGGCTTAGGCAACCCGCCGCTCCTCCAGCTTTTGCTGGACGCGGTGACGTGCGCGTTCGTGTGTCTCGTGCAAGGCGTCGCGACAACGTTCGGGATGCGCTTCAACCGCCGGACCCATGATTGGCACATGGGATCGTCGCAAGAAGCGCTGCCCCAGACGAAGCCCGACATTCACACTGAGGAAGAACTCACCCCAACGGTGTCATTCTCGGGCCTGTCCCGAGAATCCCTGTTGGACCACCCGAAGGGACTCACAAACAATCCCCTCGAAACCATCAACCAAGATTCCCGGGACAAGCCCGAGAATGACCCTGTTGATGTACCGGCAGGTGTACCGGCAGGTGTACCGGCCGATGTACCGGCCGATGTGCGCCCAGGTGTGGTACTCACGCACATCCCATCCACTGTCATTCCAGCCGAAGCGCGTCAGCGCGGCTTGTCGCGCCGTAGCGTAGCGAAGGCGGAAGAGCTGGAACCCAGGAGCCGCACGCGCAGGCATCTGCGCCGACAGCCCCTGGCTTCCGGCTCGCGCTTGCGCGGGTCCGGAATGACAATGTGTGCGCAAATCCGCCCGATCTAACGCGGGCGACAACCAGAACGCACCCAACCCCACGCCCCTACGCGCGGGAACGCCTCACCGCGCCCGCTTCCCCCCTTCCCCGTTCCGCCCTACCGTCCCCGCGAATCGCAGGGGCCACCCCATGACCATCTTCCGCCGCCGCACGAAAATCCTCGCCACGCTCGGCCCCGCCAGCGATGGCGCGCTGAAAATGGAAGAACTCCTGCGCGCCGGCGTCGATCTCTTCCGCCTCAACTTCTCCCACGGCAGCCACGCCGAACACGCCGCGCGCATCGCCGCCGCGCGCGAGGCCGAAAAATCCACCGGCCGCCCCGTCGCGCTGCTGGCCGACCTGCAAGGCCCGAAACTCCGCATCGGCGACCTGCCCGGCGGCGTCTCCGAAGTCCGCATGTCATCCGAACTGCGCCTGCGCGCCGCGGCCTCGTCCAACGATCCCGAGATCATCCCGATCCCGCATCCCGAACTCGTCGCGTCACTTCAACTGGGCGACAAGCTGCTGATCGACGACGGCAAGATGATGCTCCACATCGTCCGCGTCGATGGCGACGATCGCATCGCCCGCCCCGTCGCGCCCGGCCGCATCATGAGCCGGAAAGGCATCGCCGCCCCCGGCCGCCCGATTCCGATTCCCGCCCTTACCCCGAAAGACATCGCCGACGGCCTCTTCGCCCTCCAGCAGGGCGTCGACTATATCGCCCTCTCCTTCGTCCAGCGCGCCGGCGACGTGATGCTCGCCAAGCAGACCTTCGGCGATGCGATCCCGATCATCTCCAAGATCGAGAAGCCCGCCGCCCTCGACGAACTCGAAGCCATCGTCCAGCATTCCGATGCGGTCATGGTCGCCCGCGGCGATCTCGGCGTCGAACTCTCGCCCGAACAGGTCCCGATCGCGCAACGTCGCATCGTCAGAACCGCGCGCGCCCACGGCAAGCCGGTGATCGTCGCGACCCACATGCTGGAATCGATGGTCGAAGCCCTCGTCCCCACCCGCGCCGAAGCCAACGACGTCGCCACCGCCGTCTACCAGGGCGCCGACGCCGTGATGCTCTCCGCCGAATCCGCCGTCGGCCGCCACCCGACCGCCGCCGTCGCCATCATGGATCGCATCATCCGCGCCATCGAAACCGACCGCGACGCCAACCCCTCCGCCCAAGCCG